>PXRR01000008.1:0-51109 GCA_003021975.1 Halobacteriales archaeon QS_5_70_17 | reverse complement strand
CGGGCGCCGGCCGACGCCGACACCGCCGTCTACCGGCGGCTGATCGAGGACGTCGGGAAGACCGACCTCGGGACCTGCGTCTCGGTGAAGCCCTCGCAGGTCGGCCTGGGAGTCGGCCAAGAGGTGCTCGCGGAGAACGTGCGCGACATCGTCCGGACCGCCCGAAAACACGACGTCTTCGTCTGGATGGACATGGAGGACCCCGAGACCGTCGACCCGACGGTCCGGACCTTCGAAGCGGTGGTCTCGGAGTACCCGCGGGTGGGACTGTGCGTGCAGGCGAACCTCGCGCGGACCGGCGACGACCTCGCCGAACTCGTCGACTACCCCGGGAAGCTCCGGCTGGTGAAAGGCGCCTACACGCCCCCCGAGGGCGGGGGCTACCGCGACCGCGACCGGGTCGACGAGGCCTACCGCGAGCACCTCGAGTTCCTCTTCCGGGAGTACGACGGAACGGTCGCGGTGGGGACTCACGACCGGGCGCTGATCGAGGCGGCGATCGACCACCACGAGACCCACGGCACCGACTTCGAGATCCAGATGCTGATGGGCGTCCGCGAGGACCTCCAGTTCGAACTGGCCGAGGACTACGACGTCTACCAGTACGCGCCGTTCGGCCGGAAGTGGCTGGCCTACTTCTCGCGGCGGGTGGCGGAACGCAGGGAGAACCTGGCGTTCGCGCTGCGGGCGGTCGCGGGCGGATAGCGATTCGGGGCTCCCGGGCGGGGCGATCGACGGCGTCGGGGCAGTGTCAGTCGGAGTCGGCGTACGCGCGGCCGTCGTCGGGTTCCTCGGTGACGTCGATCGGGATCCCGCGGTCGCCCGACTCGCCGAAGCCGGCGCTGAGGATGCGCGTGAGCGCCGTCTCGACGGTCTCGTCGGTCGGGGTGTACTCGTCGGGGTCGACCTCGATGACGAACCCCGTCGTGATGTTGGGCGCGGTCGGGAGAAAGAGCACGTCGCGGCCGTCCGTGGTCGTCTTGCCGGTCTTGAACGCTGTCATGCGCATTCCCGGCCACGGTTCGAGTTTGACCGGCGTCTGGAGGTCCTCGGGCCCCGCGACGGCGGTCTCGACTGCCATCTTGGAGGCGTTGTAGATCACCCGGAGCCCCGGCAGGCGGTTCATCGTCGAGTCGATGCCGCTCTCGATGACGTTCCCGAAGGTCGTCCGCATCAGGTAGCCCACCGAGAAGACCAGCAGCGTGAAGAACACGAGCAGGAGCGCGACCCGCTGGTAGGGGTTGTCGATGCCGAACAGCGTCAGATCCGCGAGGCGGACGAAGAACCACCGGATGATGTACAGCGTGACGAGCAGCGGACCGAGGACGATGAGGCCGCTCGCGAAGTCGCGCTTCCAGGTACCGGGGGTGGGCATTGGGTGGGCAAGTCGTTACCGCGTAATCAGCCTTCTCACTACCGATGGTCCCGGACGGTCACGGCGTCCCCGAGAGAGGCCGAGAGCCAGGCTTCGTCGCGGCAGAGTTCGGCGATCACGAAGCGGTCCTCGGAACCGTCGACCGCAGCCATCACCTCGCAGTCGCCGTCGGGATCAGCCGTCGCCGGATCGGCCGTCATGCTGTGTCACTACCTGTCACCCAGTCATAAACGTGTCGAAACGCGAAAGGTCGTGAGTGAAACGCGCGTTTCACCCAATAGCGGTACTAAGTCGTCGCGAGGAGTTCGTTTCCCCGTGTGGACGTATGTCATTTAGGAGTGCAACTGATCGCGGATCGACCGTGCGGGGCGACAGCGAGGCGCGAACAGCAGTCTTATCAACAGCTGTCGAATACGGAGGGGTGGAATGACAGACAGTAACGATTGCACCCGCCGGCGCTTCCTGGAAGCGACCGGCGGCGCGGCCGGCGCGGCCGCGCTAGCGGGCTGTATGGGCGGCGACGGCGGTGACGGCGGCGACGGGTCCGGTAACGGCTCGGGGAACGGAAGCGGCGGCGGCAGCGGCGGCGACGGCGGCGATCCTCAGGAGGGCGGCACCTACCGGAAGATCAACTCGACGATCACGACCTTCGACCCGGTCGCGGCCGGCGACACGGCCTCCGGGCAGGTCGTCCAGCAGGTCTTCGACGGCCTGATGAACTACCCCAACGGCGAGACCAGCGTCGAGCAGCTCCTCGCCGAGGACTACCAGCGCAGCGACGACTTCACCGAGTACACCTTCTCGCTGAAGGACGCGACCTTCCACAACGGCGACCAGGTCACCGCGGGGGACTTCGTCTCCTCCTTCGAGCGGCTGGCCCGCTCGCCACACTCCGTGCGGTCGTACTTCATCCTCGACTCGCTGGGCGTCGCCCACGAGACCGACGGGGACGGCAACTACGTCGCCGACTCGCTGGCCGTCGAGGCCGAGGACGATTCGACGCTGACGATCACCCTCCAGGAGCCGTTCCACGCCTCGCTGCAGATGCTGGCGTACTCGTCGTTCGCGGCGGTCCCGGAGGGGGCCGTGGCGGGCGATATCCAGAGCGAGTACGACCAGCAGGACGGCGAGGTCCAGCCTACCCAGGAGTACACCGACTTCGCGCAGAACAACCCCGTCGGCGCCGGTCCCTTCGAGTTCGACAACTGGGAGACGGGGACCTCCGCCGACGCGACCCGCTACGACGACTACCACGGCGAGACGGCCTACGTCGAGAACGTCCACTGGCAGGTCATCGAGGACGACGAGGCGCGGTTCCAGTACGCGATGGAGCAGAACGTCGACACGTTCGAGGTGCCGACGGCGAAGTACTCCCGGAACAAGGTCAAGAACACCGAGACCGACGACGTCGGCCGGACGGTCGGCGAGTACGGGCCCTTCCAGGCCAACGGCGAGACCGTCGACTACCTGAAGGTGCCCGAGGTGTCGACGTACTACTTCGCGTTCAACACCGCGAAGGTGCCCAAGCCGGTCCGGCAGGCGGTCGCGTACGCGACCAACCAGGAGAGCCTCTCGACGCAGGTGTTCAAGGACCGCCAGCAGCCGGCCTACCACCTCACGCCGCCGCTGATCTACCCCGGCGAGGGCAGCGAGTACGACAGCCACGTCGAGGAGGCCTACCCCTACGGGACGGGCTCCGACGTCGAGTCCGCCCGGCAGGTCATGGAGGAGGCCGGCTACGGCGAGGACAACACCTTCGAACTCCAGTTCACCCACTACGAGTCCCAGGTCTGGAGCGAGATCGCCCAGATCCTCAGCCAGAAGCTCGGGTCGGCCCACGTCGACGTGAGCATCGAGTCGGCGCAGTTCTCCACGCTGCTCGAGCGCGGGAAGAGCGGCGACCTCGATGCGTACACGCTGGGCTGGATCGCCGACTGGCCGGCGCCGGACAACTTCCTCCAGCTCATCAACCCCTCGAACACGTACACCGGCGAGACGGGCGTGCTGACCTACACCAACTGGGGTCGCGAGGAGGAGACTGAGGCCTCCCAGCAGGCCGCCGAGGCCTGGCAGACCATCCAGGACAACCCCGAGCCGACCGACGAGGCCCAGCAGGCCCGCGCCGACGCCTACGTCCAGATGGAGGAGGCCAACTGGGAGGACGCCGTCCTGATCAACGCCTTCCACGGGGCCACCGAGCGGTTCAGCTACAAGTACCTCCACGCGCCCGAGTTCGGCGCGATGGGGCCGTCCCGGCAGAAGTACAACACCTTCTGGAAGGAACAGGAGGGCCGCGGGACAGTCACGGGCACGCCGCCCGGGAACGAGAGCGGAAGCGACAGCTAATCCCGCTCGTCAGCCGTTCTCTCGACTGATCGGCGAGCGGCCAGCGTACCGGGAGACGAAAGCCATAATTGCCGCAACGAAAAATTCAGCGCCAAGCCTACTATGACAGACGCCGACCACGGCGGCGAGCGGGGCCGCCCGCGCCACGGAAGCGGGAGTGATCGATGAGCCGGTGGAGCTACTTCCTCCGACGGCTCGTGCTCACGGTCCCCGTCTTACTGTTCGCGATGTCGATCGTCTTCCTGATCCTGCGGGTCGGGCCGACCGATCCGGTCTCCGCCATCGTCGGGACCCAGAACGACCCCCAGTACAGGCGCGCGGTCGCCCGCAGCATCGGCCTCATCGACGCCCAGGGGAACCCGATCCCCCTCTGGAAGCAGTACGTCGACTTCATGACGAGCCTCCTAGTCTTCGACCTCGGACAGTCGTGGGTCATCAGCCGGGGGACGTCGGTAACGGAGCTGATCGCCAGCCGGGCCCCCCGGACGCTCTGGCTGGGGTTCTGGTCGGTGCTGGTCGCGATCCTGGTCGGGATCCCGCTGGGGTTCTACGCCGGCCTGAACCCCAACACCCCCTCGGACTACGCCGCCTCGTTCGGCGGGATCGTCTGGCGGGCGATGCCGAACTTCTGGCTCGGAATCATCCTGATCGCCCTGCTCGTCCAGTCGAACCAGCTCACCGGCGGCGCCTTCGACTGGGCGACGTGGCTCGGCATCGAGGTCAACGTCGTCACCGCGCCGCCGCTACAGGACGTCGGCACCGTCGACGGCTACCTCCGGAACGTCAAGTGGGTCCTGCCGGCGGCGCTCGTGCTCGGGTCGGCCTCGATGGGCAACGAGATGCGCATCGGTCGGACCGCCGTCCTGGAGACGATCAACTCGAACTACGTCGAGACGGCCCGCGCGAAGGGAGTGCCCGCGGGGATCATCGTCTGGAAGCACGTCTTCCGCAACGCCCTCATCCCGCTAGTGCCGGTGATCACCGCCGAGGCGTTCATCCTGATCGGCGGGTCGGTCATCGTCGAGACGGTCTTCGGGATCAACGGGCTCGGGAAGCTGTTCTTCGACGCCGCGATCCAGGGCGACCTCCCGCTGGCCGGGTCGCTGATCTTCATCTTCGTGCTGTTCACGCTGAGCATCAACATCCTGCAGGACTTCCTGTACACCGTGATCGATCCGCGGATCGGGTACGAGTGACATGAGCGAACGACAGACACACACCGACGAGGTACCGCTGGGCGACCGGATCGCTGCGAACCCCCGACCCGCGGCGCTGTGGGTCGCCGGGGTCGCGCTGTTCGTGCTCGCGGAGTTCGGGGCCGTCGCGACGGTCGCCGTCGACCTGCTCGCGGCGGTCGCCGGGGCCGTGGCGGCGGTCGCCGGCGCCGTGGCGGGACCGGGACCGGTCGCGCCCGCGATCGGCGGAACCGTCGCCGACCTGCTCGCGAGCGCGCGCGGCGTCGCCGAGTCGATCCCGACGCTGCTCTCCCGGGAACTGGTTCCCAACCAGGGTCACAAGGTCGCCCCGGACGGCCCCTGGGCGGGGACCTTCCTGGGGCTCCCGCCGGCGGTCGCCTGGGGACTGCGCGTCCTGCTGGTCTACGCGTACCTTTTCGGGTTCCTCTACTGGGTCTGGTACGGCTACCGGCTGTTCGTCGAGCACTACCGGCAGGCGGACTGGACCCCCCGCGACGACGTCGTCCGGCGGCTCCGGGGCCACCGGTGGGGGCAGTTCGGACTGGTCGTCGTCGTGTTGTTCGTCGGCCTGGCGCTATTCGCGCCGACGGTCTCGCCGACGACCTACGAGCGGAACGTGATCAGCCCCTACGAGTACGAGATCCAGTACCTCGAGGAGGGCAGCGGCGAGGTGCAGTCGATCGCGGTCGGCGACGCGAACCTCCAGTCGGCCTCCCAGGGCGGGTCGGACCCCGAGTACAACACGGGTCCGATGGAGTACGACGACTTCGGGCGGTTCCATCCCTTCGGGACGATGGCCAACCCCGGGGGCGACCTGTTCACCTTCATGGCCTACGGCGCGCGCGTGTCGCTGTTCATCGGCCTGCTCGCCATCGGGATCAGCGGGTTCATCGCCGCGACCTTCGGACTGGTGACGGCCTACTACAAGGGGCTGGCCGACCTCTCGGTGGTGCTCGTGAGCGACTCGATCCAGGCGATCCCCGCGATCCTGCTGCTGATCCTCGTCTCGGTGATCTTCAGCGATCACTGGCTCGCGACCTTCTACAACGGCGGGTTGCTGATCGCGCTGGCGTTCGGCTTCATCTACTGGCCGGGGCTGTGGCGGTCGGTGCGCGGCCCCGCCTTCCAGGTCGCCGAGCAGGAGTGGGTCGACGCCGCGCGCAGTTACGGCCAGCGGGCCGACGCCACCATGCGCAAGCACATGCTGCCGTACATCCTCGGCTACCTCCTGATCTACGGGTCGCTGACCATCGGCGGCGTCATCATCACCACGTCGGCGCTGTCGTTCCTGGGGATCGGCATCAACCCGCCGACCCCCGAGTGGGGACGGGCGGTCGCCGGCGGGCGGTCGTACGTCGCCACCCAGTCGTGGCACATCGCGCTGATCCCGGGCGTGCTGATCGTGCTCGTCGTGACGGCGTTCAACGCCCTGGGCGACGGGATCCGCGACGCGATCGATCCCCAGAGCGAGGGCGGCGAGGCGGCCACCGAGGCCGCGGCCGCCGGGGGTGGCGGATGAGCCGGAACGCCCGCGACGGGGCGGCGCCCGCCGACTCCGGCGCGAGCGAGAGCGACCGCGACCCCGTCCTCAGCGTCGAGAACCTCCGGACGACCTTCTTCACCGACAAGGAGACGATCCGGGCGGTCGACGGCGTCAGCTTCGACATCCGGGAGGGGGAGACCGTGGGCGTCGTCGGGGAGTCGGGCTCCGGGAAGTCGGTCACCGCCCGCTCGATCATGGGGCTGATCGACTCGCCCGGCCGGATCGTCGACGGCTCGATCCGGTTTCGCGACGCGGGGACGGTCGACCGCCTCGCCCGGGCCTACCCCGGCCGGACGGTCGACCTCCGGGACGTCCGCGGGCGCGAGGACCCCGTCGCCCTCGTCGAGCGCCTCCTCGACCGGGGGGTGACCGCCCGGGAACTCGCCGGCGAGGAACACGCCGGCGAGGGCGCGGCGACGCTGGTCGAGAGCGGCGCCGTCGACATGCGGGATCTCATCGACGGCGGGTACGCCGCGACCCTCGGGGTCGTCGACGAGGACGCCTTCGTCGTCCGGGACGGGTCGGGCGGCTACGTCGAGGTGACGAGCGCGCCCGACCGCGCGCTCAGGCTGCTCCGGGGCGGCGGCATCGCCATGATCTTCCAGGACCCGCTGACGTCGCTGAACCCGGTCTACACCGTCGGCAACCAGATCAAGGAGGCGCTGCGCCTCCACCAGGGGCTGACGGGGGCCGAGGCCACCGAGGAGGCGGTGGACCTGCTGGAGGCCGTCTCGATCCCGGACGCCCGCCGGCGGGTCGACGAGTACCCCCACCAGTTCTCCGGCGGGATGCGCCAGCGGGCCGTCATCGCGATGGCGCTGGCCTGCCAGCCGGAGCTGCTGATCTGCGACGAGCCGACGACGGCGCTGGACGTCACCATCCAGGCCCAGATCCTCGAGTTGCTCGAGGACCTCCAGGAGGAGTGGGGGCTGTCGGTCGTGTTCATCACCCACGACATGGGCGTGATCGCGGAGATCACCGACCGGGTGAACGTGATGTACGCCGGCGAGTTCGTCGAGAGCGCGCCCGTCGAGGTGCTGTTCGGCGCGCCGAAACACCCCTACACGCGGGGGCTGCTGGAGTCCATCCCCGGGCGGAACGCCGGCGCCGACCGCCTGCGGACCATCGAAGGCGAGGTGCCGACGCCGAACGAGGAGCCGACCTACTGCCGGTTCGTCCCCCGGTGTCCGGAGGCGTTCGACGCCTGCGAGGCCGTCCACCCGGAGAACGTGGACGTCGCGGGGAGCGACACCGAGGCCGACCACACCGCCGCCTGCCTGCTGTACCCCGAGGACATGGCCCGCGGGGACGCCGTCGCCTACCACCAGGCCGAGGGCGGGGGCGGGACGATCCGGACCGTCGACGCGGACTTGGATCCCGACGAGCGCACCGGGGTCGATCCGGACGCCAGCGGCGACGCCAGGCGGAGCGGCGCGGAGGGCGAGGTGACCGACGATGAGTGAGAGCGAGGAGCTACTGCGAGACGACCGGCGAACGGACGACGACAGCGGCGGCGAGCCGCTGGTCGAGGTCGACGGCCTGAAGACCTACTACGAGGGCGACGGGCTGTTCGGCGACGAACCGGTGAGGGCCGTCGACGGCGTCGACTTCGCGATCGAGCGCGGCGAGACCCTGGGGCTGGTCGGGGAGTCCGGGTGCGGGAAGACGACGCTGGGGCGGACGCTCGTGCGCCTCGAGCAGGCGACCGCGGGCGAGGTTCGGTTCGACGGCGAGGACATCACGACCCTCTCGGGATCGCGGCTGAAGCGCTGGCGCCGCGACGCCCAGATCGTCTTCCAGGACCCGGAGTCGAGCCTCAACGACCGGATGACCGTCGGCGAGATCGTCCAGGAGCCGCTGAACGTCCACGACTGGCCGCGGCTGGACGTCGGCGTCGAGGGCGCGACGAAGGACGTCCGGGTGACCGGCGACGGGGAGGCGACCGACCGCGAGTCGCCCGACCTCGTCGTCGACGTGCGCGGCGAGCCCTCGGTGCGCGTGCGGGAGGCGGTGCCCGTCGACGTCGGCGTCAAGAAGAGGCGCCTCCGGCGCGCGCGGGTGCGGGAACTGCTGTGGACGGTCGGCCTGCGCGAGGAGCACTACTTCCGGTACCCCCACCAGTTCTCCGGGGGCCAGCGCCAGCGGATCGGCATCGCCCGCGCGCTCGCGCTGGAGCCGAAGTTCGTCGTCCTCGACGAACCGGTGAGCGCGCTGGACGTGTCCGTGCAGGCGAAGATCCTCAACCTGCTCGAGGACCTCCAGGAGGAGTTCGGGCTGACCTACCTCTTCATCGCCCACGACCTCTCGGTGGTGCGGCACATCTGCGACCGCGTCGCCGTCATGTACCTCGGGAACGTCATGGAGATCGGCGAGACCGAGGAACTGTTCGAGAACCCGGAGAACCCCTACACCTACTCGCTGCTGTCGGCGATCCCCGACACCGACCCCACGGCCGAGCGCGATCGGGTGACCCTCCGGGGGACGCCCCCCAGCCCGCGGGACCCGCCCGCCGGCTGTCCGTTCACCACCCGCTGCCCGGTGAAGATCCGCCCGGAGGAGTACGAGGGCGCCGACGACGAGGCCTGGGAGGCCGTCGAGGTGCTCCGGGAGGTGCTCCGGGAGCGCGAGCGCGCCGAGAAGAGCCTCACCGAGCGCGCCCGGGAGGTGCTGGGCATGGAGACGCGCTTCTCGGACATCGACGAGGTGCGCCGCGAGGTCTTCGACTACCGCCTCCCGGAGGAGGCCGAGGCGGCCGTCGACCGGGCCGCCGAGGCCGTCCGGAACGGCCGAGAGGACCGCGCGCGAGAGCACCTGGTCGAGGCCCTGGAGACGGCCGGCGCCGACCGGTCGGACGTGGACGCGGCGGTCGACCGGTTCATCGCTGACGCGGGGGACGGCGAGGCCGGCCGCGCCCGCCGACGGCTGCGCGACCGGTACGGCGGCGTCGACCTGCCGCCGTCGATGGCCGAGACCGTCGAGGCGGCCGTCGGGGACGTCCGCGAGGGCGACGAGGACCGCGCCCGGGAGCGGCTCCGCGAGGAGTTCGGGAGCGTCTGCGACGCCGAGCGCCCCGAGCACTACCGCGTCAGCCCCACCGGGCGGACGAGCTACTGTCACCGCCACCGGGAGGAGTACGAACCCCCGGGACCGGTGTTCGATCGGCTGCTGTAGATGGCCGGCACCCGGGGCGGCCCCGACGGGGATGGGGACGGCGACCGCGACTACGACCGCGGCGTCACGGCGGTCGTCGGAGCGCTCTCGGGCGTCGCGAGCCTCGCGGCCGGGGCCGGCCTCGTCGGCGTCAAGTACGGCCTCTTCGTCGTCGGGATCCTGCTGTTCGGGGTCGCGACGTTCAAGCTCCGGCCGAGTCCGCCCGACAGCGACGGCGGCCGCGCGTTCCTCCCCGTCGACCGCCGGGGGGAGTCGTCGTTCCAGGCGGCCGTCCAGCGGGCGCTCCCCGCCCGCTACCGCGTCCCGCCGGGCGACCGCCTATCGGACGCGGTCCGGCTGTTCCTGGCCAGCCTCCTCGCGCTCGCGACCTCCTACCTGATGGAGCGGGTCTTCGGGATCGCCGTCGGCCCGTGACCGGGACCGGGGCGCTCGCGCCGCCGGGCGCGGTCCGCGGACGCTGATCCGGACGGCGACAGGCTTTACCCGGCCAGCGGTCGACGGGCGGGTATGCCCGAAGCCGGCGACGACGCCGACTACGCCGACCGCATCGCGGCCACGGCCGACGCCAAGCGCGACGCCTGGCAGCGCACCATCGACGAGATGCGCGCGATCGCCGAGGAACTCGACGCCGACGGCTGGGCGGTGACGACCGCCGGGGCCGACCACACCGCCCCCGAGCCCCCCGACGCGGGGCCGGAAGGCCGCTACGGGCTGGTCCACGTCGTGCCGGGCAACGTCGCCGAGGACGTCCGCGACGCCCTCTCGCGGGCCGCCGGGGGAGACGCCCTCGACGCCTCGGGGGGAGCGGGCCGCGAACTCGACGCGTTCGGCCGCTACGAGGTCTTCCGCAAGGAGGTCGGCAACGACGTCTTCCAGGTGACGGTCCTGTTCGACGACGACACGGAGACCGCGCTGCTCCTCGCCGGGAGCTACGAGCTGACCTACGTCGAGGGGCTGCTGCGGGCGGCCGTCGAGCGCGACGCGGTCTACACCCACGTCCAGACGCTGGACGGGACGACGGTCGCGAGCTTCCGCCACGAGGACCCGTCGCTGTTCTTCCCGAACGCGGAGGCGCGCGTCGGCGGCGACCGAGAGGGCGACGGCGGGGGCGGCCCGGAGTAGGGGAACCCCCGGACCGCCGACCGACCCGCGGCAGGTCGCTCGGCCGACCCGCGATCCGATCGACCGGATGTGTAAGGCCTTTGTAGGCGCGCGGAGTCCAAGACGTATGAACGTCGCCGACGCCATGACGCCGCGCGAGTCGGTCGTGACGGTGTCGCTGCCCGGCAGCCGCGACGACGCGCTGGAGCACCTCCGGACGGGCGAGTTCTCCTCGGTCGCCGTCGTCAAGGACGGGGACGGCGAGGAGGTCTTCCGCGGGCTCGTCTCCCGGGAGGCGCTGATCGAGAACCCCGACGAGGACCAGTTGGCCCTGCTCCTCGAGGAGGGGCCGACGACGAGCGCCGACGCGAGCCTCGAGAAGCTGTCGACGCTGATGCGCGAGACCGGGGCCCGGCGGATCCCTGTCGTCGACGGCGACCGCCTCGAGGGGATCGTCACGATCACCGACGTCGTCCCCGCCATCGCGGAGGGCGACGCCGACGGCGACACGCGGGTCGGCGAGCTGGCGACCCGGGCCATCAACACCCTCTACGCCGGCGCGCCGCTGCGGGTCGCCGAGCGCGAACTCTCCTTCGCGGACGTCCCCTACGGGATGGTGCTCGATGACGGGGCCGAGGTGAGCGGCATCTTCACCGACGCCGACCTGATCGAGGTCGCCGAGGTCGTCGAGGGGGAAGACGAGACCGGCGAGGCCGTCGCCGACGAGGACGACGACTGGAAGTGGGAGGGGATCAAGGCCGTCGGCAACCGCTACGTCCCCACCCGGAACGTCGAGTTCCCCGAGGGAGTCGTCGCCGACTACATGACCGAGGACGTGGTGACGGTCTCGAAGACCAAGACCGCACAGGACGCGGCCCGGGCGATGCTCTCGAACGACATCGAGCAGCTCCCGATGGTCACCGGCGGCGACCTCACGGGCGTCGTCCGGGACATGGACCTCCTGAAGGCGCTATGACTGCCGACGACGCGAGCGCGGACGACGCGGACTCCGACCTCGACCTCGACCTCGTGGAACTGGCCAAGCGCCGGGGCTTCTTCTTCCAGGCCAACGGCGCCTACGGCGGCGTCGCCGGCTTCTACGTCTACGGTCCCCAGGGCGCGTCGCTGAAGCGCAACCTCGAGGACGCCTGGCGCGACCGCTTCGTCACCCGGGAGGGCCACGTCGAGATCGACGCGCCGACGGTGATGCCCGAGGCGGTCTTCGAGGCGTCGGGCCACCTCGACGGCTTCGACGACATGATCGTCGAGTGCCCGGAGTGCGGCGAGAGCCACCGGGCCGACCACCTCGTCGAGGACGCCACCGACATCGAGGAGGCCGAGTCGATCCCGACCGACGAGGTGGAGGCGCTGATCGCCGAGCGCGACCTGCGGTGTCCGACCTGCGGGACGGCGCTGGCTGACGTCCCCGTCTCCGAGTTCAACCTCATGTTCGGCACGAACATCGGGCCGGGCACGTCCTCGCCGGGCTACCTCCGCCCCGAGACCGCCCAGGGCATCTTCGCGGAGTTCCCGCGGCTGAAGGAGTACGCCCGCGGGCAGTTGCCCTTCGGCGTCGCGCAGATCGGCCGCGCCTACCGCAACGAGATCTCCCCGCGGCGCGCGCTGGTCCGGGTCCGGGAGTTCACGCAGGCCGAACTCGAGCACTTCGTCGACCCCGAGCGCGACGACCCCGACCTCGAGCGGGTCGCCGACGTCGAACTGCCGCTGTACGCCGCCCCCGACCAGGAGCGCGAGGAGGGCAGCGTCGAGGTCCTGACCGTCCGCGAGGCGGTCGCCGAGAACGTCATCACCAGCGAGTGGGTGGCCTACTACCTCGGCGTCGCCACGCGGTGGTACGAGCGGATCGGCGTCGACATGGACCGGTTCCGGTTCCGCCAGCACCTCTCGGGCGAACTCGCCCACTACGCCAGCGACTGCTGGGACGCCGAGACGGAGATCGACGGCAACTGGGTAGAGGTGACGGGCTTCGCCTACCGGGGCGACTACGACCTCTCGAAGCACGCCGAGCACAGCGACGAGGAGTTCACCGTCTTCCGGCAGTACGACGAACCGGTGACCGTCGAGCGGGCGACCGTCGACCCGGACATGAGCTACCTCGGTCCCGAGTTCGCCGGCGCGGCCGCCGACGTCGCCGACGCGCTCGAAGACCTCGCCGCCGAGGCCCCGGACGCGTTCGGCGGCGAGGACGTGACCGTCGAGGTCGGCGGCGAGCCCTACGTCGTCCCCGTCGAGAAGACCGGCTTCGGCGTCGAGGAGGTGACCGAGTCCGGCGAGCACGTCACCCCCCACGTCGTCGAGCCCTCCTTCGGCGTCGGCCGGCTGGTGTACACCGTCCTCGAACACGCCTACCGCGAGGACGAGGTCGACGGCGAGCGGCGCTCGTACCTCGAACTCCCGCCGGAACTCGCGCCGACGACCGTCGGCGTCTTCCCGCTGATGGACAAGGACGGCCTCGGCGACCGGGCCCGAGAGGTCGCAGATGACCTCCGGGCCGCGGGCCTGTCGGTCACCTACGACGACTCGGGGGCGATCGGGCGGCGCTACCGCCGACAGGACGAGATCGGCACCCCCTACTGCGTCACCGTCGACTACGACAGCCTGGAAGACGACACCGTCACGCTCCGGGACCGGGACTCGACGGCGCAGGTGCGGGTCCCGATCGACGAACTGCCCGGCCGGATCGCCGCGCTCCGGGCCGGCGGCGGGACCGAGTTCGCCGACGTCGGCGACCCCGTCGACGGCGGGGCCGGGGCAGGAGTCGACTGAGATGCGCCTCGCCTCCGAGGTCAAGCGCCGCCTCGTCCACGCGACGGGCGCGGCGATCCCGCTGGGATACGTCCTCGGGATCGTCGACTGGCCGACGGTGCGGTGGCTGTGGGTCGCGAGCGCGGCGGTCGCGCTCGTCCTCGAGGCGCTGCGGCTCTCGGGGGCCCTGGAGTGGCGGATCTACGACACGCTCACCCGGGAGTACGAGCAGGACAACCTCGCGGGGTACGCGCTGTACATGCTCTCGATGACGGGCGTGGCCTGGCTGTTCGAGCCCCGGGCGGCCGTGCCGGCGATGCTCATGCTGGCCATCGCAGACCCGATCAGCGGCCTGCTCGGGTCGGGGGAGCTCCGGGCGGTCAAGGGGTGGCCGGTGCTCGCGGCGACGTTCGGAGTCTGTCTCCTGCTGGCGCTGCCTTTCGTCGCCCCGGCGCCCGCCGTGCTGGGCGCCGCGGCGGCGACGCTGGCCGACGGAGCCAAGCCCGTGATCCGGGGGTACGTGATCGACGACAACCTCACCATCCCGCCCGCGGCGGCCACCGGCATCGTCGTCGGATCGGCGCTGCTGTGAGGCGACGGGCGGGCCCGGCCAGCCCGACCCCGGCGAGGCGATCCGGGCGGGCGACACGCTGATGATCGAGGACGGGGGCGGAGACGCCCGATAGATGTCCGAGACGACGCTGCTGGCGGTCGGAGCGATGTTCGCGGCCGTAGCGCTCGCCAGCGCGGCCGCGCGGGCGCTGGGCCAGTCGGTGATCCCCTTCTACATCGTCGCGGGCGGCTGGTCGGCCCGCACGTCGCCGGCGACCTCGGGCTGCCCGCGATCGCCGACGGCGAGTTCGTCACCGTCCTCGCGGAACTGGGGGTCGTCTCCCTGCTCTTCTTCCTCGGGCTGGAGTTCAGCATCGACCGGCTGCTGGAGAGCGGCGACCGCCTGCTGAAAGCCGGCGGGCTGGATCTCGCGGTCAACTTCGCCGCCGGCTTCCTCCTCGGGATCGCGATCGGCTGGTCGACCGTCGAGGCGTTCGTCCTCGGGGGGATCGTCTACATCTCCTCGGACGCCACCATCACCGAGAGCCTGATCGGTCTCGGCTGGATCGCCAACAGCGAATCGGAGCCAATGCTGGGGACGCTCGTCTTCGAGGACATCGCCATCGCGATCTACCTGGCGGTGCTGTCCGCAGCCGTCCTCGGGAGCGGCGACCTGGGAACGGCGCTGCGGGGGGTCGGGATCGCCGCCGCCTTCCTGGCGGTGTTGCTCGCCGGCGTCTACTACGGCGGGGCGCTGTTCGAGCGGTACCTCGCGGTCGACTCCAACGAGCTGTTCGTCCTCCGGGCGGTCGCGGCCGCGACGCTGGTCGCCGGTGCGGCGTTCGCGCTCGGGATCAGCGAGGCCGTCGCCGCGTTCTTCGTCGGGATGGGCTTCTCGAGCACGGGCCACGTCCACCAGCCCGAGGGGCATCTGGCGCCGCTGCGGGACGCCTTCGCCTGTGGTCGTCATCACCCCGACGAAGCTGTTCACGGGCTACCTGACGGGGCGGCTCTACGACCTCGACGCCCGCCGTTCCGTGCGGGTGGGCTGTGGCATCGCGGCCCGGGGGGAGTTCTCGCTGATCATCGCCGCGATGGTCGCCGGAGAGGCGAGCCCGGTCCTCTCGGAGGTGATCCCCGCGTTCGCGGTCGGGTACGTGCTCGCCACGAGCGTCCTCGGGACGACGCTGATGGCGTACCACGACGAACTGGCCGCGCGCGCCTGCCCGTCGGCGGCCGCCCGGCGGAGGACCACAAGACCGACCCCGACACGGTCGCCTGAACCCGACCGCGCTGGACCACGAGGGGGCGAGCCGACGAGTCCGGCCGGGACCGACGGTTCACTTCCGCCGCGGTACGCGAACGCTTAATCCCGCCGGACCGGATATCGGCGACACATGGCAGCCACCGGCGAGGGCGGCGGCGAGGGAGAGACCGTCGAGGAGCCGTTGGTGACCCCCGGTCACCTCCAGCGCCGGGAGTACCAGGTCGAACTCGCCGAGCGCGCGCTGGCCGGCCACACGCTGGTCTGCCTGCCGACGGGCCTGGGCAAGACCGCCGTCAGCCTGCTGGTGACCGCCCGACGGCTCCACGAGGTCGGCGGGAAGTCGCTGCTGCTCGCGCCGACGAAGCCGCTGGTCCAGCAGCACGCCGAGTTCTACCGCGAGGCCCTCGAGACCCCCGACGACGAGGTGGTCGTGTTCACCGGCGAGGTCCGCCCGGACGACCGCGCGGACCTCTGGGAGTCCGCCCGCGTGGTCGTTGCCACCCCTCAGGTCGTCGAGAACGACCTCGTGGGCAACCGGGTGTCGCTGCGCGAGGTCACCCACTGCACCTTCGACGAGTGCCACCGCGCGACCGGCGACTACGCGTACAACTACATCGCCGAGCGGTACCACGACGACGCCGCCGACCCGCTCGTGACGGGGATGAGCGCCTCTCCCGGGGGCGACGAGGAGGAGATCCTGACGGTCTGTGAGAACCTCGGGCTCGACGCCGTCGAGGTGATGACCGAGCGCGACGCCGACGTCGGGGAGTACACCCACCGGACGGACGTCGAGTGGGAGCGGGTGGAACTCCCCGAGACGGTCATCGAGATCCGGGACGCGCTCAACGAGGTGATCGAGGAGCGCCTGGCGGCGCTCAAGGAGATCGACGTGACCGGCTCCACGGACCCCCAGATGTCCCAACGGGACCTCAACGAGATCCGGGGGAAGCTCCAGCGGATGATCAACGCCGACAACGCCGACGGGTACCAGGGGATGTCCGCCCACGCCGAGATCATGAAGCTGCGGCGCGCGGTCGAACTCGTCGAGACGCAGTCCGTCGAGTCGCTGCGGCGCTACTTCGAGCGACAGCGCAACGCCGCCCGCTCCTCGGGCGCCTCGAAGGCCGCCCAGCGGTTCGTCTCCGAGCCCCGCGTCCAGGAGGCGATGCGCCGCGCGGAGGCCTACGACGACCTCCACCCGAAGTTCCGCCGGACGCGGATCCTGCTGGCCCAGACGCTGGGCATCGAGGGCGGCGAGCGGGTCATCGTGTTCACCGAGTCCCGGGACACCGCCGAGACGCTGACGGAGTTCCTCGGCGAGCACTTCGAGGCCCGGAAGTTCGTCGGCCAGGGCGACAAGGAGGGCTCCGACGGGATGACCCAGACCGAACAGCAGGCCGCCCTCGAGGCGTTCCGGGACGGCGAGTTCGAGGTGCTGGTCTCTACCAGCGTCGCCGAGGAGGGCCTGGACGTCCCGGAGGTCGACCTCGTGTTGTTCTACGAGCCGGTGCCCAAGGGGATCCGGGCCATCCAGCGGAAGGGTCGGACCGGCCGCCAGACCGAGGGGAAGGTCCACGTCCTGCTGGCCGAGGACACCCGCGACGAGGCGTACTTCTGGATCGCCCGCCGCGAGCAGAAGCGCATGGAGGAGGAACTCCGGGAACTGAAAGGCGCCGTCGACGAGGTCAACGACGAACTCGGCGCCGGCGACCAGGAGTCGCTGGGCGCCTACGACGAGACTGAGGAGGGCCGCCGCGACCGGGAGCGCGAGCGCGACTGCGACTGCGACTCCGCAGCCCCCGGGGACGGCGAGAGCGGGGCGGCCGCCGGGCGCGGATCCGAACGCGCCGGGGCGGGGACGGGGGCGGACGACGGCCAGTCGGGACTAGACGCGTTCGCCCCGGAGGAGGGGCCGGACGCAGAGAACGCTCGTTCCGAGTCGGAGTCCGGTACCGGGTCCGAACCCGAGGGGACCGTCGCGACGGCGGGCGCCGACGGGAGCGCGGTCGAGGTGGTCGCCGACCAGCGGGAACTCGACGCGACCATCGCCCGCGACCTCTCGACCCGGGAAGAGATCGAGACGCGCTTAGAGACGCTCGCGGTCGGCGACTACGTCCTCTCGGATCGGGTCGTCGTCGAGCGCAAGTCCGTCGAGGACTTCCTGGACACGCTGGTCGGCGGCGACCGCTCGCTGTTCGAGCAGGTCGGCGACGCGGCGCGTCACTACGCCCGGCCGGTCGTGATCATCGAGGGCGAGCGCCTCTACGAGTCCCGCAACGTCCACCCCAACGCGATCCGGGGCGCGCTGGCCGCGCTGGCGGTCGACTTCGGCGCCTCCGTGTTGCGCACCGACGGCGAGGACGACACCGCCGACCTGCTCGAGACCGTCGCCCGCCGCGAGCAGGAGACGAGCGACCGCGAGGTGTCGGTCCACGGCGAGAAGGCCGCCAAGACGCTCCCCGAGCAACAGGAGTACGTCGTCAGTTCCATCGCCGACATCGGCCCGGTGACCGCCCGGTCGCTGCTGGAGGCGTTCGGGAGCGTCGAGGGGGTGATGACCGCCGGCGAGGAGGACCTGCTCGACGTGGAGGGCGTCGGGGAAGTCACCGCCGAGCGGATCCGAGAGGTCGTCGGCAGCGACTACGGGTGAGCGGGTCCGCGGTGAGCCGCGGGCGACGATCGGGGAGCGGCACGGACTCCGGAGGCTCCGGTCCGGGACCGGTTCAGGTTCACTCGCAGCGGTCGTGAAAGCCCGCGACCGCGTCGAACAGCGCCCCCCGGCGCCGCTCGACGGGGAGGAAGTGGCTCCCGCCGGCGACCTCGGCGTACTCCCTGCGGTCCTCGCGGGCACCGAGCGCGTCGTAGACGCCCAGCGCGTCGGCGCGAGTGGCGCTGTCGTCGAGCGATCCGCGGGCGACCAGCGCCGGCGCGTCGACGTCGGCGGGGTCGTACGGCGGGTCGCCGTCCGCAGCGGCGCTCATGTCTGCGAGCGTGCCGTTGGGTGCGCGGACGACGGTCTTTCCCTCGCGCTCGACGGCCTGTCCGGTGGCGGTCAGCGCCGTCCAGAAGGCGTCCATCGCTGCGGGGTCGCGGTAGCCGTCGGGGTCGCCAGCCCCCTCGAAGTGGGCGTTCCACCGCTCGCGCACCCCGCGCTCGGAGACCGTCCGGTAGGCGCTGTCGTCGGCCGCCAGCGCGAGACCGTCGGGGAAGGAGTAGACCGGCGCGAACTGCGTCAGCGACGCGACCCCCGGATCCCGGGTCGACAGCAGGCGCCCGCAGACCATCGTCCCCCACGAGTAGCCCACGAGGTGGACGCGCCCGTGGGACTCGCGGACGCGTTCGAGGGCGGCCGCGACGTCGCCGGCCGCGCGGTCGGCGCGGACGACCGGCGAGTGGTCGCCGGGGGCGGCGTCGAGTTCCGGCGGCGCCTCGCTGTCCCCGTACCCGCGGAGGTCGACGGCATAGCCCGCCCGTCCCCGGCGGGCGCAGGCGGCGAGCCAGGAGGCGCCCTCGAGGTCGAAGACGGGTCCGCCCGGGTAGGTCGCGCCGTGGACGAACAGGACGGCCGTCTCGGCGCCGGCGGCCGGGGCGCGCTTCCGGAGGCGGAGTCGGGTACCGTCGTCGGCGGTGACGTCCTCGGTGCTGGCGTCGGTGGCAGTTCCCATACGAACCCCGAGGACGGCAGGACCGTCAGGTTAGCGCTCGGCGTCGCGGACGGCCGCCAGGGCGTCGGCCGCGTCCGCGACGGCGTCGAGGTACTCCCGGGCGCGCGCGAGGTCGTCGGTCCGCTCGGCCTCGCGGGCCAGTCGGGTCACGGTCCGGGAGAGCGACGCGCGCGCCTCGCCGAGGTCGGTCATCGCGCCGGCCGGGTCGGTCGCGCCCGACGCGGTCCGTTCGCCGCTCCCGGCGGCCGCGGCGGTCGCGGTCGTCGCAGTCTCGGGCGCGACGTCGGCGGGCGCGTCCGCGGACCCCGTCGGCGTCCCGCCGGTCCGGTCGGTCGGCCCCGCCTCCGCGTCGGGGTCGCTCGGACCGCCGGCCGGAAACGCGCTCTCGTCGGTCGAGGGCGTCCCGGCGGGAGTTCCGGGCGCGGCATCCGGGTCCGGGACCGCTCCGGTACTCGGGTCCGCGCCCTCGGCGGTCGGCGTCCCCGCTTCCGGTTCCTCACTCGCACTCGGGTTCGCGACCGAGCTAGCGCCCGCGTCCGTGGGCGCGTCAGCCGTCGGTTCTCCGGTTCCAGCGGCCGCCGAGCAGGTGGGACAGAACTCCTCGCCCTCCCACCGGAAGATCGGATCGCCGCAGTCGTCGCAGTGCCGGTTGGTCATCGTCGCTCCCTTCAGCAGGAGTTCGCTCATCCGCTGTGTGTCCGCCCGGTCCTCGTCCTCGGCGAACTGCTCGCGGAGCTTCTCCCGCTCGGCCTCCTTGTCGAACTCGCTCATGCCCGCTAGGAGTCGGCGGGCGCCGAAAAGCACTGCGACGGGCGACGAGAGGAACCGACGCCGCGGGGCGGCCCTCGCTGTTCCCCCCGAGCCGCCGACCGGAGCGGGAAGTGTCAACCTTCCGAGAGGCAACGGATGACACCCTCAACCAGCCGCGCCGATCGCTCAACCGCTGTAAACCGCCGTATTCGGCATCGAGCGGGGGTTTCGAAGCGTTTAACCCCCGGCCAGTGGAGCGTTAGACTATGGCAAAAGTCAGCGTCGTCGGAGCGGCCGGCACGGTCGGCGCGGCGGCCGGCTACAACATCGCGCTTCGTGACATCGCGGACGAACTCGTGTTCGTCGACATCCCCGACAAGGAAGACGAGACCGTCGGGCAGGCCGCCGACGCCAACCACGGCGTCGCCTACGGCTCGAACACGACCATCTACCAGGGGGGGTACGAGGACACCGCGGGGTCGGACGTGGTCGTCATCACCGCCGGCATCCCCCGCAGGCCCGGCCAGACCCGGATCGACCTCGCGGGCGACAACGCCCCGATCATGGAGGACATCGGGGCCTCGCTGGCCGAGCACAACGACGACTTCGTCTCGATCACCACGTCCAACCCCGTCGACCTGCTCAACCGCCACCTCTACGAGACGGGCGACCGGGACCGCCACAAGGTGATCGGCTTCGGCGGCCGCCTGGACTCCGCGCGGTTCCGCTACGTGCTGAGCGAGGAGTTCGGCGTCCCCGTGCGGAACGTCGAGGCGACGATCCTCGGCGAGCACGGCGACGCGCAGGTGCCGGTCTTCTCGAAGGTGCGCGTCGGCGGCCGCGACCCCGAGTTCTCCGAGGACGAGCGCGAGCGCATCCTCGAGAACCTCCAGGAGTCGGCGATGAACGTCATCGAGCGCAAGGGCGCCACCGAGTGGGGACCCGCGACGGGCGTCGCCCACATGGTCGAGGCCGTCCTCCGGGACACCGGCGCCGTCCTCCCCGGGAGCGTCGTCCTCGACGGCGAGTACGGCTACGACGACGTCGGGCTGGGTGTCCCGGTCAAACTCGGCGGCGACGGCGTCGAGGAGGTCGTCGACTGGGACCTCACGGAGTTCGAGCGCGACCAGCTCGACGACGCCGCCGAGAAGCTCTCGGATCAGTACGCCGAGATCGACGAGGAGTGAGGGCGACGGCGGAATTCCCCCCGGCGGTTCGCGGTCGCCGGCCTCCCGTCAGGGGATGATCTGCTCGCCGTCGTCGTAGACCGCGATGGCGTCGACGGGGCAGGCCCGGGCGGCGAACTTCGCGTCCAGTTCCTCGTCCTCGGGGATCTCGCGGACGAACAGGTCCTCCTCGCCCTCGGCCTCCTCGCCGCCCTCGAGGACGGCTTTGCCGGCGTCCTGGTCCTCCGAGAAGCCGTCCCACTCGGCGACGCACTGGAACATCCCGATGCAGGTGTCCCGGTCGTACTCGATGCGCATGGGGGCGCTTCGGCGGACGGGCGCAAATGGTTGACGCTCGGCCGACCGGCGATTGCAGTTCCGGGGCGGCGGCCGACCATTTAAACCCGGTGACGGACAACCTACTCGCAATGAACGTCGCGGACGTCGCCGGAGTGCCGGAGTGGCTGCCGGACCACCTCCGGGAGGGGGGGATCGAGGAACTGTATCCGCCCCAGGCAGAGGCCGTCGAGGCGG
Organism: Halobacteriales archaeon QS_5_70_17; assembly: GCA_003021975.1. Taxonomy (GTDB): domain Archaea; phylum Halobacteriota; class Halobacteria; order Halobacteriales; family Haloarculaceae; genus Halomarina. Next base: position 29,677 of record PXRR01000008.1, on the reverse strand, counting down.
GCGTCACCGAGGGCGAGAGCCTCGTCGCCTCGGTGCCGACCGCCAGCGGGAAGACGCTGATCGCCGAACTCGCGATGCTGTCGAGCGTCGCCCGGGGCGGGACGGCCCTGTACATCGTCCCGCTGCGGGCGCTGGCCAGCGAGAAGCGCGAGGAGTTCGCCGAGTACGAGCGGTACGGCCTCTCGGTCGGGGTGGCGACGGGCAACTACGAGGCCGAGGGCGAGTGGCTGGCGTCCTGTGACCTGATCGTCGCCACCAGCGAGAAGGTCGACTCGCTGGTGCGCAACGACGCCCCCTGGCTGCGGGACCTCTCGTGTGTCGTCGCCGACGAGGTCCACCTGGTCGACGACCCCAGCCGCGGCCCGACGCTCGAAGTCACGCTGGCGAAGCTCCGCCGGCTCAACCCGTCGCTGCAGACCGTCGCGCTGTCGGCGACCATCGGCAACGCCGGCGCCATCGCCGAGTGGCTCGACGCCGCGCTGGTGGACTCCGACTGGCGACCGATCGACCTCCGGAAGGGGGTCCACTACGGGCAGGCGCTGCACTTCGACGACGGCGACAAGCGGGAGCTCCCGGTTCGGGGCAACGAGAAACCGACCGCGGCCATCGTCCGGGACACCCTGGACGAGGACGGCTCGACGCTCGTGTTCGTCAACTCGCGGCGCAACGCCGAGGGGGCGGCGAAGCGGCTGGCGGGCGTGACGGGGGAGGCGCTCACTCCCGAGGAGGAAGAGCGGCTGGCGGCCGTCGCCGAGGAGATCCGCGGGGTCAGCGACACCGAAACCAGCGACGACCTCGCGGCGGCTGTCGAGCGGGGCGCCGCCTTCCACCACGCGGGCTGTGCCCCCGAGCACCGCTCGCTGGTCGAGGACGCCTTCCGCGACCGCCTGATCAAGGTCGTCAGCGCGACGCCGACGCTCGCGGCCGGCGTCAACACGCCCTCGCGGCGGGTCGTCGTCCGCGACTGGCGGCGCTACGACGGCTCGGTCGGCGGGATGAAGCCCCTGTCCGTGCTGGAGGTCCACCAGATGTTCGGGCGCGCGGGCCGGCCGGGGCTGGATCCCTACGGCGAGGCGCTGTTGCTCGCCAACAGCCACGACGAACTCGACGAACTGTTCGAGCGGTACGTCTGGGCCGACCCCGAGGCCGTCGAGTCGAAACTGGCGGCCGAACCCGCCCTGCGGACCCACGTGCTGGCGACGGTCGCCTCGGGGTTCGCGGGGTCCCGGGAGGAGCTGCTGGCCTTCCTCGACCGGACGCTGTACGCGACCCAGACCGACGAGCAGGGCCGCCTCGAGCGGGTCACCGAGGACGTGATCGCCTACCTCGTCGCCAACGACTTCCTCGAGCGGGACGGCGACGACCTGACGGCGACGTCGCTGGGCCACACCGTCTCGCGGCTCTACCTCGACCCGATGAGCGCCGCCGAGATCATCGACGGGGTGCGGGACGGCGACGGCCGGCCGAGCGCGCTGGGGCTGTACCACCTCGTCTGCCGGACGCCCGACATGTACGAGCTCTACCTCCGGTCGGGCGACCGCGAGGAGTACACCATGCTGGCCCACGAGCGCGAGGAGGAACTGCTGGGCGCGATCCCCAGCGAGTTCGAGGAGGGGCGGTGGGAGGATTGGCTGTCGGCGCTGAAGACCGCCCGGATGCTCGAAGACTGGGCCGAGGAAGTCGAGGAGGACCGCATCGCCGAGCGCTACGGCGTCGGTCCCGGCGACGTCCGCGGGAAGGTCGACACCGCCGAGTGGCTGCTGAGCGCCGCCGAGCGGCTGGCGGGCGAACTCGATCTCGGCTCCGCGCCGGCGGTCCGAGAGGCCCGGGTGCGGGTCCGCCACGGCGTGAGCGAGGAACTGATCGACCTCGCGGGGGTCCGGGGCGTCGGCCGCAAGCGGGCGCGACGGCTCTACGACGCCGGCGTCACCGACCGCGCGGCGCTCCGGAGCGCCGACAAGTCGGTCGTGCTGGGCGCGCTGCGCGGGCGCCGGGGAACCGCCGAGACGGTCCTAAAGAACGCGGGGCGCGAGGACACCTCGATGGACGGCGTGAGCGCCGACGCGAGCGCCGCACCCGACGCCGAGTCGGGATCGGACTCGGCGGCCGTCGGCCCGGGCGGCGGCGACCGGGACGACCAGTCGAGCCTGGGTGACTTCTGATGGAACTCGTCGAGGGGACGGCGACCGTCGACGACGTCGACGCGTTCGTCGAGGAACTGGCCGCGATCGGCGCCGACCGGGGCTGTGCGGTCCAGGCCTTCGACGCCAGGTACGTCGCCGGCGCCGACCACCTCCGGCAGGCGGTCGCGCTGGCCGACCGGGCCCGCGAGCGCGGCGAGGCCATCGCCCGCGACCGGGCGGTCGAGGTCCTGCTGTACGCCGCCGGTCGGCGGCAGATCGACCGGGCGCTGGAGATGGGCGTCGGAGAGGGCGCTCGGCCGACCGTCGTTCTCGTGGACGCCGGCGAGCGCGGCGAGGACGGGGCGGACCGCGAGCGCGCGGCGGCCGAGGCGGTCCGGGGCCTGGCAACCTTCGAACCGGGCGAAGCCCTCTCCGAGAGCGATCCCGGGCGACTCCGGGAGTTCTTCGGGATCACCGACCGCGAGCGGGCGGCGACCGACGCGACCCTGGAGGCGCTGGTCTGCGAGCGGGTCGCGCTGTTGACCGTCGAGAAGTGAGCGGTCAGGCGGAGTCGTCGATGAGAATGACGGCCTCGCCGTCGACGACGACTTCGTCACCGTCGTCGACGACCCGCGTGTCGAGCCGGTAGCGACCGTCGCCGAAGTCCTCGGCGACCTCCACGTCGGCAGTGACCCGATCGCCGATGCGGACGGGCTTGAGGAACTCCGAGTCCTGGGCGAGGTAGATCACGTCCCCCGGCAGTCGGGCGAGCGCGGCACTGATCAGCCCCGAGACGAGCGTCCCGTGCACGATCCGACCGCCGAAGCGCGTGTCGGTGGCGTAGTCCTCGTCGAGGTGGATCGGGTTGGTGTCGCCGCTCGCGCTGGCAAACCGAGTCACGTCGTCGTCGGTGATGGTCTTGCCGAACCGGACGCTGTCGCCGACGGCCAGGCGGTCGCCCACCTCTAGGTCGACGTTCCACTCGTCGAGGTCGGCGTCCGGTTCGATCCGGTCCTCGACCGCGCGGTCGGCTGAGCCGTCGTCCGCGTCGTTCGAGCCGACGGCGGCTTTCCCGTTCGTCGCCCGGTCGCCGACCGGGACGCCGAAGGCGGCGGCGGTCGCCCGGTTGGCTGCGAGTACCCCCTCGAGGACGTACCCCGACGTGCGCGTCCACGCGTCGAGGAGTGATGGATACGGACTGGAACTCATCCTGGTGCTTGATCTTCGACTCATACCGTATTAAAATCGCGGCTCGGATGTGCAACGGTCGCCATTCTGTGCGCCTATACTGTTATCTATAGGAGAACTAAAGTCTATCGGAGATAGGACGCCGCTCACCATTCAATGGTTCTCGATGGTATCTGACGCCAACAAAAGAAAGCCTTAAACCACTGAGGGTACCATATGGTAGTGAGACGATGCCCGACGAGAGCGACGGACCCGTGTGGCCGCCGGCGATGTTCACACAGGGATTCCAGCAGGCGGGGGAGGAGGCGCTGACCCGACAGCAGGAGTTCGTTCAGCAGCTGTTCGGGTCCGACGGCTCCTCGACGTCGATCCCCTCCCGACTGGGCGCGATGAGCCAGATGGCGATGTTCAAGACGCGGGTCCAGAGCGGCGGTCGGATCTCGATTCCCGACGCGGAGCGCGAAGCCCTCGACATCGACGAGGGCGATATCGTCCAGACCGTCGTGATTCCAATCAAGCGCAACCGCGACGACGATTCCAATGACTAACGACACCACCATGACCGACGAAAACACCTACACTACGCCCGTCAGCACCGCCTTCGAACTACAGCGCGACGCCGTCGAGCAGGGCCAGCAGGCCTTCGAACACTCCCTCGAGTTCCAGCAGCGGATGAACCGCGCCGTCCTCGAGGGCGTCGACACCCAGGAGGAAGCCCAGCGCAACAGCGTCGAGTTCTCCCGGCAGGCGATCCACAACTACCTCGACGCCGTCGAGGCCAGCGTCCCCGGCACCGCCACCGGCGTCAACGAGATCCGCCAGACCGTCGACGAGCAGTTCGACACGCTGCTCGACAGTCACAGCGAGGCCTTCGACGCCGCCGAGGAGGAACTCGAGCGGAGCGTCGAGAGCTACGACGAGTTCAGCCAGGCCTACCTCGAGGCGCTCAACGAGCAGCTCGAGGCCCTGCTGGACGCCCACGAGGACGTCCAGTCCCAGACCGTCGACTCGCTCGACAGCCTCCTGACCCAGTACGAGCAGCTCCAGTCCGAGATGGAGAACCAGGCCCAGGAGGCCCAGGAGCAGTTCGAGCAGCAGGCCGAGCAGTTCGAGAGCCAGTTCGAGAGCCAGCTCGAGCAGTTCCAGGAGCAGGTCGAGCGGATGCAGGAGCAGGTCGAGGACCTGCAGCAGCGCACCGAGGCGTAACGCGAGCTAAACTAAACCGTTTTACTCCCCCCCTCACTTACTTAGACACACCATCATGAGCGACAACGATCCCCGAGAGATGCAACAGGGCTGGATGCGAATGGTCGAGCAGATGAACGAGTCGATGGCCGAGTCCGTCGAGCGAAACGTAGAGGCCCAGGCCCAGTTCATGGAGAGCTGGTCGGAGACCGTCGAGGAGTCCATGCCCGACGAGGAGACGATGAGCGAGAGCTTCGAGTCCTACCAGCGGGCCTACGAGGTCTGGATGGACGCCGCCGACCAGATGTACGGCCGCGTCGTCGACGCCGCCGAGGGCGAGGACGTCGAGCTGACGGAGTTCCGCGACATCTGGCTGCGCAGCGCCAACGAGGCGTTCAAGGAGGTCATGGGCACCACCGCCTTCGCGGCCGCCCAGGGCAACCTCGTCGAGCAGATGATGGAGATGCAGGGGGAAGTCCAGGACGTCAGCCAGGACACCCTCGAGCAGTTCGGCCTCCCCACCCGCGACGACATGGACGAGGTCGGCGAGCGCCTCGTCGAACTCGAGCGCCGCCAGCACGAAGTCGAAGCGAAGCTCGACCGGATCCTCGAGCACCTGGAGGAGTAAGATGTCCGACGACCAGTCCGTTCCGAACCCGTTCGGTCTCGCGATGAACGCACAGCGTCAGTTCATCGACGCGACCACCGGCGCCTTCGACCGCGCACAGGTCGCCGAGGAGCGCCTCGACACCATCGAGAACATCGACGTCGGACAGACCCCCAGTGAGGTCGTCTACGAGGAGAACAAGCTAGAGCTGCTCCACTACGAGTCGATGACCGAGGAGCAAAACGAGGTGCCGATCCTCGTCATCTACGCGCTGATCAACAAGCCGTTCATCCTCGACCTCCAGCCCGACCGGTCGGTCGTGCGGCGCCTGCTGGAGGCGGGCCACGACGTCTACCTCATCGACTGGAACGAGCCCTCGCGGCTCGACCAGCATCTCGGCCTCGACGACTACGTCAACCGCTACATCGACAACTGCGTCGACGAGGTCCGCGAGCGCTCCGGCCAGGACGCGATCAACGTCCTGGGGTACTGCATGGGCGGGACCATGTCGGCGATGTACGCCACGCTCTACCCCGAGAAGGTCAACGCCCTCGGGCTGATGGCCGCCGGCCTCTGCTTCGAGAACAGCGGGGGCGTCCTCGAGACGTGGGGCAGCGACGAGTACTACGACCCCCGGGACGTCACCGAGTCCTACGGGAACATGCCCGCGGAGTTCCTCGACATCGGCTTCGCGCTGATGGACCCCGTGGCCAACTTCGTCTCGAAGTACGCCCGGCTGTACGACAACCTCGAGGACGAGGACTTCGTCGAGAACTTCGCGCGCATGGAGCGGTGGCTCGACGAGGGCATCGACGTCGCCGGCGAGGCGTACGTCGAGTTCCTCGAGGACATCTACCAGGAGAACAAGCTCTACCGCAACGAGCTGGAGCTGGACGGCGAGCTCGTCGACGTCTCCGAGATCGACATGCCGGTGCTCCAGATCCTCGGGGAGTACGACCACCTCATCCCGCCGGGAGCCTCCAAGCCGTTCAACGAGATCGTCGGGAGCGACGACGTGACGACCATCGAGTACTCGACCGGCCACATCGGCCTGTCGGTCTCCGGGAGCTCCCACGAGGAGGTCTGGCCGCAGGTCGCCGAGTGGTACCACGAGAGGAGCGACGTCGAGAGCGAGGGAGTCACCGAGACCGTCCAGCGCGCCGACGCCGGGAGCGACGCCGAGGTGCGCGTCGACCCCACCGAAGGCGACCTCGACGAAGTCGAGATCGAAATCGAGGACGACGAAGGCGTCCAGACCGAACTCGTCGAGCGCGACGGGGACGACGTCGAGTCGGCCATCGAGGAGGCCACCGACGTCGAAATCGCCGACGAGGAGAGCGAGAGCGACGGCGAGAGCGAGGAGGCAGACGACCTCGACGGGGTCGCCGACGAGACCGACGTCGAGGAGGACACCCGGGACCCGGCCGCGACGGTGGGGTCGGAACTCGAGGAGATCGACGGCATCGGGCCGACCTACGCCGAGCGCCTCCGCGAGACCGGCATCGGCACCATCGACGAACTCACCGAACACGACGCCGCGGCGGTCGCCGAGGCCGCCGGCGTCAGCGAGGATCGGGCGGCCGACTGGCTCGAACAGGCCCGGTCCTGAATCGGCCGCATCGCCTCGGCTCGTCGACCGCGGTCGGAGTCGCAGTCACGGCCGCCCGGGGATCGGTCGCCGCTCGCGTTCTCCCGCCGCCGCCGAGTGAACCGCGTCGAGGGACAGGAATTTCTACCCCCGTGCGCTGGGCGACGTCATGGGAAGCGATATCCTCGAAGGGCAGACCTGTATCGTCACCGGGAGTTCGCGGGGGATCGGGGAGGGGATCGCCACGGAACTGGGTGCGCACGGCGCGAAGGTGGCCGTCAACTACCGCTCCTCGGAGCGCGAGGCCCACGAGACCGTCGACGACATCGAGGACGCCGGCGGGACGGCCATCGCCGCCCAGGGCGACGTCGCCGACTACGACCAGGTCGAGGCGATGTGCGAGGAGGTCCGCGACGCGTTCGGCCCCGTCGACGTGCTCGTCAACAACGCGGGCATCACTATCGACAAGACCTTCGGCGACATGACCCGGGAGGACTGGGACCGGGTCATCAGTGTGAACCTGGGGGGCGTGTTCAACTGCACGCACTGCCTGTTCGACGACCTCCAGGCCGCCGACGACGGGCGACTGATCAACATCTCCAGCGTCGTCGGCCAGCAGGGGAACTACGGGCAGGCCAACTACGCGACCACCAAGTCCGGGCTGTTCGGGTTCACACGGACCATCGCCCTGGAGATGGCCCGTTCGGGGTCGACGGCCAACTGCGTCGCGCCGGGATTCGTCGCGACCGACATGCTCGAGGAGGTCCCCGAGCGCGTCCAGCAGAAGATCCTGGATCGCGTCCCGCTGGACCGCTTCGCGACCGTCGACGACGTCAGCGGCATCGTCCGCTTTCTGGCCAGCGAGGAGTCGAGTTACATGACCGGCCAGATCCTCGGCGTCAACGGCGGCATGGAGTGGTAGGCGACGGGCTTTTCACCGCTCCCGGCCCCGACCACCCATGCGCGTCAGCGTCATCGGCGGCGGCCGGGTGCTCGAAGGCGAGTCCGCCTACGCCGCCGCCCGCGAAGTGGGACGGCGCTGCGGCCGGCGGGGTCACCAGAAAACCAAGGTGGATGCCCCACCCTCAAGGAACGAGCGAAGCGAGTGAGTAGGGTGGGGAGGAAACAGACAACTACCACAGAACTGAACGACTGTGGCAGTCTGACCCCTGAACGTATATAAGAACCCGGTTTGTATGTGAGGGTGCTGATGGAGGTCAAGCGTACCGTCCCCGTCAAACTCGACGTGCCCGACGAGCGGCGCGACGACCTCCACACCACCATCGAGCAGTTTAACGACGCCGCCAACCACACGGTCGAAAACGGACGCAACGACGATGGCTACCTCATCCTGAACAAGTCCACCATCCACGACGAGGTGTACTACGACCTCCGGGAGCGCACGGACCTGCCGTCGAACCTGTGCATCCGCGCCTACTCGAAGGCGGTGGAGGCGATGAAGTCCACGGTCGAAGACTGGAAGGACGGCGAGAGCCGCCCGCTTCCGTCGTTCGACCAACTGTCCGCCGTCTACGACAAACGGACGCTGACCATCCGCGACCGAAGTGCAACCCTCTCGACAGTCAACGGACGGGTCGAAGTCGAGTACATCCTTGGTGAGTATCAGCGGTCGTACCTGGACGACGACGAGTACGAGCGTCGGATGGGGACGTTGCACTACCGCGAGAATGAAGACGCCTTCTACCTCCACGTCGTTTTGCTGAAAGAGGTGGAGGAACGGGACGGCGACCGCGTGATGGGTGTCGATTTGAACCTCAAGAACGTCGCCGTGACCAGCACGGGGGAGTTCTACGATGGTGGCGAACTGTTGTGGGGCCAGAACCACTACTTCCGAGTCCGCCGGAGCCTCCAAGACAAAGACACTCGTCCCGCGAAGCAGGTGCTTGCGCGACTGTCGGGCCGAGAAAACCGCTTCGTCTTGGACCGCCTGCACACCATTTCTCGGCGGCTCGTTGAAGAAGCGCGGTCCCACGACTGTTCGTACATTGCCGTCGAACGCTTGACCCACATCCGCGACCGGATGGACCACGGCAACGACCGCATCAGGCGCCAGATGCACAACTGGGCGTTCCGCGAACTCCAAGAGATAGTCGCGTACAAGGCCGCCGAGTACGGTATCCGAGTTGAAGACGTGAACCCGGCGTTCTCGTCGCAGACCTGCTCGAAGTGCGGCCACCAGTCCAGCACGAACCGCGACAGCGACACGGGCTGGTTTGAGTGCAACGAGTGTGGGTACGAAATCGACGGCGACTACAACGCGGCGAAGAACATCGGCAAACGCCTGCTAACTGTACCCGAGGGCAAACGTCCCTCGGGGTTGGGCGACGGTCAACTCGCCCTGAAGTCCGGGACGCTGAACGGGAACGGGGAGTACACCCCCGACGACCCATCCGGGTCGGCAGACCGGGAGTCCATGGGCAAGCCCCACCCTCAAAGCGCCGAAGGCGCTTAGGGTGGGGTAGTTGACTCGATCGTCTGTGGCGGTCGGGGCGGCGTGATGGGGGCCGCCTGCCGGGGACTCCGCGAGGGCCGCCGGGAGGGGGCGAACCGGCCGGACGATTCCGGAGCGACCGCCCGGGCGGTCGGCGTTCTCCCGGGGACGGATCCCGCGGCGGCGAACGACTGCGTCGACGTCCCGATCGCGACGGGACTCGGCAACGCCCGGAACGTCCTCGTCGCGCTCAACGGGCGAGCCGTCGTGGCGATCGACGGGTCGACGGGAACGCTCTCGGAGATCGGGCACGCGCTCGACTTCGGGCGGCCGGTGGCCGCCATCGACGGCCCCGACCTCTCGTCGTTCGACGGCTACGAGGCCTGCGAGAGGCCCGTCGAGGCCGTCGAGTCGATCGAGCGCCGCGCGGAGGACTAGGAGGTCGTCGCCGCCGTCTCCGATCTGGCCGGAGTGAGCGGCGAGCGGCGACCCGTCGGGACCGCTCACCGACCGGTTCCGCGGGGGCCGTCTCCGCGCTCGCCGTCGCTCTCGCCGCCCCCGCTCCCGTCGTCGAGCGCGTACCGCGGGGCGATCTCGGGGTCGGGGGTGTACCGGACCGAGGCGTCGACGCGGAATACGTCCGCGAGCAGTTCCTCGGTGACGACCTCCCGGGGCGGCCCCCAGTCGTAGGGCTCGCCGTCGCTGAGCGCGACGAGGTAGTCCGCGAACCGGGCCGCCTGGGCGATGTCGTGGAGGACGATCCCGATCGTCACCCCCTCCTCGTCGTTGAGCCTCCGCAGGGTCTCCAGCACCCGGAGCTGGTGGTGCAGATCGAGGAATGTCGTCGGCTCGTCGAGCAGGAGCACGTCGGTCTCCTGGGCGAGCACCATCGCGATCCACGCGAGCTGTTTCTGGCCGCCGCTGAGGTCGCCCACCTCCCGGTCGCGGATGTGGGCGACCCCGGCGAGGTCGATCGCCCGGTCGACGGCCCGGCGGTCGGCCTCCGAGACGGCCTCGAAGAACCCGCGGTGGGGGTAGCGGCCGTGGTAGACGAGGTCCTCGACGGTGATCCCGCCGGGGGAGTCGTGTTCCTGCGAGAGGTGGCCGAGCTCGCGGGCGAGTTCCTTGCTCGACCGGGTCGCGATCTCCCGGCCGTCGAGCAGCACGCGCCCGGCGTCGGGATCGAGCTGACCGGCCAGCGACTTCAGCAGCGTCGACTTCCCGCTGCCGTTAGGACCGACCAGCGCCGTGATCTCCCCCCGCGGGACGTCGATGCGCTCGCACTCCACGACGGGGGCGTCCGTCGAGGGATAACCGATCGCGAGATCGACCCCGGCCAGCGCGCTCGGCTCGTCGGGAGCCGTGTGCGACCGGGTGGGCGCGGCGCGGTCGCCGGCCGCAGCGGTCGGATCGCGGTCGTGGTGGTCGGCGTCGCGGTCGTGGTGGTCGGCGTCGCGGTCGACCATCAGAGCTCACCCATCCGTTGCTGGCTGCGCATCAGGTACAGGAAGTACGGTCCCCCCACCAGCCCGGTGACGATGCCGGCCGGGAGCTGGGTGGGCTGGTTGAACGCCAGTTCGAAGAACAGGCGCGCGCCGGCGTCGGCGGCGGTCATCAGCGCCGGGCCAGCGAACAGGCAGCCGACCATCAGCCGGCGGTAGTCGCCCCCGACGACGTTGCGCGCCATGTGCGGGACGATCAGGCCGACGAAGCTGACGACGCCGGCGACGGCGATGCTGGCCGCGGCCGCGAGGATCGCCACTCCCGAGAGGGCGAACCGGATCCGCTCGACTGCCACGCCCAGCGAACTCGCCGTGCGCTCGCCGAGCAGGAGGACGTTCAGCTGGCGGGCGCCCGCGAGCGCCAGTCCGACCGAGAGGACCGTCCAGGGCAACGACACGCGGACCTGCTCCCAGCCGACGCCCGTGAGCGATCCGGTCGTCCACGCGATGGCCTGCTGGACGACGCCGACGTCGCCGGCGAAGAAAAACAGCGCCGTCTGGAGCGACCCGAACACCGTCGAGACGATCACGCCCGCGAGCACCAGTCGAACGGGGCTGGTGCCGCCCTTCCAGGCGATGGCGTAGACGAGCGCGAACGCCCCGGCGCCGCCGGCGGCGGCGATCAGCGGCAGGAGGTAAGCGAGGCCGCCGAAGACCACCAGCGTCAGCAGGATCGCCAGGCCCGCGCCCGACGAGACGCCGAGGATGAACGGGCTGGCGAGTTCGTTGCGCGTCACGGCCTGGAAGATGGCCCCCGAGACCGACAGCGCCGCTCCGACGAGGACGCCGACCAGCACCCGGGGGAGCCGGACGTTCCAGACGATGTTGGTGGCCGTCGACAGTTCGACGGGGGCCGTCGAGACGCCCAGCGGTTCCAGCACCGCACGCGCCAGCCCCTCGCCCAGCAGGAACGTGAGGAACACCCCCGGGTTCCCCCAGACTGCGGGGTCGAGGACGGCCCGCCAGGCCTCGCTGACGGTCATCGTGTACGTGCCGAAACTCACCTGGACGAGGAGGCTCGCGAGCGTGACTCCGAGGCCGGCCAGACAGAACGCGACGAGCGTCCCGTCGATCCAGCCGAACCGCGCTCGGCGAGTTCCCCCGGCGGCCCCCAGCGAGGTGTCGGCGTCCGCCGCCATCAGGCCCCCCCGCGCTCGCCGTCCCCGGACCGGTCGTCTCTCCACATTCGTACTCGTTTCTTAGGCGCGCCTAAGAGTACTTAAGCGCGGCGGAGCTTCGGTCGTCCGAAACCGCCGTCAGTTCCCGCCGGTGACGATCTCGCTGACGCGGCCGCGGTCGAACAGTTCGCCCTCGTCGAACGCGTCGGGGAAGTAGAGCTTCGCGAACCGCTCGGTGAGAAAGAGGTTGTGGACGGGTCCCTCGTAGATGGGACCGCCCCGGAAGACCCGCCCCTCCTGGACCGCGGTGAGGTCGCTGGCGACGTCGTGGTCCTTCATGAACGCGAGGACCGTGTTCCGGAACTCCTCCTCGCTTTTGTCCTCGTGGCCCCGCACGAGGATCGACTCGGGGTCGACCTCCAGCATGGTCTCGTAGTCGATCTGGCCGCGGTCGGTCGTCGAGAGCCCCTCGATGCCCGTCTCGGCGAGGGCGTCCCCGATCCCGAGGTCGTGGAACTGCTTCTTGTTCGTCCCCTGGTCGCTCAGGCGGTACGGCGAGAACTTCTCGGGCTGATCGTCCGCGGCGAAACAGAGCAGGGCCGCGGGACGCTCCCCTTCCGGGGGAAGCTTGCCCGTGACCTCCTCGATGAACGAGTCGTGGAAGGACTTGAACGCCCGGAACGTCTCCTCCTCCCCGTGGACCGTCGCGACCTTCTCGAAGGCCTCGTACATCGTGTAGTAGCGGTAGTCGTGCCACTCGTCGGTCCGCCGGAAAATAGCGTTACCGAAGAACGGCGCGACGGCGTCGCTCAGCTCCTGGATGTCGGACTCCTCGAGGCCGAAAAAGGAGTTGTTGACCAGCCACTGCGGGTCGATCATGTGGAGGTCGCTGTCGAGGTCGTAGAAGACCTCCCTGTCGATGCCGCTGTCCCCGACGAGTTTCGTCATGCTCTCCGTGTCGACGCTCACTCCGTCGAGTTCGTCGTAGGCGTCCGTGTGGTACCGCGAGGGGACCCCGATGGAGGTGATCGTGTCGCCGTGACCCAGCGCCACCGCCATGTCGGCGTACCCGGGGAAGTAGTGAGCCACCTTCTGGGGCGGGGAGTCGAGCCTCACCTCGCCGACGGGTTCCATCGACGCCGAGTACCCCGATCCCTCGGTCGTCGTCTCGGCGTTCCCGGCGGCCTCGGTCGGCTGATCGTCGCCGGATTCGGTGCCGTTCCCGGACCCGTCGGACGGTCCCCCGGAGTCCCCCGTACAGCCTGCGAGCAGCGCGCTGCCGGCGAGCGCGCCGCTCGCCGTGACGAACTCCCGTCGCGTCCTGTCCTTGCGCATACCGTTTAGGCCGACCTAATACTACATAAGCCCGACGAAGTTTAGGCGACCCTAATTCCCGTTCGCTCGCTATCACGTCGTCCGAGCGACGATCCGTCCGGTCGCGTCGATCCCTCGCTCCGGGTCGCCGGGCTATATGTCCCCTGCGAAGGTAGCCGATCGTATGGCCGACACGACACCCGAGGAGGCCCTGGAGGAGTACGGTCCCAGCGAGATCACCGCCGACGACCTGCTCACCGTCGACGACCCGGACTTCCACGACGGAACGGTCGCGCTGGTCACCGGCGCCGGCAACGGCATCGGCCGGGCGACGAGTCTCGCGCTCGCCGCTAACGGCCTCACCGTCGTGGGCACGGACGTCGACGAGGAGGGGCTGGCGGAAGTCGGCGACCGCGCCGGCGAACTGGACCTGCCCGGTCGGGTCGTCGCCGAACCCGGCGACCTGACCGACGACGACGAGATGCGCGAGGTCGTCGAGGCCGCCGCCGACGAGGGGGCGCTGCGCTACCTCTGTAACATCGCCGGCATCCAGCACATCGACCCCATCGGCGAGTTCCCGATGGAGAAGTACGACCAGATGCACGCGATCATGCAGCGCGCGCCGCTCCTGCTGACGAAGCTCTGCTGGCCCCACTTCGAGGAGCACGGCGGCGGCGCCGTCGGGAACATGTGCTCGGTCCACGGCCACTACGTCACCAAGGAGAAGGTGGCCTACAACACGGTCAAGTTCGGCCTCCGCGGGCTCACCCAGTCGACGGCCGCCGAGGGCGACGGCGACGTCCGGGCGTTCACGGTGTCGACCGGCTACGTGAAGACGGAACTGGTCGCCAAGCAGTTGCCCGACACCGCCGACAGCCGGGGGATCACCGTCGAGGAGGCCGTCGAGGACGTGCTGCTCGGCCAGGCGCGGGTCAAGGAGATGATGGAGCCCTACGAGGTGGCGAACCTGTTCGTGATGGGGCTCTCGGAGCACGCCCGCTTCCTCGACGGCGGCGACATGCACCACGAGGGCGGGATGAGCCTCACCTACGAGTAGCCCCCGGAACCGCGCAGCCGTTCTACAGCCAGTCGATGAACGTCCCCTCGACGAGCGTCGACTCCTGATGGTCGACGTAATCGGCCTGCATCCCCCAGACCGCCTCGGCGAACGGGGTACCCGCCTTCACTGCCCGGTTGACCTTCCGGTGTTTCCAGCGGGCTGGCGTCGTCCTCCGCTCGACGCGCTCGGCCAGCGGGCGGAGGTACTCGTCGATCTCGGGGTCGGAGAGCCCGCGCAGCGACAGGCCGTCGCGGGCGTACTCGAACAGTTCCCCGTAGATGACGTCCGTGTCCGTGGTGGTGTCGCCGTCGCCCGTGACCCAGGTGAACTCCGCCTGGACGCCGTCCTCGACGGCGGCGTAGAAGTTGTCCCGCGCGTCCGCCCAGTCCAGCCCGACGACCGGGTGCCCGCGGGTCGGGAGGCTCTCCAGCAGGCCCGCGTAGGTCGCCTGCAGGGCGATGGTGTCGTGGACGGTCGGCTGGCCCGGCAGCGGGCGGAACTCGATGCGGGCGTTGGCCGCCGACCGGGTCGCGCCGTCGAAGACCGGCCGGATCCACCGCCAGTAGGAGCCGTGCTTGTGCCGGAAGTGAGCGAAGCGATCGTCGTACCGCCCCGACTCGTCGATCAGCATCGGGACGACCGTCCGGTCGGCGGCGATGTCGTCGATAATCTCCTCGACAGTGTCGAACTCCTCGGGGAACCGCACCTTGTCCTCGCCGGCGTCGAGGAACGACTCGAAGATCCCGACGCGGTTCTCCATCCAGCAGTCCGCGAGCACCTCCTCGGGGTCGGCGTCGTACAGCCCCGGCGGGAGGAACGGGGAGTTCACTCCGAGCGCGAGCAGCGGTCCCGCGATCCGCAGCGCGTACCGGAAGTACGTCGGCAGGTCCGGGGCGTGGGAGACCTGGTAGTGGGGCTGGATCGACGTGATGAGGCTCTCGGGCATCACCGTGTCCGCCGACAGCGAGACGTGGGGGACGTCGAGTTCCATGCTGATCCCCCCCTCGACGTTGGCCATCGCGTGGTACCGGACGGCGTCGGACATGTTCGTCGCGATGCGGACGCCGCGGTCCTCGACGCTGTCGGTGAGATACTCCGCGGCGGTCTCGCCGATCGGCGGCACCGTCCAGATGCCGTCGCTGACCAGCCGGATGTCCGAGGAGAGCGTCTCGCCGAGCGCGGCGTCCAACCGCGCCTGCACCTCGGCCTTCTGTGCGACGAGACCGTACCGGGAGAGCGGCTGGGGGGTCGTCTGCATCTCGGCGTTGTGCAGACCGAGTTCCTTCTCGAAGCCGATGAACTCCAGCAGTCGGCGAGGGACGCGCTTGAGCGCGCCGGTCTCGGCGTCGATTCCGTAGAACTCGTACTCCAGTCCGATGATTCCCTGGGGGTTATCGAAGGTGCCCGCCTGCGCCTCCGATTTGAGCTCCTCGGCCTCGCGTTCCGCTCGCGCCTGGAACTCCTCGGCGTCGACCGCCAGGAGGTCGGACACCCGCGAGGCGAGGTCAGAGGTGGTCATAGGCCCACCACGCCGGGGAATGGTTTCAACGTCCGGGTTGACACAACCCGTTCACCGCTCACGCCCCGCCCCACCGAAGGACGACCATGACGGCGACGATCGCTAGCTGGAAGGCCCCCTGGACGCCGCTGAGCTTGGCGTTTCGCATCCCGATGGCGCTGATCGCCTCGGCGTCGGGGTCCGCGGAGTTCATCTCGAGGTACAGGCGTACCTCGCCGGGCAGCAGGACGCCGAAACCGATCACGGTCAGGACCGCGACGATGGCCAGCGAGACGGCCACCGCCGGGGTCGTCATCGCGAACTCGGGGAGCGCGACCGCGAGGTAGGCGCCGCTGCCGACCGCCGCGAGCGCGGCGACGACCCGCCAGCGGCGGTCGCCGAAGGCGTCGAACTGCCACCCGATCAGCGCGAGCGCCGGCAGCAGCGACAGCGCGGTGAACAGCGCCAGCCACGGGTCGGCGTTCGGGAAGTAGCCCAGTCGGAGCGCGAGTGTGATCCCGCCGACGATGGTGACCGCCGCGAGCGTCGGCATCAGGAACGCCATCTTCGGAGTGAACCGCTCGAAGACGCTCGCGCGCTCCTCGACGGCCAGTCCCCCGAGCACGGGTCCGAGCACGAGCGCCATGAACAGGTCGATCCCCGTCCAGAGGACGCCCGCCATCACGTGGACGTAGGTGTGAGCCCGGACGGAACCGGTCGTCAGCACGTAGGCCAGCAGCGCCAGCGGGACGACGACGACCGCGACGGCGAACGCCGGGTTCGCCCGCGCGCCCATTCCGCGGACCGTGCCCCGGACGGTGGGGCGCCGAGGGGGAGTTGCCATTGTCGTCCGTGAATATTGCTAACACATGAAAAACCTTCTAGACTCGCGGAGACGGGTCGGCGGTCGGCGGAGGCGCTACTGGAAGGCCTTGACCCACCCGGGGACGGCGGCCATGCCCTCCTTGTCCTCCCAGCCGTGCCCGCGGAGGTACTCCTCCAGGTCGGTGAACTCGAAGCCGAACGTCTCTTCCAGGGCGTCGATGTCGGCGTCGTAGCCGACCTCGTTGAACCACTCGCACATGACGGTGAACTCCTCGCCGAACTCCTCGTAGGCGTCCTCGATGGGGACGTGGTAGGCGTCGACATCGACGCCGGTGACCGCCGAGAGGGCGTCGGCGGTCTCCTCCAGGGTCCTGTCGTCGCCGGCGAGTTCGTAGCGCTCGCCGACGTGCTCGTCGGGGGCCTCGAAGGCGACCGCCGCGGCGCGGCCGAGATCGTCCACGTCGATCATCTGCAGCGAGACGCCCTCCTCAAGCGGGAGGGCGACGGTGCCGTCCTCGACGATGTCCTCCGCGAACGCCTCGAAGTTCTGGAGGAAGAAGACCGGCTGGAGGACCGTCAGCGGCAGGTCCAGCGACTGCGCGTGCTGGTCGATCTCCCAGGCGGAGTCGAAGTGGGGGACGCCCGTGTCGCGGTGGTGGCTCCCCACGCCGCTGAAGACGAACTGCTCGACGCCCTCCTCGCTGGCGACCTCCGCGAGGTTCTTGCCCTGCCGGACCTGTCCCTCGTAGCCCTGGGTCCAGAAGTTCGTCACCGCGAAGACGGCGTCGGCGTCGGCGACGTGCTCCCGGAACGAGTCCGGGTCGTCGAGGTCCCCCTCGAGCATCGTCACGCCGCGGTCCTCGAGGGACTGCGCGGCGTCGCTGTCGGCGTCGCGGGTGAGACCGCGGACGTCGAACTCCGTCCCGGCGTCGAGCAGGTGGTCGACGACCGCGCCGCCCTGGTTGCCGGTGGCGCCGGTCACGAGAACGCTGCGCTCGGCCATCAGGCCGTCACCTCCGTCAGGCGTCGCTCGGTCGCCGGAGTCGGAGCCGCGGCCGTCACTGTCGTCGCAAGAGTCGGTAGCATGCGTCCGTCCCTAGGGCTGGTCCCGGTATCTGCGTTTGGCGACGGCGGTGCCACCCCGTGACGTCGGTGTCACCGGGCGGCGGAGCGGCGGCCGAGGTCCGTCCCGACCGTCTGCGCGGAACCCCAACGCTAAGAGAACCACCCGCTTATGCGGAGGTGATGCCCGATCCGGGCCCGGTCGACCTGGTGCGGCGCTCGCTCGCCCCCGAGACTCGCGAGGAGTTCGAACGGCGCGTCGAGGAGCAGGCCGCTACCCTCCGGGAAGCGCTGACGAGCGGGGCCTTCGAGAACGAGGCCTACACCGTCGGCCTCGAACTGGAGGCCTACGCCGTCGACGGCGAGGGGCGCCTCGCCCGCGTCCCCGAGGCCGTCCTCGCTGACCCGGCCTGCAACGGGGAACTCGGCCTCCACAACCTCGAACTCAACACGCCGCCGAACCGGTTCGACGCGGACGGCCTCGCGGCCCAGGCCGACCGAATCGCCGAGCGCGTGGCCGGCGCACGAGCGGCACTCGCCGAGGAGGGGCTGGAACTGGTACTCGACGGCATGTGGACCGTCCCGCCGCCGGAGGGGACCGACGCCTACCTCTCGGCGGTCGACGTCGAAGACGGCGTGACCGTCGCTCGGAACATGCGAGCCTCGCCGCGGTACTGCGCCATCGACAACGACGTGCTCGCGCGCGCCGGCGGGAGCGTCGACCTGGACCTCCCGGGCGTCCGGCGGTCGTTCCCGTCGATCCTCGTGGAGTCTCTGACGTCGTCGATCCAACCGCACCTGCAGGTGCCCGACTCCGGGGCGTTCCCCGACCACTACGCGGTCGCCGTCCGCACGCTCGGACCGGTGCTCGCGCTGGCGACCAACTCGCCGTTCCTCCCGGCGGACCTCTACGACCTCGGCGGCGAGCGCGGGGCCGGTCCGGCCGGAACCGACGAGCGGACCGGCGTCACCGGACTCGACGCCGCGCCGACGACCCCCGAGGAACTGGTCGACGCGACCTACCACGAACTCCGGGTGCCGGTCTTCGAGCAGGCGATCAACACCGGCGACCGGAAGGTCCGGTTCCCGGAGGACGTCGAGAGCGTGACCGACGTCGTCGGCCGCCTGCTCGAAGACCGGACGTGCGCGCCGTTCCTCAAGGAGTGGGTGAAAGGCGGCGACGCCGTCGAGGGGTACGCCGACCGGATCTGGGAACTCGACCACAAGCGGGGCACCTACTGGCGGTGGCTCCGCGCGGTCGTCGGGGGAGAAGCGCTCGCGGGCGCCGGCGAGGAGTCGGTCCGCATCGAGTACCGCCCGCTGCCGACCCAGCCCACCGTCGCGGCGACGGTCGGCCTCCAGGCGCTGGTCTCGGGGCTCGTCCGGGGACTGGTCGCCGCCGACCACCCGCTGGCGAGCCTCGAGTGGGCGGCCGCCCGCCGGAGCTTCTACCGGGCGGTAGAGGACGGCCTCGACGCCGACCTCGCGTGGGTCGACGCCGACGGCGAGCGGACCGACGATCCCGATGTCGTCTACGGCGAACTGTTCGCGTACGCCCGGCGGGGCCTCCGCGAGCAGGGGCTCTCCGAACCCGACGTCGACGACCTCCTCGCGCCGATCGAGGCCCGCCGGGAGCGGGGGACGACCCCCAGTCGCTGGAAGAAGCGGGCCGTCCGAGAGCGCCTCGCGGAGGGCGCCGACCTACGGTCGGCCATCGGGGGGATGCAACGGGAGTACGTCGAGCGGAGTCGAGCGGGCGAGCCAGTCGTCGACTGGGAGACCCGCTAGACGCCGTCGCCGCTCCCCTCGTGGTCGGTCGGGTCGGTCCGCGCCACGCTCTCCGTGCCGCGGTCGCTGTCGGCTCCGGAGGATCGGCTCCGGCGCCGTCGCAGCGCCTCCGTGGCCACGGCCCCGACGCCGACGGCGAGCGCGCCCAGCGCGAGCGCCCACGGTCCAGTCTGGTTCCCGCTCCGGTCTCGCTCTCGAATCGGATCGCTGTCGCGGTCGTCCATGTGTGCCACGTGGACCGCGGCCGGCATGAACGGGGCGCCTGCGAACCGAGCGGCGGTCGCAGGTACGGTCACGGTTTTCCGCGCCCCCGCCGTAGGCCGGCCATGCCGCTGCAACCGGGCGATCCGGCACCGACGGTCGCGGCGTCCAACCAGCGCGGGACCGAGGTCGCGCCGTCCTTCGAGGAACCGACGGTCGTCTACTTCTACCCCGCGGACGACACGCCGGGGTGTACGACCGAGGCCGAGGAGTTCGGCCGGGAACTGGACGCCTACCGGGACGCCGGCGTGACCGTCTACGGCATCTCCGTCGACGGGGTCGACTCCCACGCCGCGTTCGCCGAGAAACACGGCATCGAGTTCGACCTGCTCGCTGACCCCGACGGCGAGGTGGCGTCCGCCTTCGACGTCGAGCGGGGGCCCGGCGGAGCGACGGCGCGGACGACGTTCGTCCTCGTCGGCGACGAGGTGTACGACGTCTACACCGGCGTCGACCCGAAGGGGCACGCCCGGACCGTGCTGGGCGACCTCCTCGACGCGGGCGTGGTCGATCTGGAGACCGGGTGACGGTCCCGGACGCCCCGGCCCGCGGTGGCCTACGCCCCGAGCAGGGCACAGACCTCGCCGATCGACTCGATCGAGAGCGCCGGTCGCGGGCCGAATGAGGGCCACTGGCCGCCGCGGTCGAGCCAGACCCCCTGCATCCCGGCGTGGACCGCACCCTGGACGTCCAGCCAGTGGGCGGTGACGTGAGCGATCCGCTCGGGGGGCGCGCCGACTCGGTCGGCAGCGTGGACGTAGAGCGCGCGGTCGGGTTTCAGCGTCCGGATCTTGTCGGCGCTGACGACGGTCGCGACGGACTCCTCGATCCCCGCCGACTCGACGAGGGCGTCGAGCCACTCGGGGTTCCCGTTCGAGAGGATCGACGGGTGGTAGCCGGCGTCCGCCAGGCGCTCGAACCCCCGGGCGACGTCCGCGAAGGGATCGAGGTCCCGGTAGGCGGCGTTTATCTCCCGGAGGCGCCCCTCGTCGAGGTCGATCCCCTCCGCGCGGAGCGCGTCCCGGAGGCCGTCGCGGTGGAGGTCGGCGTAGGTGCCGTAGGCGTCGACGTAGCCGGCCACCACCGAGTAGAGGAGGGCGTTCCGTCGCCACCGCCGCGCGGTCGCCGCCGGGTCGTCGACGAGGTCGGCGAGCGCGCGGGCCGCGGAGTCGGTGTCGACGAGCGTCCCGTAGGAGTCGAAGGTGACGACGTCGACGCGGCTCGGGTCGAAATCGGGATCGGAATCGGCCACGGATCGACCACCGGGCGGAGGCACATAGCTCCTCGGCGGGACCGGGCCGCGCGCGGACACCGAACCCGATAGGGACGACCGCCCGGTCTCACACCGATCACGACAGGTTGATGGGCCGACCGGAAGAACCGCTCCGGCGTGTCGAGCCACGAGGAACGCCCGACAGAGGCGACGGGTGGAACGGGGACGGCGGCGAGCGAGCGAGCGCGGTGGGGACTGCTCGGCGGCGGCGTGCTCATGTCGGCGTCACTGGGCGCGTACGAACTCGTCCCGGCCAGCGTCACCCCGCTGATCCGCTCGTCGCTGGGGATCGGTCCGTCGGCCGCGGGTCTGCTCGTCGGCGTGATGTTCGGGACAGCGGTGATGACGAGCCTGCCGGCCGGAATCGCACTCGACCGAACGGACTCGCGGTACGCGGCCGCGGCGGCCGTCGGCGCGCTCCTGGTCGCCGGCGTCTGGGGGTGGTGGGCCGCGAGCACCGGGGCCTACCGGTCGCTGCTCGCCTCCCGGGTGCTCGGCGGAGTCGCGTACGTCGTCGTCTGGAACGCCGGCATCGACATCGTCGGTCGGTCGTTCGGCGCCGACCGGCGAGCGACGGCGGTGGCGACGTTCACCGCCAGCGGCCCCGTCGGCTTCGCCGTCGGACAGGGGACCGGCCCCGTCATCGCCGACGCGTTCGGGTGGCCCGCGGTGTTCCCCGTCTTCGCCGCGACGGCGCTGCTCGGACTGGCGCTGTTCTGGCCGGCCAGCCGCGGCCAGGGACGGGCGACGGACACGCCGACCCCGACCCCCGCGGACCTCAGGCGAGTCGTCACCGACCGCCGGGTGTGGACCGTCGGCGGCGTCGGCTTCCTCGGCTACGGGCTCTACCTGTTCGTCAACAGCTGGGCGCCCTCCTACCTCACCGAGTCGCTGGGGCTGTCGCTGGCGGTCAGCGGCGGGCTGAGCGCGCTGTTCCCGGCGGTCGGCGTGCTCTCGCGGATCTCGGGGGGCGTCCTCTCGGACCGGCTGTTCGGTGGGCGCCGGCGGCCCGTCGTCGTGCTCTCCTTTCTCGTCGCGGCGCCCGTGATCGCCGGGTTCACCGCCCTCCGGACGGTCTGGCCGGTCGTCGCGGCGCTGCTGGTCGCCGGCTTCGCCGTCCAGCTCTGTCTCGGCCTCGTGTTCGCGTACGTCCGGGAACTGGTCGCGCCGGAGGTCGCCGCCACCGCCGTCGCCTTCCTGACGAGCGTCGGGCTGGCGGGGGCGTTCGTCGCCCCCATCGCCGCCGGGGCGCTCATCGGCGCGACGAACTACGCGACGGCCTTCGCCGTCGCGGGCGGTCTCGGACTGCTCGGCCTGGTGCTGGCGTGGTACGCCCCGGAACCGGGGACGGGAGCGGAACCGGGAGCGTAAGCGGGGGATATTTCACCCGCCGGACCGACGACCCGCGCATGTCCGGCTCCGACCCGGAGGAGTTCGCCGTCGTCGATCCGGCCGACGTCGAGCGAGAGACGTTCGTCACCAGTGACGTCGCCCACCGGAAGCTCACCGAGGCGCTGGGCGCGACCGAGATGCGGGTCAACACCGTGACGCTGGACCCGGGCGACGTGACGACGCCCCACGCTCACGAGGACCACGAGGAGCTGTACGTCTCGCTGACGGGCGGTCGAGTGGAGATCGAGGGCGAGGTCCGCGACGTCCCCGAGGGCGGGGTCGTCCGGATCGGTTCCGACCCGCTGCGGAGCGTCCGCAACGACACCGAGGACGAGACCCACGTCTGGGTCATGGTCGGCGCGCCGCCGGGCGGGACCGTCGAGAACTTCGGAGACACGATCCTGCCCGACGGCGAGCGGCTCTGAGCGTCGGCCCCGGGCGCAGGGCGGTCCGGCGTCTGTTCGAGCGCCGCCGGGCGGGACCGTCGAGAGCCGCGGCCGCCGCCGCCACAGCGACGCGAGCGCGAAGGTGCCGGTGACCGGGAGGACGAACAGCCCCGTCGCCGCCGACACCGCGGCCCGGCGGAGCGTCCGACCGGCCGCGGCCACCGGCGCGCGTCGGTCACGAGGCCGGCGTCGACCGCGAGCCCGCTCGACTCGCCCGGCCCGACCCGGCCCCGCACCGTGACCGTCTCGCCGTCGTCCAGTCGGCCCTCGTAGAACCGGCGGCCGTGCGTCTCGACGGCGAGCAGGTCGTCGGCCAGGTCCCGGGGTCCCGACTCCCGCCGGTCGGTCGGATCGCTCGCCGGATCGCGGATCCACTCTCCCATGAGGCCGAGGTCGGCGCTGCCCGGATCGACGAGGACGCGTCCGGTGTCGTCCTCGAGGAGGAACGGGACCCCCGAGCGGCCGCTCCCGCCGCGCTGGCCCCAGGTCCCGATCACCCCGTCGAAGCGCCGCCGGGTCTGCAGGTTCGCGACGCGCCAGGCGTAGGCGAGACAGGTCCGCTCCGAGAGCGGCGCTTCGAGGACTGCGTCGGCCCGCCTGGCCACGCCGCTGACGACGACCGGAGCGCCGTCGGCCAGTTCTCCGACCGGAGTCGGTTGGCGGAGCCGGGAGCGAAGCGCCCAGAGGGCGTCGCGAACGTCCAGTCCGGACAGAACGGGGCCCGCGACGCCGAACGCGGCGGCCACGGGGAGCGGCACGACTTGGATCGAGACCGCCATCCGGTCGCCGTGCGGGCGGAGAGGTAATAAACCACGGTCGGCGACGCCGCGATGGAGAGCCGTCTCGGCGTGGCGTTCCCCAGCCGACGCGGTCAGGTAGCGACGGTCTCGACGGGCGGTTCGGCGGGTCCCCTCCCTCTCCTCGACTGACGGCCCGCGCCCGTGCGAGGTTTCATGTGCTAACAGCCGTCATATAGACCGATGGACGCCGGGGACCTCGTCCGGAGGACGCGGCGGGAGGAGACTCACGAGGAGTTCGAGCGGCGGGTGCAGGCGCAGGCGGAGTCGCTCCGCGAAGCGTTCGCCCAGGGGCGGTTCGAGGGAGGCTTCCGCGTCGGCCTCGAACTGGAGGGAGTCGCGGTCGACGCCGACGATCGGCTCGCGGCCGTCCCCGAATCGGCGTTCGAGTCGGTCTGTGAGCGGGAACTCGGTCGACACAACGCCGAACTGAACACGCCCGCGACGGAGTTCGGGCCCGGCGGCCTCGACGAGCAGACCCGGACGCTCGCCGAGCAGATGGCCCGGGTGCGGCGGGCGTTCGCCTGGGGCGGGCGTCGGTTCGTCACCGACGGCCACTGGGCGATCCCGCCGTCGGAGGGAACGGCGGCCTATCTGACGGCCGTCGACTGCGAGCACGGCGTGGTGTGTCCGACGAACATGGCGGCCGAGCCGCGGTACTACGCGCTCAACGCCGACATCACCGCGGGCGGACCGGTCGAACTGAACGTCCCCGGCTGTACGCGGACCTTCCCCACCATCCTCGTCGAGTCGCTCGCCACGTCGATGCAGGTCCACCTGCAGGTCCCGACCGACGAGTTCCACCGGTATTTCAACGCCGCGTTGCGGACCGCGGGGCCGGTGCTCGCGCTGGCGACCAACTCGCCGTTCCTCCCGGCGGACCTCTACGACGACGCCGACGCCGGGACCGTCCTCGACGGCACGGCGGAACTGCGCGTCCCCGTCTTCGAGGCGATGAACGTCCGCGAACCGGGGAAGGTCCGGTTCCCCGACGACGTCGACGCGCCGGCGGACGTCGTCGACCGCCTGCTCGAAGACCGGCGGTGCGCGCCGTACCTGCGCGAGTGGGTCGAGGAGGGACCCCGGGAGGGGTTCGCCGACGAGTACTGGGAACTGCTGTACAAGCAGGGGACGTGCTGGCGGTGGATCCGGCCGATCCTCGGGCCCGAGGGGCCGCGCATCGAGTACCGGCCCCTGCCCGCCCAGCCCACCGTGGCCGACGTGCTCGGGCTACAGGCGCTGGTCTGTGGCCTGCTCCACGGCGTCGTCGCGACCGACCATCCCCTGCCGACGCTGCCGTGGTCGGCCGCGAGGGAGTCGCTGTACGCCGCGGCGCGGGACGGGTTCGACGCCGACCTCGCCTGGGTCACCCGCGACGGGGCACGAACGACCGACCCGGCGGTCGTCTACGAGGAGGTATTCGAACTCGCCCGCCGCGGCCTCGGCGACCGGGGCGTCGGCCCCGACCGCCTCGAGGACTTGCTCGCACCCGTAGAAGCGCGCTGGAACGCCCGGACGGCCCCGGGCGAGTGGAAGCGGCGGGCGGTTCGCGAGCGGTTCGACGACGGCGCGGACCTCCGGACGGCCATCGAGGGGACGCAGCGGGAGTACGCCCGCCGGGCCGAGAGGACCGGGACGTTCGCCGACTGGCTGGGGTGATGGCCACGTGGACGCGTACCGTCGTCGATTCCCGGAGCCGGTGTGACGGGATTTCCCCGGGATGGGATCCGTCGTGACCGCCCTGACGGGTGCCGATAGGAGGCATCCAGCGGTAGTGGTCCCCGGACGCAACCCGGGGCCGAGGAGCGACAGCGCGGTAGGACGCGCTGTCAGCGGGCCGCCTCAGATACGCTGTCTCACCGCCGGAGCCGGTTCGATACCTGCGGCTCGAGGATCCGAACGGTCCGGAGGAGTAGTCCATCCTGGATTCGAACCAGGGTCGTTGCCCCCAGAAGGCAACAGGATTGGCCACTACCCCAATGGACTGTGCGCATCGGAGGAACGCGGTCCGGATATTAAAGCGTCGTGGTTCGCGCCGGACCGACAGCGGTAGGTAGGCCGGGACCGCGGTGTCGCACATGTACGTCGGACGCTTCGTCGTCGTCGGCCCGGGGATCGGCGCCTACCGGGTCTCCTCGCGGTCGTTCCCCAACCGCCAGATCGCCGAGCGCGACGGGACGCTCACCGTCGTCCCGACCGCCGACGCCCCGCCGTCGGACAACCCCTACATCTCGTACAACTGCCTCAGGGTCGCCGAGCGCGACGGACCGCGAGCGGTCGTGGGCAACGGCTCGCACGTCGATCCCGTCGCGGAGAAACTGGCGCTTGGCTACCCGGCACGCGACGCGCTCGTCTCGGGACTGTTCGCGCTGGACTACGAGAAAGACGACTACGACACACCCCGGATCGCGGGGGTCGTCGGCGCCGAGAGCGCCCACGTCGGGACGGTCCGACGGGACGCGCTGCTCGTGCGGGCCGTCGAGGCGCCGACGCTGGTGGCGACCTACGAGCGCGACGCGCCCGAACCGTTCGCGCTCGACGCCGACGACGCTGCGGAAGTAGCCCACGAGGTCTACGACCACGAGTTCGAGCACGCCGTCTGCGCGGCGGGCGTCACCGTCGATGGCGACGTCGAGCGAGCCATCTACAACGGCTGACGACACAGGACCGCCAGTACCGACTGCTCACGGTCGGCGACCGCCCGTCCCGTGTGACAATCTCGCATAGCATAGCTCGGTAGCCGTACGTATACTACTATAGTTGTACCGGATGATAGCAGTAAATACGGAGAAAATATATACTCAATTCGCAAGCTTCATACTCCGTTCGGGGCGAGAGACAGGCGATGATGGACGAACCGTCCGGTCCGGTCTCGCGGCGTAGATTTCTGACCGCGTCCGGTGCCGTGGGGGCACTGGCGCTCGCCGGCTGTACGAGCAACGAAGGAGCCGGCGGTAGTGACGGCGGTGGCGGTGAGGGCGGCGGTGACGGAAACGGGAGCGGTAGCGGAAACGACAGCGGAAACAGCAGCGGGAGCGGCGAACTCTCGGGGACCATCGACATCGCCGGCTCCTCGACGGTGTTCCCGCTCGCGACGGCGATGGCCGAGCGGTTCCAGCAGGAACACCCGGACGTGAACATCAACGTCCAGTCGACCGGCTCGGGGGGCGGCTTCGCGAACCACTTCTGTCCCGGGCGGACGGATTTCAACAACGCCTCGCGGCCGATCAAGGAAGAGGAGAAGGCCCAGTGCGAGCAGAACGACGTCACGCCCGTCGAGTTGCAGGTCGCGACGGACGCGCTGACGGTCGTCGTCAACAACGAGGCCGACTGGATCGACTGCCTCACCGTCGAACAGCTCAAGCAGATCTGGTCGGCCGAGACCAAACCCCAGAAGTGGAGCGACATCAACTCCGACTGGCCCGACGAGGACCTCGAGCTGTACGGTCCCTCCGACGCGTCCGGGACCTACGACTACTTCATCGGGGCGGTCCTCGGCGAGGAGGGTCCCAGCCACCGCCAGGATTACTCCGCGACCGAGCAGGACCGCACCATCGTCCAGGGCGTGCAGGGCTCGAAGCACGCGATGGGCTATCTCGGGTTCGCCTACTACAGCGAGAACAAGGACGCTGTGAAGGCGCTGGGCATCGACAACCAGTCGGGGGGCGGCGGCTGCGTGAAACCCTCCCTGGAGACGGCGAAGGCCGGCGAGTACAAGCCCCTCTCGCGGCCGCTGTTCACCTACCCCGCGAAGCAGTCGCTGGCCGAGGAACACGTCGCCGAGTTCGCCAAGTTCTGGATCGAGAACGCGACGAGCCAAGAGATCGTCGCCCAGGCGGTCGGCTACGTCCCCCTCGACGACAGCCAGCAGGAAGAGCAGATGAACAAGCTCCAGCAGGCCATCGACGAGGCACAGGGCTGACGCGGCCCTAGCGAAGAGCTTTTTCGCCGATCCACCGAACCCCAACACACTCAATGAGCACGGACGACCTGGCGGACGACCTGACTCAAAACACCGAGAACGCCCCGCCCGAGCTCCTGACGCGGTCGTTTTTCTTCCTCTGCGCGGTGCTCTCGATCGCGACGACGGTCAGCATCGTGGTTCTGCTCGTCACGGAGGCGGCGAAGTTCTTCTCGGCGACCGCGCCGCTGGTCGGCATCGAGGGGCCGACCGCCTCGGTCGTCGAGTTCCTCACCGGTACCAACTGGCAGATCAACAACCAGGAGTTCGGCGTGCTCGCGCTGGTCTCCGCGACGCTGATGGTGACGATCGGCTCGGCGATCATCGCACTGCCGCTGGGCGTCGCGACGGCCATCTACCTCAGCGAGTACGCCAGCGCGCAGGTGCGCTCGGTGCTGAAACCCGCCCTGGAGATCCTCGCCGGGATCCCGACGGTCGTCTACGGCTTTTTCGCGCTCGTCTACATCACCCCCGCGCTGAAGCGGACGCTCTTCCCGAACATGGGGACGTTCAACCTGCTGTCGGCGAGCATCGTCGTCGGCATCATGATCATCCCGATGGTCGCCTCGATCAGCGAGGACGCCATGTCCGCCGTCCCGGACGAACTCCGGCAGGCCGGCTACGGGATGGGGGCCACGAAGTTCGACGTCTCGACGGGGATCGTCGTCCCCGCCGCCCTGTCGGGGATCTTCTCGTCGTTCATCCTCGCGCTCTCGCGGGCCATCGGCGAGACGATGGCCGTCACCATCGCCGCCGGGTCGCAGGCGGAGTTCCACAACCCGCTGAACCCCGCCGCCTACCTCGAGGGCGGACTGCCGATGACCGCCGCGATGGTCCAGTTGCTCACCGGCGACGTCACCGGGGGCGGACTGGCCTACCGGAGCCTCTTCGCGATCGGCCTCACCCTGTTCGTCATCACCCTCGTCATGAACATCGTCAGCGACCTCGTCGCACAGCGCTACCGGGAGGAGTACTGAGATGGCAGCCGAAACCGACGGCGAGTACGCGAGCGGGTTCGGACAGGTCAGCCGGACCGCCGGGATCGTCTTCCGGTACGCGCTGCTGGCGGCGGCGCTCGTCGGGATCGTCGCGCTCGCCGTGTTGCTGGTCTACGTCGCCAACGACGCCATCCAGCCGCTGACCGCCGACCCCGGCTGGCACCTCACCTTCTTCCTGACGCTCGTGGTCCCGACCGTCGCCGTCGCCGCCTACCTCGCCGCCGTCGCGCGCAGCGTCGCGGCGGTGAAGTTCGGCCTGACGGTCGTCGGCGCGCTGATCGTGGGCCTCATGTTCGCCGGCGGGGCCGCCATGATCTTCGTCGACATCCTCGCGCCGCTGACGTGGTTCGCGTACGTCCTCGCGCTCGTCGTCCCCGCCGCGCTGGTGGTCGGCCTGCAACGCGCCTCCGGCCGGCTGTCCTTCCTCACACGGGCTCTCGTGACGGTCGCACTGTTTTACGTCTCGCTGTTCGGCCTCCCGGGGTTCGTCGGCGCGGCCCTGGGAGTCCCCCAGGTGGTCCCCAGTCTCGCGACGGTCGTCCTCGGACTCCCCTTCGTCCCGACCGACTGGATGATGATCACGGTGACCCTCGGAGCGGTCGTCGCCGCGGTCGCCGGGGCCTACGCCGCCCGGATCGGCGGCCGCCGGGCGGGGCTGGCCGCCGGGGGAGCGGCGCTGGCGGGAATCGCCGCCAGCGCGTTCGTCGGGCCGGCGATCGGCGTCGATCCCATGCCGGCGACGGTCCTGGCGTCGATCGCGGTCGTCCCCGCCGCGACCTACGCCGGGGGCGGCGCCGTCCGGCCGTACGAGCGCCCGGGCCTCGTGCTCGCGGGAACGATCATCGGCGGGGCGCTGCTCGGGGCCGCAGCCGTCGACGCCGTCGGCTTCGCCGGGCCGCAGTCGTGGGTCGACTGGCAGTTCCTCACGAACTCCCACAGCAGCACCGCCGAGAACGCCGGGCTCTACCCGGCGATCGGCGGATCGATCCTGCTGATGGTTACCGTCGCTATGCTGTCGTTCCCGCTCGGGGTCGGCGCCGCCGTCTACCTGGAGGAGTACGCCCCCGACAACCGGTTCAAGCGGCTCGTCGACGTCAACATCTCGAACCTCGCGGGCGTCCCGTCCGTGGTGTACGGGCTGCTCGGGCTGGGCGTGTTCGTCACGTACCTCGGCCAGCCGACCGGGACGGTTCTGATCGGCGGGGCGACGCTCGCGCTCCACGCGGACATCGTCGTGGC
>PXRR01000007.1:2611-51754 GCA_003021975.1 Halobacteriales archaeon QS_5_70_17 | reverse complement strand
CTCGGCGACCCGGACGCCGACGGTCATCCCGCGGTCCTTGAACGAGCCGGTCGGGTTCATCCCCTCGTGTTTCACCCGGAGGTTGCGCACGCCCACCTCGTCTTCGAGGCGGGGCACCTCGTGCAGCGGCGTGTCCCCCTCCGGCAGTGAGACTCCCTCCTCGAAGGGCAGGGCCGCGGCGTAGCGCCACACCCCCCGGCACTCGCCGCCGACGGTGCGGGAGACCGTCCCGCTGGTCGCCGCGCCGCCCTCGGCGAAGTCCTCGAAGGTGGGGTAGCGGTCGTAGCGGACCTCCAGTAGCCCGCCGCAGCCCTCGCAGGTGTAGATCACGTCCTCGAAGGGGGGAAACGTCTCCCCGCACTCGATGCAGGTCAGCCAGACGCCGCCGTCGGCGACCCCGGGAACGCGCGTCGAGAGTTCCAGGTCGGCCATCGGCACGACGATTGGGGACCCTCCCCAAAAGGGAGGCGGGTTTCCGACTCGGAGCGATGCTCGCGGCGCTGGACCGCCGGGGGAGCGGCGGCCGGATAGACCAGTCCGGGCCGCGAGCGCGCGAGCACGACCGCCCGCTCGCCGCGTCGCCTCAGCCCTGGACGACCTCCTCGTCGCCGAACTCGTCGATGCGACCGTGGACGTACTCCGCCCACGCGTCGAGGGTCTCGTGCATCAGCTCCTTGGCCTCGGGCAGCGGCGTCGCCGTGTACTGGTAGACGTGCCCCCCGCCGTCGAGCAGGCGGCGCTCGCGCTCGGCCAGGCCCTTCTCCCGGAGCGTCGACAGCGAGCGGTTGACGTTCGAGCGGTCGCGCTCGACGACCTCCGCCAGTTCGGCGACCGTGCTGCCCGGGTTGTCCAGCAGGGCCAGGTAGGTGTTGCTCTCGTGGCGCTGGATGCCGAACACGCAGGAGAGCACGTCGGCGAACTCGGGTTCCTCGTCGAGCATCAGCTCCCGGAACTGCTCCGGGCTCGGATCGGCGTCCATGTAGGCTACTACGGCGAAGGACAAATAAAAGGCTGCAAACTCCCCACGTCGGGACCGTGCTGCGCGGCGATCACTCCCCGTCGACGTACCCGTTCTGGCGGATGCACTGGCGCATCTCGTCGGCCGAGGAGTGACGGTGGAGCCGCGTGGGGGTGTCACAGTAGAAGGTGTCCCCGTCCCACCGCAGCGTCACCTCGTGGGTCGACCCCAGGAACTCCGTCTCTACGACGACCCGCTGTCCCTCCTCGAGCCACTCGATCAGTTCGTCCGCGCTGCGCTCGCCCGCTTCGACGACCCGGCGTTCGGACATTGCAGGACCCGACGGGATCCAGCGGCATGACTGTTGGTCACCGCCGCCGGCCGCCGCGTCGTCAGACCCTCCCCCCGCCGGAGCGCTGCTCGACCCCGATTCGAGCCGAATTCCGGTTGTGTACCCCGCTCGGGTGTGCGACCCGCTCGTCCGTGCGAACGACTCGCAGGGGCGGGGTGGCTATATCGGTCCGACTCGCCACTCGTAGGACGCAATGAGCCAACAGACAGCTACTTCCACACCGACTGCGACCGAACGCGGCGCCTGGAAGGGCGCCGTCGTCGCCGGCGCCGCCGGCGCGATCGTCATGGGCGCGCTGATGAGCGTCATGAACCCGGACGTCCTCGCCGTCGCGCCCAACGGCGTCGCGGGCTGGGTCGTCCACGTCTCCCACGGGGCCGTCCTCGGCGTCGTCTTCGCGGCCGGCGCCGGCGCCGCCGGGATCGACCGCTCGGTCGGTCGATCCGCGGTCGCCGGAGTCGTCTACGGCGCCGTCATCTGGATCGCGCTCGCCGCCCTGCTGATGCCGCTGTGGCTGAGCGCCGTCGGGTCGCCCGCCAGTCCGCCGTTCCCGAACTTCGCGGTTCCGAGCCTGCTGTGGCACGTCGTCTACGGCGTCGTGCTGGGCGCGCTGTACCCGCCGCTGCGAGGGCTCTGAGGGGTTCCGCGGAAGCGGGCCTTCGGAATTAGTCGCCCAGCAGACGCGTCAGCAGCGCCTTCTGGGCGTGGAGCCTGTTCCCGGCCTGCGTCCAGACGAGGGCGCGGTCGGACTCGATGACGGCGTCGGTGATCTCCTCGCCGCGGTGGGCCGGGAGGCAGTGCATCACCCGCTGGTCGTCCAGCAGGTCGTCGTCGAGCTGGAACCCCCCGGCCTCGAAGACTCCGAGTTTCTCCTCGCGTTCGTCCTCCTGGCCCATGCTCACCCAGACGTCGGTGTAGACGACGTCCGCGCCCGCGACGGCCGCGGCGGGGTCGTCGGTGGTCTCCGGGGCGGCCCCGAGTTCCGCCGCCCGCTCGAGGACGTCGTCGTCGATGCCGTAGCCGGCGGGCGTGGCGACGGTGAGATCGAGCCCCGCGAGCGCCGCCCCCACCACGAACGACTGGGCGACGTTGTTGCCGTCGCCGACCCACGCGACGGAGGCGTCGAAGCCGCAGCTCTCGCGGATCGTCAGCAGGTCAGCCAGCGTCTGGCAGGGGTGGGCGTCGTCGGTCAGGCCGTTGACGACCGGCACGGTCGCGTAATCCGCCAGTTCGACGGCGTCGGCGTGGTCGAACACGCGCGCCATGATCCCGTCGACGTACTGGGAGAGCGAGCGGGCGATGTCCTGGATCGGCTCGCGGCCGTCCAGTCCGATGTCGTCCGGCCCGAGGAAGACGGCGTGACCGCCCAGCTGGGTCATCCCCGTCTCGAAGGAGACGCGGGTGCGAGTGCTGGGCTTCTCGAAGACCATCGCGAGGGTGTCGCCGGCGAGATAGCGGTGGGGCTCGCCGCGCCCGGCGGCCCGCTTCAGCGCGGCCGCGCGGTCCAGCACCGCGAACAGCTCCGACCGCGAGAGGTCGTCGACGTCGACGAACCGGGGGACAGCGCCGCCCATCAGGACTCACCCCGCAGCGACGACGCGACCGACACCAGGACCTCCGTCGCGCGGTCGAACTCGGCGAGCGGGAGGTGCTCGTCGGGCGCGTGGTCGAGGTCCGAGTTCCCCGGCCCGTAAGTGACTACCCCCTTCGGGCAGTCCCAGGCCTCCGCAAAGACGTTCATGTCGGCGGTCCCGGTCTTGCGCAGCAGGCGGGGGTCGCCGCCGGCCTCCCGGACAGCGACCCGGAACGCCCGCGCGACGTCGGTCCGCGGGCTCTCCATCACCGGCGGGACGGCGTCGTGCCAGCGGACGGTCCCGCCGTCGAGTTGCCCGTCGGCCAGCTCGCGCACCTCCTCGCAGGTGTGGGAGGGAGGGACGCGCAACTGGACCTCCATGGTCGTCTCGACCGAGAGGCCGTCGTCGCTGGTCCCGCCCTCGATCTCGACGGGCTTGGGCGTGACCCGCTCGAAGACGGGGGTCCACTCCTCGCCCTCGTCCTCGAAGAGCGCCTCGACGCGGCTCCACCACTCGATGGCGTCCTGGATCGCGTTGTTCTCCGGGCGGGAGGTGTGCCCGGACTCGCTGGTGACGACGTAGGTGCCCGCGACCAGTCCCCGGTACCCCAGCGTGATGCCGTCGGATCCCGACGGCTCGCCGTTGACGACTGCCTCCGGGGCCGCCCGGTTCTCGACGAGGTAGTGGGCGCCCCGGGAATCGACCTCCTCGCCGACGACGCCGGCGAAGCTCACCCCCGTCCGGACGGCCGCGACGGCCATCGCCACGAGCGGGCCCTTGGCGTCGACGCTGCCACGGCCCCACAGTTCGGGGCCCTCCTCGCCGTCCTCGACCCTGACGGGGATGTCCCCGGGGACCGTGTCGAGGTGAGAGGTCAGCAGGGCGGCGTCGTCGGCCGGTGCGCGGACGTTGCCGACCGCGTCGAGCCACGCCTCGCGGCCGTGGGACTCGAAGAAGTCGACGAGCACCTCGCCGCAGGCGGTCTCCTCGCCCGTCACCGACGGGGTGGCGACGACCCGTTCGAGCAGGTCCCGGGCCGCGTCCCGGGAGACGCTGGCGCCGGCCGCGTCCGCGTTCGTGTTCGCGCTCACGAGATCACCTCCGCGAGCGCCTCGACGACGGCGTCGCAGTGCTCGCGCTCGACGATCAGCGGCGGCAGCAGGCGCAGCACCGACCGGCCGGCCGGCAGGGCGAGGACGCCGTGCTCCATCGCGAGGGTCGGCAACAGCCGGTTGGCCCCGCGTTTCACCTCGATCCCGACCATCAGCCCCCGCCCGCGGATCTCGCGGACGTCGCCGCCGACGGCGGCCGCGAGTTCCGTCCGCAGGTAGTCGCCCACCTCGGCGGCGCGGGCGGGCAGGTCCTCCTCGACGAGGACCTCGAGGGTGGCGGTGGCGGCGGCACAGACCACCGGTCCCCCGGAGAACGTCGACCCGTGGGGGCCGGCGTCCTCGGCGATCCAGTCCCGGCAGAGCGTCGCGCCCATCGGGAGACCGCTGGCGATCCCCTTGGCGGTCGTGAGGACGTCGGGCGTGACGCCGTGGCCCTCGACCGCCCAGAGGTCGCCGGTGCGGCCGACGCCGGTCTGGATCTCGTCGACGATCATCGCGGCCCCGTGGCCGTCGCAGGCCTCGCGGACTGCCTCGAGGTACCCCTCCGGCG
The DNA here is from genome assembly GCA_003021975.1 of Halobacteriales archaeon QS_5_70_17. Lineage (GTDB taxonomy): Archaea > Halobacteriota > Halobacteria > Halobacteriales > Haloarculaceae > Halomarina. The sequence continues at coordinate 47,208 of PXRR01000007.1, read as the reverse complement.
CGGGGTTGATCCCGCCTTCCCCCTGCATCGGTTCGAGGAGGACGGCGGCGGTGTCGCCGTCGACGGCCTCGCGGATCGCCTCGGGGTCCCCGTAGTCGACGAACTCGAAGCCGCCGGCCAGCGGCTCGAAGGGCTCGCGGTACTTGTCCTTCCAGGTGGCCGCCAGCGCGCCCATCGTCCGCCCGTGGAACCCGCGGGTCGTGGCGACGACCTTCGAGCGGCCGGTCGCCGACCGGGCGAACTTCAGGGCCGCCTCGTTGGCCTCCGTCCCGGAGTTACAGAGCCACACGTTCCCGACGTCGCCCGGCGCGAGCGCCGCGAGCCGGTCGTAGAGGTCGTCCCGGGCGTCGACCGGGTACGACGCCTGCACGTACAGCAGGTCCTCAAGCTGGTCCTGCGCGGCCTCGACGACCCGCGGGTGGCAGTGTCCCACCGGGGTGACGGCGTAGGAGGCCCCGAAGTCGAGGAATTCCCGGCCGCCGTCGTCGTAGAGGTACGGCCCCTCGCCGCGCTCGATGCGGAGGGGCTTCTCGTTGAAGACGAAGCCGCTCACCGGCGGTCACCCCCGGAAAGCGCCCGTCTCCGTCTCAGTGTCAGTGTCCGCACCGATCCGTGTGCGTGCGCGTTCGCGTGTCGTGTCCCGATCATCCTTGGTCTGTCTCCCCCGACCCGACCGCGTCGGGCGTGATCGTCGTCCCCTCGCCGCCGAGCGCGCCCGTGATCGGCGCGTCGGCGTTGGCGTCCGCGATGACGGCGCTGGCCGCGCCGGGGCGGTCCCCGTCGCCCTCCAGAGCCTCCGTCGCCGCCATCACCTTCCGGGTCATGAACCCCTCGGCGGCGTCGGTCAGCCGGTCGTACTCCGCGGGGGAGTCGACGCGGTCGATCACCGAGCCGGGGTCGTCGAGGTCCGCGAGCACGCCGGGGACGTCCGTCAGGAGCACGAGGTCCGCACCCAGCGCGCCCGCGACGGCCGCGGCGGCCCGGTCGGCGTCGGAGTTGACCGCGACCCACTCCCCCGAGTCGTCGGCGAGCATCGGCACCGTCACGACGGGCGTGTACCCCCCGTCGAGCAGCGTCTCGAGGAGGTCGGCGTTGACCCGCTCGGCGCGCCCGGAGTGGTCGCCCCGCCGGATCTTCCGCGTGCCGTCCTCGACGACGCGGACCGCCGACTTCCGGGGGCCCGTGAGCAACTGCCCGTCGACCCCCGAGAGGCCGACCGCGTTCACGCCGGCGTTCTGGAGGCCGACGACGAGGTCGGTGTTGAGTTTCCCCGGGAGCACCATCGAGAACACCTCCATGGTGCGCTCGTCGGTGAACCGGCCGACGACCCCGGAGGGGGTCTCGACGTACTCCGGTTGCTCGCCGAGGTCCTCGAGCGTGTCGTCGACGGCGGTCGACCCGCCGTGGACAACGACGACCCGCTCGCCACCCTCGACCAGGTCCGCGACGTCCGCGAGCGCTCCGGCGGGGTCGACGGCGCGCGCGCCGCCGACCTTGACGACGACGGTCACGCCGACCACCTCGCGCGGCGGTCGCGAGCGGGGCGCGACCGCTCGGGTGCGACCGCGGCCCGACCGACCGAGCGGGCGGAACTGGGCGTCCCCGTCGCTCTCCCGGAGTGCGCCGTCCGCGGTGTCGCGTTCGCGTTCACTCCGATCACCTCAGGGCGCCCCCACGGGGTGGAGGCCGCGGAACTCGAGGCCGGCGGTCTCCTCGTAGCCCAGCGCCACGTTGGCGGCGTGGACGGCCTGCCCGGCCGACCCCTTCAGCATGTTGTCGATGGCCGAGAAGACCACGAGTCGCCGGTTGTCGGGGTCGACCTCGAACCCGACCTCCGCGTGGTTCGTCCCCGCGACGGCCTTGGGCTCGGGGTAACGGTAGACGCCCCCGCCGCCGGCGACCGTACGGACGAACGGTTCCTCGTCGTAGCTCTCGCGGTAGGCCCCCCAGAGGTCGCCCGTCGTCACCGGCTCGTCGGGGAAGAGGTGACAGGTCGCGCTCGCGCCCCGGATCATGTCGACCGCGTGGACGGTGAAGGCGACGTCCCCGTAGAACTGCTCGATCTCGGCCTCGTGACGGTGGCCGGTCGGGGCGTAGGGCCGCACCACGCCCGAGCGCTCGGGGTGGCTGGAGGCCTCGCCGCCGCCGGCCCCGCCCTCCGAGGAGCCGACCTTCACGTCGACGACCGCCCGCTCGGACCCGTCGACGATGCCGGCCTCCACGAGCGGGTGGAAGCCGAGCAGCGTCGCGGTGGCGTTACAGCCGCCCGCGGCGATCAGGTCCGCCCCGGGGAGGTTCTCGCGGTTGAGTTCCGGCAGCGCGTACTCCGCCTCGGCGAGCAGTTCCGGCCGCGCGTGGCCGTCGTAGTACTCGTCGTAGGCGGCCGCGTCGTCGAGCCGGAAGTCCGCCGACAGGTCGACGACGGTCCCGGCGGCGTCCCGGAAGTCGTCGATCCGTTCCATCGAGACGCCGTGGGGGGTCGCCGCGAACAGCACGTCCGCGGACTCCAGCTCCTCGGGGTCCGAGAACCGCAGGTCCAGGTCCCGGAGGTTGGGGTGGACGTAGCCGACGGTCTTGTTCGTGTAGCTCCGGCTGGTCGCCTGGACGACCTCGAACTCGGGGTGACCGACGAGCAGGCGGAGCAGTTCCCCCCCGGTGAAACCGCTGCCCCCGACGACCACGGCGGTCGCGCCCGAGGTCATACGCTGACCTCGGCGTCGGCCTCGCGCTCGCCGAGCACGCGCTCCTCCAGCCAGTCGACGACCCGACCGGGGACGTCGACGCCGGTGGCCTCGTCGAGCGCCTTGAACTCGACGGTGTGGTTGACCTCGTGGACGGTGTAGCTGTCGCCGGTCTCCATGAGGTCGACCCCCAGCAGGCCGCCGCCGACGGCGCGGCTGGCCCGCTCGACGAGGTCGCGGACCTCGTCGTCGACCTCGAAGGCTTCGGCGGTCGCGCCCTGGGCCGCGTTGGTCAGCCAGTGGTCCGACGAGCGGGTCATCGACGCGATCGGCACGCCGTCGGTCGCGACCACGCGGATGTCGCGGCCGGGCTTCTCGACGAACTCCTGGACGTAGAACACCTTGTGCTCGTAGTGGCCCAGCGTCTCCTTGTGCTCGAGGATCGCCTCGGCGGCCGACCGGGAGTCGATCTTGGCCATCAGGCGACCCCACGAGCCGACGACGGGCTTGAGCACGCAGGGGTAGCCGAACTCCTCGATGGTGGCCATGGCGCTCTCCTTGGTGAACGCCACCTCGGTCCGCGGGGTGGGGACGTCCGCGGCGGCCAGCGCGAGGCTGTTTTTCGCCTTGTCGGCGCAGATGCGTGCGGTCGTCGGACTGTTCACCACCGGAATACCGTAGCTGTCGACGAACTGACTCGCGTAGAGGCTCCGGCTGGTCGCGAGACAGCGATCGACGACGACGTCGCAGTTCAGCAGCGCCGTCGGCGGCTCGTGCAGCCCGAACCGCAGCTTCCGGACGTCGAGCTTCTCGACGTCGTGACCGCGGTCCCGGAGCTCGTTGAGCAGGAGCTTCTCGTCTTGCCGGATCCGGGAGTACAGCACGCCGACCTGCATCCTACTCCCCCCAGTCCTCTTCGAGCTCGGGTGCGGTGTCGAGCTCGACGGGGTCGGTGTCGATGACCTCGAGCTCCGCACCGCACGTGCCACAGTCGACGATCTCTCCCACTTCGATGTCGTCGTGCAGGGTCACGTCGGACCCGCACTCGGGACAGCTTGCCATTGTACCTGATACTGGCCGCTACGGGTACTTAGTTCCGTCGTTTTTGTCAGAGAAAAATAAAGACAGTTCCGCCGCTAACGGGAGCCGAACGTCCGTTCAACGCCGACTTCGGACTCGGTGTATCATGGATGTGGTAGTTCGTCCCCGGAGGGGGACGGCGGCGGTCGCTCGGGGAGGGGCGGTCGCTCAGACATAGCGCCGCACCTCCCCGCGGAGCCGGTCGGCGGCGTCGGCCAGCGCCTCCCGGCGGTCGGCCGTCCGGCGCTCGTCGTCGGCCAGCGCCTCCTCCGCGGCGTCGAGCTGGTCGGCGACCGCCGACGGCGCGGGACCGCCGGTGGAGTCCCGCGCGGCGACGCTCTCGGCGGGATCGAGGGCCGACTCGACGGCCTCCCGGGAGACGTGCGCCCCCAGGTCCTCGTCGAGGACGTCCTCGGCGGCCGCCGCGACCGCCGCGTAGTCGGGATCGGCGCTCCCCTCGGCGACCCGCGCGAGGATCTCGTGGGCCGTCCGGAACGGGATCCCGGCGGCCGCAAGCAGGTCCGCGACCCCCGTGGCCGTCGTGAACCCCTCGCCGGCCGCGGCGGCCAGTCGCTCCTCGGGCCAGTCGGCGGTGGCGACGGCGCCGGCGGCCACGTCGGTCGCCTCGGCGACCCCGTCGACGGTCGCCCACGCGTGGGGGGTCGCCCGCTGGAGGTCGCGGTTGTACGCCCGGGGGAGCCCCTTCAGCGTCGTCAACAGACCGTTCAGTCCGGCGCTGGCGTCGCCGGACGTCGCGCGGACGAGTTCGAGCGTGTCGGGGTTCTTCTTCTGGGGCATGATCGAGGACGTGGAGGCGTAGTCGTCGTCGAGTTCGATCAGGCCCTTGTTCGCGAAGACCACGAGGTCCTCTGCGAGTCCCGACAGCGTCGTCGCCAGACCGGCCAGCGCCGCCGTCGACTCCACGAGGAAATCGCGGGTCGCGCTGGCGTCCATGGCGTTCTCGATCACGCCGTCGAATCCCAGCAGGTCCGCGACCCGCTCGCGGTCCACGTCGAAGGTGGTGCCGGCGAACGCCGCCGCGCCCAGCGGCGAGCGATTGGTCCGGTCGTAGGCGTCGAGCAGGCGCGCCGCGTCCCGGCGCAGCGCCGACTCGTAGGAGCACAGCCAGTGGGCGACGGTCGTCGGCTGAGCGGGCTGGAGGTGAGTGAACCCCGGCATCACCGTCTCGACGTGCTCGGCGGCGGTCGCGGACAGCGCCTCCCGCAGACCGAGCGTCGCCTCGACCGCGTCCAGCAGGTCCTCGCGCAGGCGGTAGCGGATGCACGTCGCCACCTCGTCGTTGCGCGAGCGGGCGGTGTGCATCTTCCCCCCGACGGGGCCGATCTCCTCGATGACGGCCGTCTCGATGGCCGCGTGGACGTCCTCGCCCTCGGGGAGCGCGCCGTGGCCGTCGACCTCGACGATGTCCAGCGCGGTGAGGATCTCGCCGGCCTCGTCGGCGGCGACGATGCCCTGCTCGGCGAGCATCACGACGTGCGCGCGGTCGACCGCGAGGTCGGCGGCGAAGATCCGCCGGTCGGCCGGCAGCGACGAGAGGAACTCCCGGGCCGGGCCACCGCTGAACCGCTCGCGTCGCACCACGTCGCGCTCGCCGGTCATCTCACTTCTCCGTGCCCGCGCGGGCCACGCCGTCGATCACGCTGTTGGCGAGGCGGCCCTGGTAGCCGTGGTACTTGGCGACGCCGGTGGCGTCGGCCTGCTCGATGCCGTCGACGGTCTCGGTGTTGAACGAGGCTGCCTCCTCGGAGTAGACCGCGTACTCGCTCTCGCGGGCGACCGCGCGACACTGCCCGCCCTCTAACTTGACCGTGACGGTCCCGGTGACCCGCGTCTGGGTCTCGTCGACGAACCCCTCGAGGGCGCCCACCAGCGGTGCGTCGATCAGCCCCTGGTAGGCCTTCTGGGACCACTGCTGGTCGATCTGCTGTTTGAACGACCGCTCCTCCTGGGTCAACACGAGCCCCTCCAGGGCCTCGTGGGCGGTCAGCAGGACGGTCGCGGCGGGGTGCTCGTAGTTCTCGCGGACCTTCAGGCCGAGCATCCGATCCTCCATCACGTCGGTGCGGCCGATCCCGTGGGCGCCGGCGCGCTCGTTGAGGTGCTCGACGAGCGCGACGGAGTCCATCGCCTCGCCGTCGACCGCGACCGGGTAGCCGTTCTCGAACTCCAGTTCGACGAGTTCCGTCTCGGCGTTCCCGGGGGCCGCCGTCCACTCGTAGATGTCCTCGGGGGGGACGTAGCCCGGATCCTCGAGGTCGTCGCCCTCCACCGAGCGGCTCCAGAGGTTCGTGTCGATGCTCCAGGCGCCCTCGTTGCCCCCCTCGACGGGGAGTTCGCGCTCGGCGGCGTACTCGTTCTCCCACTCGCGGGTCAACCCGAGTTCGCGCACCGGCGCGATCACTTCGAGGGGGGACTGCCGCCAGACGGCCTCGAACCGGAGCTGGTCGTTGCCCTTGCCGGTACAGCCGTGCGCGATGGCGGCGCAGTCGTGCTCCTCGGCCACCTCGAGGATGGCCTGGGCGATCACGGGGCGCGCGAGCGCCGTTCCCAGGGGGTAGCCCTGGTAGTCGGCGTTCGCGCGGACGGCGTCGAGACAGAGGTCGGCGAACGCAGACTGGGCGTCGACGACGTAGTGTTCCAGGTTCAGCGCGGCGGCGGTCGCCTCGGCCTCGTCGAACTCGGCTTCGGGCTGGCCGACGTCGACGGTGACGCCGATCACCTCGTCGTAGCCGTACTCCTCTTTCAGCAGCGGAACGCAGACGGTCGTGTCGAGCCCCCCCGAGAAGGCGAGCGCGACTTTGTCGGATTCGTGGTCGGATGTCATGTAGCGTGTCGTGTGGGGTCGTCGAGTGGCGCCGCGAACCGGACGCCTAGTCGTCGTGAACCGTGCAACACCGGTGGAGTGAGGATAGATGCGGGCCTAACGGCCCGGTCGCGGTCGCGGACGCGGACGGCGGCACCCACTGCTCGACAGCGCGTCGTCGGGGTGGGTCCGTGGCATTACTCGACCTGTACCGCCCGAGGGGTATAAAGCTGTCTCGACGCGCAACGATTACGTCGGCGTGTTAGCCCGGCACGCAGTGGCACGCGGCGTTCGCGGGGAACCGACGCCGGAGACCGGCGAGCGGGGTCGGCCCGCGCGAAGGGCTGATCGTCCCCCGGCCCGTCGGTTCGACCGTGTCCTACAGCCTGAACGCCCCGCTCCCGCCGGCGGTCGAGCGGCTGGCGGCCGCGCTCCGGGCGGACTTCCCGGAGGGCGTCCGTCCGCGCGAGCGGCCGACGCTGGTCGCCAAGCGGATCGACGGGAGCGAGGGCGCCGACCCGGGCCGGCTGCTGGCACGCGCCCGCGGGGCCCTCGAAGTCGGGGACTCCGGTCCCGTCGAGGCCCGGACCGACGCGCTGGGAACCTTCGAGTTCTCGACCGGCCCGATGGTCCACCTGATCGTCGGGGGCGGATTGCGGCGACTCCACTGCCGGCTCTGCCGGGCGTTCGATCCGGTCGGGGGCGCGGCGTACGTCCCGCACATCACACCGGGCCGGGGCGGCGACCCGGACGCCGTCGCGGCCTTCTGCGAGCGGTCGGTCGATCCCGCCGCGTGGACCGTCGATCGGCTGGTGCTCCGGAGCGGACGGTACCGGGAGCCGGTAGCGGGGCTGTCGCTGTCGTAGTGCTGGCTCGCGACAGCGGGCCCGAACCGACCGCCGCCGTTACGGCGCGGGCGGCGCGCCCGCCCACGCGTCCATGTCGGAGTAGAAGTTCAGCATGGCGAACTTCAGCTTCCCGGGTTCGACGTCGATGTGTTCGACGCGCTCCTCCGCGGGGAACGACCCCGAGACGCTGTACTTGCTCATCTCCCGGCGGGCGCGCTCGGTGTACCGCTCGTCGAGCAGGACGCGCACGCCGAAGTCCGACGGGGACCGGACGACCCGTCCCAGGGCCTGCCGGGTCTTCCGGACCGTGGGAACCTCGACGGCGTACTTCCAGCCCGGATCGTCGACGTCGGCGCCGTCCCCGAAGGCCGTCTCGTAGGCCTCCTGGACGGCCTCCGTCCGGTCGTCGAGGTGGGGATAGGGGACCCCGACCACGACGACCGTCCGGGCGTCGTCGCCGTCGAAGCTCACCCCCTCGGCGAGCGTCCCCCACAGCGAGGTCAGGAGGACGGCGTCGTCGTCGTCCGTGAACCGCCGGCGGAGGTCGTCGGCGCGCTCGCCCGGCCGGTCGAGGTACCGCGTCGCCGATCCGTCGAGCAGGTCGTGGTACCGCTCGGCCTCCCGGTAACTCGGGAAGAAGGCGAGCGTGTTCCCCGGCGTAAACTCGACGGCGTCGGACAGCGCCTCGGCGACCCGCCGCTGGACGGCGGGGTCGTCGCGCTTGCTGGCGAACAGCGCCGGGACGTCCACCGCGTAGGTGCGCCGGCGCTCCTCGGGGAACTGCTCGCCGTAGGCCATCGCGACGGGGTCGTCGGCGACCTCCGGGTCGCGGTCGTCGACGGCTCCCTCCGACAGGCCCAGGACGTCCGCGAGCACGTCGAACGGTCGCAGGGTCGCGCTCATCAGCACGCTCGCGTGCAGTTCCTCGAACAGGGGCCGGGTGACCCGCCGGGGGATGCAGGTGTACAGTTCCGCCCGGCCGTAGATCGGGTCGTCGTCCGCGTCGCCGTCGCCGGCGGCGGGCCGGCGGACGCTCACGACCGGGTACTGGCCCTCCTCGTCGGAGTCGCGCAGCCAGTCGTCGACGAACGTCGCCGCCTGGAGCACGCGACACTCCTTGCGGGTGCGGGTCTCGCCGTCCTTGTAGGCCTCCTCGTACTGCCGGTCGAGGTCCTCGCCGAGTTCCAGCGCGCGGTCCAGGTCCCCGTGGATCCCCTTGCCGGTGTAGGCGTCGAGGAAGGCGAGCGTGAGGTCGTCGCGTCCGCGCTCGTTGGTGATCGAGAGGTCGTACCAGTCCTCGCCGACGCCCTCGCGCTCGCCGAACGCCAGCGCCTCGTCGTAGGTCCCCACGAGCGCCTCACGGAACGCCTCCAGCACGTTCTCGGCGGGGCCGACCCGGGGGTCGTCGGTCTCCTCCAGTTCGCCGAGCGCCGAGTCGACGGTCGTCTCCGTGAGCGTCCGCGCCGCGTACTCGCGGGCCGCGCTCTCGAGGTTGTGGGCCTCGTCGAAGACGACGACGACGTCCTCGGGGTCCCGGCCGAGCCACCGGAAGAACTGCTCGCGGATCACCGGGTCCAGCAGGTGGCGGTAGTTACAGACGGCGAGGTCGATCCCCTCCATCCCCTCCTTGAGCAGTTCGTAGCCGCAGAACCCCTCGTCGCCGGCGCGTTCGTAGATCTCGTCGGGCGTCCGGACGTCCTCGAAGAGCCACTCGTAGAACTCGTCGGTGTCGCCGACGAGGTTGTTGTAGTAGTGCTCGCAGGTCGCCGCCTCGTGCAGCTCCGCGAGCTCCTCGTCGAGGGCGTCGAGTTCCTCCATGACGGCCTGGCGGCCCTCGGCGGCCCCCTCCTCGCCGGACTGTGCCTCGTCGAGCAGTTCCTCGCCGCGCTCACCGAGTTCGCCCCGCTCCTGCTCGGCCTCGACGAGGTCGCGGGTGGTGTCCCGGAGCGCCTGGCACTCCTCGTAGCCGACGTCGATGTGACACATCGACCCCTTCCCGCGGAAGACGACCGACCGGATCGGCTCCTGGCGGGTGATCGCCCGGGCCTCCTCGACGAACTGGCGGGTCTGCTGGTGGACGTTGGTCGTGATGACGACGGTCTTGCCCGTCCGGCGGGCGTGGTCTAGCGCCGGGGCCAGCGCGGCCAGCGTCTTGCCCGTCCCGCAGGCCCCCTCGAACAGCACGTCCCGGCCGTCCCCGAGGGCGTCGGCGATCGTGCCCATCGCCTCGCGCTGGTGCTCGTAGGGCGCGTCGTACGGGAAAAACCGCATGTACGCCGGCTCCGGGTCCGAGTCCGAGTCCGACTGGGTCACTACTCTCGGCTTACTCGCTCTCGGCTAAAAGCCTTCGTCCGTGCCCGCCGCGGGCGACGCGCCCGGCGACGCGTCAGGCGTTCGGGGCCGACTGCACCTCGGGTTCGATGTACACCTTCCTGACCTGGGGTTCCCGCTCCTGTAACGCCGCCTCGATGTCCGAGATCCGCTGGTTGATGGTCGCGGCGTCGAGGTCCCTTTCGAAGGCGACGTCGGCGGTGACGAGGATCTGTTCGACGCCGAAATAGACCGTCCGGAAGCCCCCGACCGACTCGACGCCGTCCCAGTCGGCGACGATCTCTCGGAGGGGCCGCTCGTCTTCCTCCGGGAGGCTCTCGCCGACCAGCAGTCGCTTGTTCTCCCAGGCGAGCGCGAGCGCGAAGCCCATCAGCATCAGTCCGATGAGGAAGGAGGCGACGGCGTCGTAGATGGGGTTGCCGGTGACCCGCGAGAGGTAGACGCCGATCAGCGCGATGCCGGCCCCGCCCATCGCGATGGAGTCCTCCGTGAACGCGGTGAGCGTCGTCACGTCGCTCGTCTTCTGGAACGCCTCCCGGAGCGTCGTCCAGCCGTGCTTCTCCATCTGTTTCGAGAGCCCTTGGTAGGCTTTCCAGAGCGCGTAGGCCTCGAAGATGATCGCCCCGATCAGCACGCCGTAGTTGACCCACACCGCCGGGATCGTCGCGCCGACGACGGGGACGGTGGCCGTTCCGGGCGTCACCGGATGCGGGTGGACGATCGCCTCGTAGCCGTGTTTCGCCGACTCCCACCCGGCGATGCCGAACAGGAGGACCGCGACCAGAAAGGCGTAGAAGAACTGGGCCTTCCCGTAGCCGAACGGGTGGGTCCGGTCGGCCTCCCGCTTGCTGTACCGGAGGCCGACCAGCAGGAAGACCTGGTTGCCCGTGTCGGAGATCGAGTGATAGGTCTCCGAGAGCATGGCCGCGCTGCCGGTGAGGGTGAAGCCGATGAATTTCAGTACCGCGATCGCGCCGTTAGCGATCAGCGCTGCGATGACGACTGACTTGCTGCTTGCCATTACTGCTACCCTCAGGTGGGTCGTGGAAATGCCTACCGCCACGGAACCGGCAATGCCGCCCGAGACGGCTACGTGTCCGGCGGAGGTGCGAGGAGAGCGGGGACGATACGGGGCGGGACGGGACACTGATCACGTCGGCGCCCGGAGCGCGCGTATGCTGACCGTCGTCGCCGACACCCACGGCCGGGAGGACCACCGGCTGACGGGCCGCACGCTCGAGGCCGTCCGCGCCGCCGACCGCGTCCTCCACGCGGGCGACTTCACCACCGAGGCCGTCCTCGACGCCTTCCGCGCGGAGGCCGACCGACTGGACGGGGTCTACGGCAACAACGACGACGAGGGCGTGCGCGAGGGCCTGCCCGCCCGGCGGACGGTCACCCACGAGGGAACCCGGATCGCGCTCGCGCACGGCCACGAACACCACGACACCGCGCTGGCGATGTACGGCCATCAGGAGCACGCCGACCTCGTCGTCGTCGGCCACTCCCACCGGCCGGCGTTCCGGCGGATCGGCACCGTCCCCGTGGTGAACCCCGGCAGCCACGCGGACCCGCGGCGCTACCGGGCGGCCCACGCCGAACTCGAACTCGACCCCCTCCGGGGACGGCTGGTCGCCCCCGACGGCACCGAACTCGAGGCGTTCGCCGTCGAGTGACGCCCCCGACGGCCGCTCGGACGCCCGCCGTCCCGACCGCCCCCGGACCGCCCGAAACGCCTTTCGCCCGGTAGGCGCGAGATGTGAGTATGCAATTCGGCCTCGGTCTCGGCGTCGATCCGATCCTGGCGGCGTTTCTGGCCGCGATGATACTGGTGATCCTGGCGATCTACTTCTTCTTCCGCCGGACCGTCGTGGCGTTCCGCGAGGGGTACGACGACCGCCGCCGCTAGAGCGCCCGCCGGCGCTAGAGCGCCGCAATCCGGTCGACCGCCCGGTCGACGTCCTCGGCGGAGACGTCCCAGTGGGTGACGAACCGAACGAGGTACTCGTCGAAGGCGACCCCGAGGACGCCGGCCTCCGCGGCGCGCTCGAGGAACTGCTCGGCGGGGGTGGCGGTCTCGACGAGGACGATGTTGGTCTCCGGTTCGCCGGCCGCCAGCCCCTCTACCTCGTCGATCCCGCTGGCGAGGCGACGGGCGTTCTCATGGTCAGTCGCCAGTCTGTCGACGTTCTCCAGCGCCGCCAGCCCCGGCGCGGCGATCACCCCCGCCTGCCGCATCCCGCCGCCGAACAGCTTCCGCACCCGGCGGGCCTCCTCGACGAACGGTTTGGAGCCGGCGAGCACGGATCCGACGGGCGCGCCAAGCCCCTTGGAGAGACAGGTCATCGTCGAGTCCACCTCGCGAGTGAGCCGCGACAGGGGGACGTCGCGGGCGACGGCGGCGTTCGCCAGCCGCGCGCCGTCGAGGTGGACGGGGACGCCGAGGTCGTGGGCTGCCTCGGCGGCGGCGTCGACGGTCTCGGGCGCGAGCGCGGTCCCGCCCTTCGAGTTGTGGGTGTTCTCGAGGGTCAGCAGCCCGGTCCCCGGCCGGTGGCCGTCGGCCTCGACGTGCGCCGCGCGGACCTGCGCGGGCGAGATGGCCCCGCGGGGGCCGCCGTCGACGGTGCGCGCCTGCAGGCCGGCGTGCTGGGAGAGGCCGGCCAGTTCCCACTTGTAGACGTGACTCTCGCGCTCGACGAGGACCTCCTGGCCCCGCTCGGTGTGGGTGCGGGCGGCGACCTGGTTGCCCATCGTCCCCGAGGGGACGTACAGCGCGGCCTCGTACCCCAGCAGGTCGGCCGCCCGCGCCTCGAGTTCGTTGACGGTCGGGTCCTCGCGGTAGACGTCGTCGCCGACCGCGGCGTCGCGGGCGGCGGTCCGCATCTCGTCGCTGGGGCGGGTCACCGTATCGCTGCGGAGGTCGATGGCGTCGGCGGCGTCGGTCATCGCTTCGGGTTGTGGACCCGCGCGCAAAAGGCGCCGGGGTCGCGGGCGGGACCGGGGGGGCGACCCGCGCTCGCCGGGCCCGTCTCCGGGCGCCGACGGATCGGGGAGTCCGAAAGCCGTTTGCCCGCACCCGGCCGAGAGACGGGCATGGACCCCCGCGTCCGCGAGCACGCCGAGATCATCGTCGAGCACTCGACCGACATCGAACCCGGGGACGACGTCGTCATCGACGCCCACCCCGTCGCCGAGGACCTCGTGGTCGCGCTCCACGAGGCCGTCGCCGACGCCGGCGCGACGGCGCTCGCCGTCCAGGAGCGGTTCGGCAAGCGGTTCCGGCGGGCCTACCTCCGGAGTCACGACGGCGAGTTCACCGAGCGGGACTTCCCCGACCACGTGCTGGCGCTGTACGAGGCGATGGACGTCTACGTCGGCGTCCGCTCGGCCGACAACGCCACCGAGACGTCGGACGTCCCCCCGGAGACCATCCGGGCGTACGACCAGCTCACCCAGCCGCTCCTCGAGGAGCGACTGGACAAGACCTGGTGTCTCACGCAGTATCCCTCCGCCGCGTTCGCGCAGCTCGCCGAGATGTCCACGGAGGCCTACGAGGACTTCGTCTGGGACGCCGTCAATCGCGACTGGGGGGCCCAGCGCGACCATCAGGAGCGGATGGTCGAGGTCCTCGACCCAGCGAGCGAGGTCCGGATCCGGTCGGGCGAGACCACCGACGTGACCATGCGCCTCGACGGGATGGCCACCATCAACGACTACGGCGAGGCCAACCTCCCGGGCGGCGAGGTGTTCACCGCGCCGGTCGTCGACAGCGTCGCGGGGGAGGTCCTCTTCGACAAGCCGGTCTACCAGCAGGGCCGAGAGATCACCGACGTGCGCCTCGTCTTCGAGGCCGGAGAGGTCGTCGAACACGAGGCCGCGAAGAACGAGGCGGTGCTGACCGAGATTCTGAACACCGACGAGGGGGCGCGCCGACTGGGGGAACTGGGCATCGGCATGAACCGCAGCATCGACCGGTTCACCTACAACATGCTGTTCGACGAGAAGATGGGCGACACCGTCCACATGGCGGTCGGGCGCGCCTACGACGAGTGCGTCGGGGAGGGCAACGAGCGCAACGACTCCGCGGTCCACGTCGACATGATCGTGGACATGAGCGAGGACTCCACCATCGAGGTCGACGGCGAGGTCGTCCAGCGCGACGGCACCTTCCGGTTCGAAGACGGGTTCGAGGCGTAGCGGGACTCTCACTGCCATCCGGTTTCCGGGAAACGAGCGCCGACGGCAGGCGCCCCGAGTAGCGATGCCGGGCGAAGCGAGCAGCGCGGGCCCGGAGGGCGACGAGCGAACCGAGACTGCTGACGGCGGCGCAGGCCCTCGGTAGATCGGCCAGCGTCGGCCGACCGCGAGCGGGACTCCCGGACGTCGCCCGCTTCCGGCGAGGGGGGCGGGGCTGTCAGGCCAGTTCCGCCTCGCGGGCGATGTCGGCCAGCACGTGGAAGTAGAGCACGAGCCCCGTGTAGGCCGCCACGGCCGGCGAGAGGAGGTACAGGCCGAGCGTGAGCAGGCCGCCCAGCAGGGTGTGGCTCAGCAGGCGCTCGAACGCGAGGGTCAGTTCCCCGAAGACCGACTCCTGGTCGGTGAACGCCCACACCGGGTCCGCGACCGCCGCCCGCAGGTGCGACCAGTCGCCGGCTTTCGCCCGGGCGATGAGGAAGTGATCGAGGTCGATGAACACGCTCAGGAGGAGGCCGTACGCCCAGAGGACAGTCCGGACCGGCCGCGAGAACCGCCGCAGCGCAGCGACGCCGATAGCGCCGACGACAGCACCGACGGCGGCGTGCTCGTGGGACTTCATCGCCCCACGGTACCGACGGGGGCGACATTACTCCGCCGATTCGCGGCGATCGGTCCGCTCCTCCCAGGTATGTTTAATATCTAACTGTTCTAACGAGAGGTATGAGCGACGAAACCGGTCGTCTGCACGGGAGCGTCGAGATGGGACAGACGGTGTACGGCGAGTCGGGAGACCCGCTCGGGACGGTTCGCGGGATCGACGACGCGGGGTTCTACGCCCTGGCGGCCGGAAGCGCGTCCCGGCGATCGATCGCCGAGATGCGCGCAGTCACGGGCCAGGAGTAGGTGATGTGGCGCTGCTGGCAGTGCGGGGAGATGGGTCGCATCGAGGCGTCGCTGCCGGACGAGTGCCCTGACTGCGGCGCGTCCAAGGAGGAACTGTACTACTGGATCGAGGACCGAGACGGCGGACGCCCGCCGCGCGGGAGCGGCGCCCGACCGTTCGGATCGGTCCCGACCCGAGCACCGGTCGATCCGGCGCGCACCGCGCCGGCCCGACGCGTTGGCCTCGCAACCCGGACGTTGACGTGCGCCCGCCGGATAATACGGGGGATGCCAACACTGACGCTCGACGACGCGACGCTGTGGTACGAAGCCACCGGCGAGGGCCGGCCGCTGGTGTTCGTCCACGGGGCCTGGAGCGACGCGGACGCGTGGCGCCCCCAGGTCGAGGCCTTCGTCGACGACTACCGGGTGATCACCGTCGACGTGCGGGGCCACGGGCGGTCGGGCGGGACCGACCGGAACCGGTACTCCGTCGGCCTCTTCACCGACGACCTGGAGCGACTGCTCGATCACCTCGGGATCGGCGACGGCGAGCGGCCGATCCTCTGTGGTCTCTCGCTGGGGGGGATGATCGTCCAGACGTACCTCGATCGACACCCCGACGGGGCCGCCGCGGCGATCCTCGCGGGTCCGGTCCGCTCGATGCTGCCGATCGACCTCCCGGCCTGGCTGAAGCGGACCGCCTCGCCGCTGCCGGCGCTGACCGCCTCGCTGACGACGATGGGATCGGAGGCGACGTTCCGGTCGCTGCTCGGGTCGATCCGGACGGCGAACGGGGAACCGTGGCTCGCGGCCGACCCGTCGGTCCGGTCGCAGGCGATCTCGACCGCCGGCGAGATCTCGACGTCGGAGTTCCGGAAGGTGTTCGCCGCCCTCTACCGGTTCGAGGCGCCCGACCTCTCCGGCCTCGGGACCCCCCTGCTCGTCGTCTACGGCGACCAGGAGGCGCCGTCGGTCAGACGCCAGGGCGAGTCGATCGCGGCGGCGGTCGAGAACGGACGGACCGCGGGGATCCCCGACGCCGGCCACCTTGTCAACCTGGACAACCCCGAAGCGTTCAACGCGACCTGCCGCGAGTTCCTCGCCGAGACCAACGCGATCGTCGAGGCCTGACCGAGGGCTCCCTGGACAGCGATGCCGGGTTCGGTTCCCCTCGGAGGGAGAGTTCGATCCCAGTGATGGCACCGAGTGGCGTATATAGTTCGGAATAGAATATAACTGTAAACCATGTGGAATAGAGGGCCTGCGATCGACGAGGAGCACGCCACCGAGTTAGCCGACTTCGCCGACGAACGGGGGGTGAGCCGCGACGCTGCTGAGGGCGCGCTCCGCGAACACTACTGGACGTTCCACGAGACGACCACCGACGACACGCCCGCCAGCGCGATCCGGCGCCTCGCCTTCCGCAAACCGGAGTGGCACCCGCCGAACGAGTGACCGATCCCGCTCCGCGCTCTCCCCGGAGTCGGTCGGTCGTCCGGAGCACTGCCGAACGGGATCGGTCGGCGGTCGGCGCTCGCGGCGCCGGTCCGACTCCGCTCGCAGCGACCGAGCGATCGCCGGGACGGCGACAGGAACTCGATGGCGCCGATGAACGCGCCGACCAGGACGAGCGCCGGCCCGATCATCGAGGAGACCGGTCCGGCCGACGTCGTCGGGGGAGCCGGGGTAGACGCCCTCGTTGTCGGCGGGGACGCCGGCCAGTCCCGGGTCGGTCTCGTCGTCGACGTACACCTAGTCGTTCCGGCTCGCGTCGGGTGGGCTGTCGGCGTCCCGATCCGAACTCACGGCTCAGGATAGCGGCGACGCGGGGTTAACTCTCGGGCCCGCGACTGCGTGTGCGCGACGGCGAGGGGGAGACGATCCGTCGAGCGGTGAAACCAACTGCGGGCTGATGATCGTCACGCTCGCCGCGTGGGGAAAAAAGGCGGCTCCGGCCGAGAACCTCGCAGAACAGCCCGCCGATCAGGCAGTTCGGCGTCCAGTTCTCCCCTCCGTTTCGACCCTCGCCGTCTCGTTCACTGTGAGTTCGCCCTCCCATCGCAGAGTGAGTTCCGCCGAGGTGCCGTCGATCAGTACTCCGGAACTCCGCGCGGTCGAGACTCGTCTCGACGATCAGTCCCGAGACGGGGGAACGGCCCGAACGGGAGGCGGCGAATCGAAAGGGACACCGCTGGACGGCTCCGACGATCCTGTCGCCTGTGCGCCAGATGGACCCGGATCTCGTGATCCGTATCGATGTGTCTCTCGCCCTCCTCGCGCTCGCGCTCCTCGTCGCGAGATTCCACCTCGTCGCGGTCAACTTCATCATCGGGATCATCCGCTTCGTGGTAGTCGTGTCGACCGTCGGTGCGGGGAGCAAGGGGTACCGCGAGTCGTCCGCCGGCGCCGACGAGACCGCGTCGTGATCGGCCCCGCTCGGGGACGCTCACGGCTCGTCTCGTCCTCGCGGCGGTGCTATCCGCCGCCGTGATTCTCCCGTTCGATCGGGGGAGTAGCGGTCCGGTCTCTACTCTCTCGCCGCCCGTCGCACCCGCGTGGATCGCTCGGCGGACTGAGCCCTCTCATCCCCCCGCGTCCGGGGCTAGCCCGACGACACGGGGGACTCGGGCGCGATCCAGGAGAGCACGAGTCCGACCGTCGTCAGAGCGGCCGCGTAGGCGAACGCCGAGAGGTAGCTGCCGGTGACTTCGATCAGCGCCCCGGTGATCAACGGCGCCGAAAACGCCCCGGAGACCCCCGCGGTCGTGAGAAGCGCCAGCGCGGTCCCGGTGATCTCCGCGGCCACGATCTCGCGAACGTAACTGTAGACGACCCCGAACGTGAGTTGAATCACGAACCCCGCGACGATCAGCGCCAGTACGATGAGCGCGAGCCAGCGGGTCCACGCGATGAGCGCGACCAGCGGGAGCGAGATCAGAAACCCGACCCGAAGCACTGGCACGCGTCGCTGGTCGAGAAGGCGATCGGAGATGAGGCCACCGCCCGCTCGCGACAGGATCCCCATCGCCGGGAACACGGCCGTCAGTAACCCGCTCAGCTCCGGAGAGAGGGCGAACTCCTCGGCGAGATACGAGGGCAACCAGCTGTTCATGAACAGGTAGTAGGAGTAGGCGGCGAACGCCATCGCACACCCGAACCACACGGCCCGGTGGCGTAACACCGCCGCGAAGTTCGCCCGCACCGACGCCGTGTTCGTCGTCGCTTCGACCGCGAGGTGGCGCACCGAGATCGCGATCAGGGGGAACGCGAGGCCGGCGCCGACGCTCATCACGAGGAAGCTCGCCGGCCAGTTACTTCGGGACGCGATAAGCGGCGTGAGGAGCTGGCCGAGCGCGAACCCGGCGGGAGCGCTCGTGATGAAGACGCCGATAGCCGTCCCCCGGTTGGCGCCCGAGACGGCGCCGCCGATCAGGTTCGTCGACGCGGTCCAGATCACTCCGACGGCGATCCCCGCGCAGAGCCGCGAAACGAGGAGCGGGAGGAACGCGCCGCGGCTCCCCGCTCGCCAGCTCCAGATCCCCGCGAGGACGACCACTCCGGTCCCGACGGCGATCACCCGGTAGTCGCCGAACCGGTCGATCCAGACGCCGAGCGCGAAGTTCGTGATCGCCCACGAACCCGGCACCGCGCTCACGAGCCAGACGGCCACTGCCGGAGCGACCCGCAGATCGGCAGCCACCTGGGGGAGGACGCTCGCGGGCGCCATGATGTAGTGGTGAGTTGCCGCCGTCAGCAGCCACAGTCCGCCGAGGCATCCGACGAGCGCTCGGTTCGCAGTGAGGGTTCGCCACGTGGTCGTCGCTGATCGCCGCGGCGAGAGCACCATCGTTGGGAGACGTACCGAGGCAGTGGCATCAATTCACTGGAAATGCAGTGCGCCGACCGCCTCGTTCCCGGTTCGCCCGTGAGTCGGGGGTGAGAGGAGCCCCGCGCGTGCTGTCGTCGCACCGCCGTAGTCGCGGCGGCCGAACCTCGACGAGGACGGTGGGCATCTCACTCGATAGCGAGACGAGCAAGGCGAGTCTCGCGGAGTCCGGATCTCCCCGTGTGACGCCTCGGCACGCCTCGCGATACCCGGCGGCGTCACGAGCACGGTGGGATTCGAACCCACGGCCATCGGATGTCTTCCCCCGGCCGGGGCCGACCGGGGATAGAAGTCCGACGCTCTGGTCCAGGCTGAGCTACGTGCCCTACCCGTGGCATCCCGGCGCGCGCTCAAAAGCGATGCGGGTTCGCCGGCGTCCCCGTCCCCGCCGCGCTCGCGCCGATCAGAACCAGCGCTTAAGACCGGTTGTCGCGTACGCTCCCTCGATGAGAGTTATCGGGACCGTCGGACTCGCCGGCAGCGGCAAGGGGGAGGCGGCCGCCGTCGCGCGCGAGCTCGGCATACCGGTCGTGACGATGGGCGACGTGATCCGCGAGGAGTGTCGCCGCCGGGGGCTGGATCCGGCCGACCACCACGGCGAGGTCGCACAGGCGCTCCGCGAGGAGGAGGGGTCGCTGGCCATCGCCGAGCGGTCCCTGCCGATGGTCGAGGACGCCCTCGAGGAGAGGGGGGAGGGGGAGGGAATCGTCCTCGTCGACGGCCTCCGGTCGGGCGAGGAGGCCGAGCGCTTCGCCGAACGGTTCGGCACCGATTTCGTCCTGGTAGCGGTCACCGCTCCCTTCGAGGAGCGCCGCGAGCGGGTTTCCGACCGCGGCCGCGACGCGACCGCCGACGAGGGCGGCGAGAGCCTCGCGGAGCGCGACGAGCGGGAGTTCGGCTTCGGCATGGGCGAGGCAATCGAGGACGCGGACGTCACCATCGAGAACGACGGCGGCCTCGCCGAGTTCCGCGAGCGGGTCCGGGCGGTGCTCGTCGGCGAACGGGCCGTCGACCGGGAGGGGATCGAACAGTGACCGTCTACAGCATCGACGTGGAGATCCGCGCTCCGGTCCGCGACACGGAGGTAACCGACCGGGTCGCGGACGCCGTCCAGAACCTCTTCCCCGGCGCCGACCTCCGGGAGCGCCCCGGCGAACTCGTCGGGGAGACCCACTCCCTGGAACGGCTCTCGGAGCGGCTCCACGAGCAGGCGATCCTCGATACCGCCCGCCGGACCTTCCTCGAGACGCTCTCGGGGGACACGTTCACGTTCCGGCTGAAGAAGCAGGCCGCGTTCGCGGGCACGGTGAACTTCGCCGTCGGCTCCGAGGACGAACTGGGCGACGTCTTCGTCGGGGTGACGGTCCGGGAGCCAGACCCCGAGACCTACATCGAGCACGTCGCGCCGCCGACCGAGGAGGGCGTCCCGATCGGCGAGCGGACGGACGCCGGCGGCGGTGGCGGTCAACCGGGGTCGGGGACGGACGGAACCCCGGACTCGACCTCCAATCGCTGATCGAGTGGGAAAAGCAGGGAGTGGAGTTAAGCCGACGGGACACTAGGGGATGGGCCGCTCCCGCTCGATGACCCCGCAGTTGCGGGCACAGCGACGATGCACGTCGCCCACCAACTGGACAGTGATGTCCGAACGAAACGCGGAAACGGCCGACCGAGAGGCTGGCAACGGATCGGCGGCGAGCGAGGACGAGAACCTCGTCGACCGCGCGAAGGAGAGCGGTGCGACCGAGGCCGTCGACGAGAGCAACCCGATCGTCCTGCTCGCCGGGGCGTCGATACTGTTCTCGTGGTACCAGTACCACATTCGCGGAAACAAGCACTACGGGCTGTTCACCGGTCTCTGGGCACCGACGATGCTGGCGTTCGCGAGCTACATCCAGGACGCCGATCTCACGGAAGCCGTCGAGGAGATCAGGGGGTAACCGCCCCGAGACGACCGGTCTCCGCGGCCCGGATCCTCTTTTTCTGGCGCGCGCTCGGGGAGTCGCCCCGGAGAGCGACCGGAGTCACTCCGCGTCCACGCCGCTGAGGAAGATGGCGAGCCACTGGCCGGGGTCGGGACGCTCGCGCACCTCGACGGCGACGACCCACTTCACCCACTGGAACCCCCGGCGCTCGGGAGCGACCACCCGCAGCGGGAAGCCGTGGCCGTGGGTCAGTCGCTCGCCGTCGACGTGGGTGGCGAGCACTACGTCCCTGGCCTCCGACAGGGGGACGCCGAACCGGTAGCCGGTTACGGAGCGGAAGGTCACGAACCGGCCGTCGCCCGCGGGGCCGGCGGCGTCGAGCAGGGCGCCGACCCGGACGCCCTGCCAGTCGCGCTCGACGTACCAGCCGCTCGTGCAGTCGAGCGTGGCGCGCTCGACGGCGGCCGGGGCGGAGACGACCGCGCCGGCG
Organism: Halobacteriales archaeon QS_5_70_17; assembly: GCA_003021975.1. Classification (GTDB taxonomy): domain Archaea; phylum Halobacteriota; class Halobacteria; order Halobacteriales; family Haloarculaceae; genus Halomarina. The sequence goes on along the minus strand of PXRR01000007.1, from coordinate 26,061 downwards.
GCGTTTCCGGCGCCGGCGCCCGCCTCGATCCCGTCGGAGGCAGACGCACCAGACTCTCCCGAGACCGTCGGCAGGTCGCCGTAGCCGAGCGCGAGCGGCCGCTCGACTCGCCCGACGACGCGCAGGCGCCACTCGCCGGCGTCGATCGGATCGGGATCGTCGAGCATCCAGTTGGTGACGGGAAAGCGGTTGCCGGTCCCGCCCTCGGGGTTCGATCCGGTGAACCGGCGGTCGGCGCCGGTCGTTCCGAGCGCGGCGGTCAGCGCCTTCTGGCCGCGGTAGGCGAGCGCGCCGACCGCCGCCAGCCCCGCGTACTGGAGCGCCGTCCGGCGGCCCTCCCAGTCGGCGCGGGTCGGCGGGCGGGCGCGCCTGAGCAGGTGATAGAGCGCGAGGGGGACGATCAGGACGCCGAGGACGGCGTGGAGCGTGAGCAGCGTCCACCCCCACAGGTCCGGCGTCGCCCCGAGCGCCCACGCGACGCCGGTCGCCAGCACCGCGAGCGTCATCGCCGCGAGTAGCGCCGACAGGGCCACGGTCCGGTCGCTGGCGGCGGCCGCCAGCCGCGGCCAGACCCGCCGGAGCTTCCAGTAGACCAGGACGACAAGCGCGAGGCCGCCGATTCCGTGGAGGACCACCAGCCACGCGTCGCCGGCGCTCCCGGCGGTGAGACTCAGCAGGCCGGTCGCGAGCGCCAGCGTCAGCGCCGCGAGGATCGTCCAGTCGACAGCGCGGGGGCGGGGCGCGAGCCCGGGACCGGAGCGCACGGGTGCGGTAGGGGCTCGATCCGCTTAGCCGCTCGGTCTCTCCCGGACACGGTCGACAGAGCCCGCAGTCGGCAGCGTGATAGGGCGCCGTCGAGACTGTGGGGGTATGATGATCCCCCTCCGTGTCGACGAGGTGATGTCGACGTCCGTCGAGACGACGACTCCCCGTGCGACCGTCGAGGAGGCCGCGGACCGAATGCGCACCGCCGAGGTCGGCTCGCTGATCGTCGTCGAGGACGAGGACGCGGTCGGCATCGTGACGCGGACCGATCTCGTGGACGCCATTGCGGACGCTCTGGACGTCACCTCCGTGACGGTCGGGGACGTGATGTCCGGCCCGCTGATGACCGTCGAGGCCGACGCGCCGGTCGAGGAGGCCGCCGAGGCGTTCCGCAGACACGAGGTGAAACACCTCGCGGTCGTCGAGGACGGCGCGCTCGCCGGCGTCGTCACGGTGACGGACCTGAGCTACTACCTCCTCCGACTGTCGATGCTGCGCTCCGATTCCGACCGGGACGACGCCGACTACGCCGCCCTGGGGACCAACGAGACCGCCTACGAGAGCGCCGACTGGGAGTTCGTCCACGACAACGGCGACGGCGGGGAGGGCGACCCGGACGAGGTCCGCGTCGGCGACGTCGTCCGGTTCCGCAAGCGCCTCTCGGACGCGGACGTCCGCTCGTTCGCGGAGGCCAGCGGCGACACCAACCGCCTGCACCTCGACGAAGAGTTCGCCGCTGAGACGCGATTCGGCGGCCGGATCGTCCATGGGACGCTCGTCTCGGGACTGATCAGCGCCGCGCTCGCCCGGATGCCCGGGCTGACCATCTACCTCTCCCAGGACCTGCGCTTTCTCGCCCCCGTCGAGGTCGGCGAGACCGTCAGGGCGGTCTGTGAAGTGGTCGAAGCCCTCGGCGACGGGAAGTACCGCCTGACGACCGCCGTCTACGACGAGAGCGACGAGCGAGTGATCGACGGCGAGGCGGTCGTCGTCATCGACGAACTGCCGTACACCGTCGAGGAGAAACTGGCCGACGTCTAGGCCATCCAGCGGTTCTCGCGGTCGATGAGGTTCGGCAGCCGGTGGTCACAGCCGGTCGCGAACGTCGCGGGCGCCGCGGCGGACGCGCCGGGGTTCGGGATCGCGTCGTCGGGCGACTCGATGTCCGTATCGGCGTCCGCGGCGGACCGCGTCGTCGGGCGCCGCGGCGGTCGCGGCTGGGAGATGCGTCCCTCGGTCGGCGGGGTCGTCTCGGTCTGGGGGGTGGTCTCGGTCTGCGGGCGGGTCGTCTGAATCGGTCGCGTGTTCGTGCTCATCTGGGGTCGTCGGTTGACTCGGTGGGCGGGCGATACCTGCCGCGGATCACCGAGCGCGTACGGGTTCCATCTGTACATCACCCGAGGGACGTATCCATCATAAACGTTCATGTCCTATCCGGGGTTGCCGCTTCCAGCCCGCGCTAACGTTCCTCACGGCTCCGGGAGTCGAAAGCCAAGCGCATACGGGGACGGCACGCCTCGTCGCGGTATGGTCGACGAGGACCTCGGAACCGCGACGATCGTCTACGAGACGCCCGACGGCGATCACACGGAGCTGACCGTCCAGAACGAGTACATCGCGTACTTCCAGGACCACTGGATCGTGCGGACCGACACCGGCGACGAGGGCTCCGACGAGGGGCCCGACCGGGTCCGGCGGATCCCCCACCAGCGCGTCTACCACGTCGAGCGGACCGTCGAGGAGTTCGAGGAGGAGGTGGCGACGCTGCGCAACCAGGTCGAGTCGCTAGCCGACAACGTCCGGACGCGGTTGCTCGGAGACGACGAGGACGGCGACCAGCAGCGGTAGCGATCGAGACTGGGCGGCGGTCAGTCCCCGCTGTCGGTCGCGATCTCGAAGCGAGCGCCGTCGGCCGCGCTCTCGGTCGTCCGGATCGACCAGCCGTGAGCGCGGGCGATCTCGTCAACGATGGCGAGACCGAACCCCGTGCCGTCGTCGGCCGTCGAGTAGCCGTGTTCGAAGATCCGGTCGCGCTCCTCGGGCGGGACGCCCGGGCCGTCGTCTCCCACGTAGAACCCGTCGCCGTCGGACAGCGATCCGACACGGATCGTCACGCCCTCCCCCCCGTCGGGACCGGGGTCGGCAGCGCCCGACTCCGCGACGCCGTCCTCCGGGCTGTCGCCGGACGTCGTCCGACTGGCCGTCGAACCGTGTTCGACGGCGTTCCGAAACAGGTTCTCCAGCAGTTCCTGGAGCCGGGAGGGGTCGGCATCGATCCGGGTCGACCCCTCGAGGACGAGGTCGGCGTCCTCGGTCTCGACCGTCCCCCACGCACCTTCTGCGGCCGCCGCGAGGTCGATCAGCTCGGTCTCGCCGACCAGTTCCCCCTGCCGCGCGAGGGTCAGGACGTCCTCGACGATCGCGTCCATCCGGTCGAGCGACCGCGCCAGCGGGTCGACGTGATCGCTGTCGCACTCCGTCGAGAGCAGTTCGAGTCGGGCCCGGGCGACGCCGAGCGGGTTCCGGAGGTCGTGGGAGATGACGCTGGCGAACTCCTCGAGGCGCTCGTTCTGGCGTTCGAGGTCGCGGGCGCGGGCGCGGCGCTCCGCCTCCCGGGCCGTCCGCTCCAGCGCGGCCTCGGCGTTGGCCGCTAGGAGGCGCGCCAGCGCGACGTCGCCCTCGCCGAAGGCGTTGGGCTCGGTGGCGCCGATGTTCATCACGCCGTGGTCCCCCAGCGGGAGGACGATCTCGCTCTCGAGGGGGCTGTCGGGGTTGTACTGCCCGTCGACCGCCGAGAGATCCTCGTAGACCCGGAACTCGCCGCGCTCGAAGACCTCCCACGAGAGGCTGTCGCCGCCCGTGTACGTCGGTTGATCGAGGAGCGCGTCGGCCTCGTTGGTCCGCACGACCGGACGCAGGATCCCCTCGTTCTCGTCCTCGTCGTAGAGCCAGACGCCGTTGATCGGCAGGTCGAGGATCTCCCGGGCCGCCTCGACCGCCAGTTCGCAGACGGCGACCTCGCTGTCGGCGTGGACGAACTGGCGGGTCGTGTCGTGGAGCGCCGCGAGCGCGCGCTCCCGTTCGCGCCGCTCGGTGGCGTCCGCGGCGGCCGCGACGACGTACTCGATTTCCCCGTCGGCGCTCCCGAGCGGGGCCGCGTTGACCGACAGCCACCGCCGCTCGCCGCTCGGGCGCTCGATCCCGTGTTCGTAGTCGGTGACGATTTCGCCGGTCCCGACCGCGCGTTCGAGGGGGCGGTCGTCCTCGGGAATCGGATCGCCGTTCCAGTCGACGATCCGCCACTCCAGGTCATCGAAGGTCCGGCCGACCATCTCCGACCGGGACGATTCGAAGATCTCCTCCGCCGAGGCGTTGACGTGTTCGATGCGCCCGTCGGCGTTCAGAACGACGATCCCGACGGGACAGGTCTCCAGGAGGCGCTCGTACGGGATCTCCCCGCGGACGTCGGTGCCGAGATCGGACGCGTCACCCCCGTCGGCCCCTCGCGGGACGGCGACGAGCCGGCGGATCCGATCGGCGAGCGCCGCGTACCGCTCCGGGTCGTCCGCGTGCGGGAGGTACGCGTCGACGCCGGCGTCGGCGGCCGCGCCGGCGAGCGCCTCGTCCCCGTCGGCCGGGAAGAGGACGAACGGCAGGCCGGGGTGGCGCTCCCGGGTGCGCTCGAACAGCGCCAGCGGACTGGCGTCGGGGTCGTCGCCGCCCACGACGCAGTCGAAGTCCCCCTCCGCGAGAGCGTCGAGGGCCGCCGCCGCGCTCGCTGCCGCGGCGACGCGCAGCGACCCGTCCGCGGCCTCGAGCCCCGAAGCGATCCCTCTCGCGTCCGGCTTGCCCCCGGCGTACAGCACGCGAATTCCGTCGGCCATCGGGACAGTGTTGAACGTTCTGGGAGAAGTCGGTACCGGTGGCGGCGCGCTCTGGACTCCGGACCGATCGAGGCGCGAGAGACCACCGGAGCCTCGCACCCGTCCGGCGCTCCGTCCCGCCGCCTGTCAGGTCGTCCCGATAGCCCTCGCCGTTCGGAACCGGTGGTCGGTTGCTCCTCCCGGGCGTCTTCGCCGGCTACGCCCCGCGGTCGTGGTGCCGACCGGCCGGTGGACCGGAGGCCCGGTCGCGGCACGGTAGCGGCGGTTCCCGTGGCCCGGAGCGTGCCGCCAGCGGTCCCTCGACGGGAAAGCCGAGGGCTACGAGCGTAGCCGGGGGGCTACATCTGTACCTACAAGCGCCATCTCCCCCGAACCGAACGGCGAGGCGTGTTCGAAATTCACACGCAGGGCGTTCACGCCTGCACGGTCGGCGGGGCGGCGCTGGCGTACGACCCGGAGAACCCGGACGCGTATCTGCTGGCGCGGTGAGCGCCGGGAGGAGAGCACGGCGGGAAGCCCCCGCCGCCGGCGGGCAGCGCGTGAGCGCGAACGGTCCCGTTCGAAGGCCCCCGCCGGCCGGGACGACCGAGAGGTGACCGGACGGGCGACTGTCCGCGGCGGCCGTTCAAGCGGCCCGTCCCTCCGAAGCCGAACCGCCGGATCCCCGCGTTCGGCCCCGCGAACGCGGCAGTCGGGGGAACCGGTGGCCGAGAGCCCCGTAACCGCGAAGCGTTCCCCCTGAGGGATTTCGGATCACCCGGTCGTCTCCCCCGCTCGGCCTTCGTTTCCGATCCGGACGTCCGGAAACGGTTCCGCGAGTCCGCGTCGGACCGCGGCGGCAGCCTGCGGATAGCAAGGCCAGCCCATACTTCCGCGCCGCCGCACCGTACGCGTGTGATGGCACTGACCGATACCATCTCCGAGATCGATCACCTGAGCGACGACCAGCGCGACTGCATCGAGAACTGCCTGGAGGCCGCCGAGGTCTGCGAGTGGTGTGCCGACGCCTGCGCCGACCACGGCGAGGGGATGGCGGAGTGCATCCGCCTGTGTCGGGACGTCGCCGACGTGGCCTCGCTGCACGCTCGCCTGATGGCCCGCGACTCCGAGTACAGCGGCCACCTCGCGGAGACGTGTGCCGAACTCTGCGAGGCCTGCGCCGAGGAGTGCGAGCAACACGACCACGACCACTGCCAGCTCTGCGCCGAGGTCCTCCCCGAGTGCGCCGAGTCCTGTCGGTCGATGGCCTGATCGGTCGGACGGAGGGACGGTCTTTTTATCCGAGAGCGTCGAACGGCCCTCGTGGGCCGTTCACGCGACCTGGCGACGATCGGTCGGACGACGATCACCGTCGCGCGCGAACACCAGGTGTCGGTCGCGGCCGCCAGCCTGGGCTATCACGCGTTCAATACGCTCGTCCCGCTGTTGCTCTTCCTGTTCATCGGGCTGTCGATGTTCGGCGAACTCAGCGGGGCCGCGCGAGCGGCAGAGGCGCTGACCGGCGTGTCGGCCGGTCAGGTAGAGTCTTCGCTCCAGTCGCTGACGCAGAACTCGCAGGGGCGGTTCCGGGCGGCCGTCCTCGCGTTCCTCATTCTGGCCTGGAGCGCCGTCCGGACCTTCCGGACGACCAACGCGGCCTTCGAGCGCGTCTACGGCCGCCACGAGTTCGGCCTGGTCGAGCAGATCGTGGACGTGGCGCTGGTGAGCGTCACCGTCCCGCTGGCGCTGGCGCTGATCGGCGTCGTCGGCGTGGCGCTGGCGATGCTGCTCGACGACCTCTTCTGGCGCGTGCTCAGTCCCCTCGTCCTGCTCGTGGCGCTGACCGCCGCGTTCCTCCCGGTCTACTACCTCCTGCCCGATCCGGAGATGGGCCTCCGGGAGGTGCTCCCGGGCACCGTCTTCGCGGCCCTCGCCTGGACCGTCTCCGGGCTCTTCTTCCGGTTCTACGCGTCGATGTCCCAGAGCGTCCACCTCTACGGCGCGGTAGGCGGCCTCCTGCTCCTGCTGACGTGGCTCTACCTCGGCGGGCTGGCGATCCTCGTCGGCGTCGTGATCAACGCCGTCCTCGCCGACCGGGTCGATCCCGAGGGGGAAGTCTTCCAGGTCGACTCCGAGGGGGACGTGCTCTAGACGATCACCTGGACGACGCCGAACAGGACGAGCACGCCCAATACGTCACAGACGTTCGTCACCAGCGGGATGACGACGTCGTCGGGATCGAGTCCGAACCGGTAGGCGGCGTAGGTCGCGACCAGCGTGACGAGGACCGCCAGCACCGCCAGCACTAGCCCGCTGAGCAGCGCGACGACGACGACCGTCGCCAGTCCGAGCGCGACCCCGCCGAGCAGCACCTGCAGCCCCCACGCGCAGGCGCCGACCAGCGGGAAGATAGTCACCGCGAGCGCGAGCGTCGCGGCGGCGTTGCCCCCCAGGCGGTCGTCGGCCGGGTCGAACGAGAGCAACCCCAGGTGCAGCGACGTCGAGAGCCGCGCGGCGAGGATGCTCCCGAGGTTGCCGCCCATCCCGATGGTGACCGGGACGAGTACGAACAGCGACGGGTAGCGAAACAGCGTCGCCTCGAAGCTCTCCAGCACCAGGCCGCTGCCGATCTCGATGGCCGTCAGCGCCGTCAGCAGGGGGAGCATGTTCCGCATGATCCCCCGGACGCGCCAGGTCTGGACCATCTATCCACCCCCGAGCGCGAGGACCACCCGGGCGGCCAGCAGCATGGTGGCGATACCGACGACGTCGCCGGTCGTCGTGACGACCGGGCCGGCCAGCGCGTCGGGGTTGTATCCGCGACGGTAGCCGACGACCACGACCACCACCACGACGACCGTCAGTAGGAGTCCGGAGAGGAAGCCGGCGATGAGGGCGATGGCGACGAGCGCGGGCAGCGGCGCCCGCGGGCGGCCGAGCGCGACCAGTAGCGCGAACCCCATGATCGCGGCGACGCCGCTTATCAACACGCCGTTCGCCATCGCGGCCGCGACGGCCGCCCGGAGGCGCCGGTCGCCCCCCGTGACGGTCGGTTCGATCAGCCCCTGGTGGAGTGCGGAGCCCAGCCGCGCGCCCAGCGAACCGTAGACGTTGCCCCTGGTGGCCAGCAGCGCCGGCACGAGCAACAGCAGTCCCGGGACCGCCTCGAGTTCGGCCTCCATTCCGCCGAGGACCACGCCGGCGAACAGCCCACCGGCCGCGCTTAGAAGGAGAATCGGCAACGCCTCCCGGTAGGCCTCGACTGTGACCTCGCGGACGGTCATCGCTCGGGGAGAGGGGGGCCTGTGGTAAAAAACCGGTCGGGAGCGGACCGGTCAGTCGCCGAACGGTCCCCCGCCGCCGAGACCGCCCATGCCGCCACCGCCACCGCCGCCCTGCTGCTCCATCCGCTTCATCATCCGCTGCATGTCGCCGTCGCCCATCCCCTGGAACTGCTTTATCATCCGCTCCATCATGCGGTGCTGTTCGAGCAGTTCGCGCACGCGCTCTTCGGGCTTGCCGGAGCCGCGGGCGATCCGGCGGACGCGCTCGGCGCCGACGACACGGGGGTTCTCCAGTTCCTCCTCGGTCATCGAGTCCATCACGACCTCGAAGTCGCGCATCCGGTCTTGCGTGACGTCCATCGCGTCGTCGGGCAACTGGTCCATCAGGCCGCCCCCGAACCCGGGGATCATGTCCATCACCTGGTCGAGCGGCCCCATGTTGTTCATCGCCTGCATCTGCTTTCGCATGTCCCGGAGGGTGAACTGGCCGCTCATCAGGTCCTCGGGGTCCCAGTCCTCTTCTTCCTCGCCGGTCTCGGCCATCGCGCGCTCGACCCGTTCGGCGAGTTGCTTCAGGTCGCCCATCCCGAGCAGCCGAGAGATGAAGCCGTCGGGCTCGAAGCGCTCGACGTCCTGGACCGTCTCGCCGGTCCCGAGGAAGGCGATGGTGGAGTCGGTTTCGTTGACCGCCGCGAGCGCCCCTCCGCCCTTCGCGGTCCCGTCGAGTTTCGTGATGACGACCCCGTCGACGCCCACGGCGTCACCGAACGCACGGGCCTGGTCTTTCGCCCCCTGCCCGATGGCGGCGTCGAGCACCAGCAGGTTCCGGTCCGGGTCGACGAACTGCTCGATCGACTTCAGCTCCTCGATCAGTTCCTCGTTGAGCCCCGACCGCCCGGAGGTGTCGACGATGCGCACGTCGGCGGCGTCGGTCTCCTCGAACCCCTGTCGGGCGATCTCGACGGGGTCGTCCTCGTCGGGATCGCCGTAGAAGTCCACCTCGGCGCGTTCGCACATCTGCTCGGCCTGCTCGTAGGCGCCGGGGCGGAAGGTGTCGGTCTGGATGACCGCCGGGCGCAGCCCCTTCTTCGAGAACCACCACGCCATCTTCGCGGCGGTCGTCGTCTTCCCCGACCCCTGGAGGCCGGCCAGCAGGATCGTCTGGGGCTCCAGCGGGATCTCCGTGGACTCGCCGACGAGGTCGACCATCTCCTCGTAGACGATCCGGAGGACGTGGTCGCGGGCGCTGGTCCCCGCCGGGGGGTCCTCCTCGAGGGCGCGTCGCTCGATGGAGTCCGAAAGCTCCTGGACGAGCGAGATGTCGACGTCCGCCTGGATCAGCGACCGCTGGATCTCCTTGACCACCTCGTTGACGTCCTCCTCGCTGAGCCGGGACTGCCCCTGGAGCTTGTCGAGGGTCCCACGAAGAGAACTGCCGAGATTGTCGAGCACCATTGGTCGCGCTACGCGCTGGCGTCGGTAAAGGTTTTGCTCGGCACGAGAGGCACCCGCCGGCGGTCGCGGGGAGATAACACGCCCACTGGAAATGTAAGGCTCTCGAAGGTGTGCAATGAACCCACATGACAGATAATGACACACCATAGCCGCTAGGCGTTCGACTTTTTCCACTAACGGCGGACATACATCTATGCTTCGCGATAGCATAAGTGACGATTTAAACGGACGGGTGTCTCTTCGTCACCGGCCAGTCCTGCGCGCGGCCTCGCTGCTCCCCTTCTCCGGGACGGCCGCCGGGGCGAGCGGCGACACGATCGACGACGTGCTAGACACCAGCAGCGACTCGCTCCAGGAGGTACTGGTCGTGTTCACGGACAACGAGCAGGTCGACCGCCTGCGCCACCTCGACCTCGAGAGCGGGTACCACCGCTTCGAGGTGCTCCCGATCGGGTACACCGAACTGACCGGGAGCCAGATCGAGACCGTCGCCGACTGGCCCGAGGTGCGATACGTCCAGGCCAACGCGGAACTGGAGTACTTCAACGACGACGGCCGGTCGACGACCCGGGCGGGGTCGGTCCAGTCCGACCTCGGGTACACCGGATCGAGCGCCCACGCGGTCGTTATCGACTCCGGCGTCGACGGCGATCACCCCGACCTGGAGGACGACCTCGTCGCCAACTGGCGGTACGTCAACCCACTCTCGTCGAGCGACGACACCACCTGGGAGGAGGTCGGCTCGGTCGACTCCGACGACAACGGCCACGGCACCCACTGCTCGGGGTCGATCACCGGCTCGGGGAAGAAGTCCGACGGCGAGTTCCGGGGGATGGCCCCCGACGCGGACCTCACGGTCTACTCGGCTGGGCTGACGCTGTTCATCGTCAAGGCGGTCGCGGCCTACGATCACATGCTGGCCCGCCAGCGCGACGGCGAGGTCGACGTACAGGTCGTCTCGAACTCCTGGGGGTCCTCGGGCGGACCCGACTTCGACCCCGACGACGCGGTCAACGTGGCGACCTGGCACGCCTACGGCGAGGGGATCCTGCCGGTGTTCGCCGCCGGCAACTCCGGGCCGGAGACGAACACGCTGAACCCCTACGCGCTGGCCCCTCACGTGCTCGGCGTGGCCGCGACCAGCGACGACAAGACGATCACGGACTTCTCCTCGCGCGGGCGCACCCCCGACTACGACGGCGAGACCAACTACGACCGCGGGAAGGCCCTGCGGAACCTCGAGGCCTACCACGAGGCCGACAAGACCGACACCGTCGTCGACGAGGGTTCGTTCAGCGGCACCGTCGGGCCGACCGAAAGCGAGTTCCACGAGTGGGAGGCCCCCTCGAAGGCCGGCTACGTCGAGGCGACCCTGTCGTGGTCGCCCAGCGCCGAGGACGTCGACTTCTACCTCCGGAAGGGCAGCCCCGACGGCGAGGAGGTCGCCAGCGGCGCCACGCTGAACGAACCGGAGGAACTCGCCGGCGCCATCGAGGGCGGCGAGACCTACTACTTCGAGGTCCGTCCCTTCGCCAACGTCGCCGCCGACTACACCGTCGAGTTCACGGCCTACGAGGGGATCACACGCAATCTCGGTCCCTTGGGGATCTACCGGCCGGGCGTCGGGACGCCCGGCGACCTCGTGATGAGCACGCTCGCCCCCGAGGACCCCCTGCAGGCCTACTACGAGGACACCGAGACGTGGTACGGCCGCATCAGCGGGACGAGCATGGCCTGCCCCATCGCGGCCGGCTGTTCGACCCTGCTGTTCGACGCCTACCGCCAGAACGAGGGGTCGTTCCCCGCCCCCGGGGACGTGCTCGCGACCGTCGAGGCCGAGGCCGAGGACGTCCACGACTCCTACACGCCCTGGAACGTGGGCAGTGGCTTCGTCGACGCCTACGAGGCGACCCAGCGGGCGGCCGACGGCAAGTTCGCGTCCTTCGGGGAGGTGACGCTAGTCGATGAGTGACCGCGAGCACACCCGCCGGCGGTTCCTGCAGGCCGCGGGCACGAGCGCGGTCGCCGTCGCGGCGACCGGCACCGCGGGCGCCCACGAGATGGGCGGCGGATCAAGCACGTCGAGCGACGGCGACCACGACCACACCGACGCGAGCCAGCACGGCGCGACGAGCAACGTCGAACTGCTGGACTACCACAGCGTCGGCGACGTCGGCCCCTCCAGCGAGAGCGGGAGCGCCGACGACCCCCACTACGGGGCGCTCTCGGAGATCCGGGTCAGCGGCGACTACGCCTACGTCTCGATCTTCTCCTCGAAGGATCCGACGAACAACCGCGGACTGGCTGTCCTCGACGTCTCCGAGTTCAACGCGGCCGAGAACACCAGTAACCTCCGGGACGCGGAACTGGAGGTCGTCTCGTTCCTCCGGAACGACAACGACGCGTCGGCGGTGATGGACGTGAAGGTCAGCGACGACGGCGACTACGTCTTCATCAGCAAGCAGCCCTACACCGCCCTGTTCGACGAGACCGACCCCACGGCCGACGCGGACGACGGCGACTCGACGAGCGCCGGCGCCAGCGCGCTCCAGGCCGTCGACGTTACCGACCCCGAGAACCCCGTCGTCGTCGGCACCTACGACGGCTGGACGACGGGGCCGCACAACTCGTTTTACCACCGGATCGACGGGACGGAGTACGTCTTCAGCGTCAAGGACCTCAACGACGGCACGGCCGCGGTGTACGTCTTCGAGTTCGACCGGACGACGGGCGCGCTCGTGCTCGTCAACGAGTGGAACGTCGACGGCAACCTCCCGGACCTGGGCACCGGCGGGACGAACTACATCCACGACATCGTGATTCAGGACGACCCGCGCCTGGAGAAGCCCGTCGGCTACCTCTCGTACTGGGACCAGGGGCTGTGGGCGCTCGACCTCTCGGACCCGACCGCCATCGAGCCCCTCGGGCACTTCTCGATGAGCGCCGCCCACTTCTCGGCGCCGGCGCCGACGTTCATCGACGGCACGCGGGTCGTCGTCGCGGGCCAGGAGATCTCCAGCCAGGACGACGGCTCCAGCGGGAAGCTCTACCTCCTCGACGCCGACGGCATCGACGACGGCTTCGACGGGGAGGACAACATGGCCGAACTCGACGTCTGGGAGTGGCAGACCGGCGTCACGTTCGACGACTTCCTGCTCAGCCCCCACAACTTCGAGATCACGGAGGACGGGTACCTCCACCTCGGACACTACCACGGCGGTACCCGTTTCCTGCAGATCGACGAGAGCGACTGGACGCTCGCCGAGAAGGGCTACTTCCGGGCCGCCGAGGACGTCCCCGAGGAGTCGAAGATGACCGGCCTCAACAGCGCCGCGCCGTTCACGTGGGCGGCCGTCGAGCAGGGCGGCGTCACCTTCGCCTCGGACGTCAACACGGGGATCTACGCGATGCGCTTCAAACCCGACAGCGGCGGCGACGACCTCAAGGCCGGCGTCGGCGCCGCGGCCGGCGCCGCCGGCCTCGGCGCGCTCCTGCACCGGCACAAGGACGACCTGAAGGAGGCCGCGAGCGGCCTCATAGACGACCAGTAAGCACGGCTCGACGACCACACCGCGTTTCAGCAAACCCATGACCGACCGCACTCACTTCGACCGACGCACGTTCGTGAAGACGACCGGCGCCGCGCTGGCCGGCCTCGGGGCCGTCAGCGGGAGCGCCGCGGCCGAATCGACCTGGAACTACGAACTCGCGGGCGAGGCGCTGGACCCCGGCGTCCAGGAAGTCGACGTACAGGGCGACTACCTCTACACCGCCCAGCCGAAGTCCATCGCCGTCGTCGACGTCTCCGACCCGATGACGCCGCTCGTCGTCGGGACGGCGACCGGCGAGGGGGAGGACAACGTCGACGCGAAGGTCGACGGCGACGTCGCCGGCCTCGCCACCGACGGCGATCCCGGCGGCGTAACGTTTTACGACGTGTCCGAACCCGCGGCCCCGACGCAGGTGTCGTTCTACGACGCCGCGGGCGGGATCCACAACCACTTCATCGACGGCAACTACGCCTACCTCTGTGTCAACGACAGCTTCGCGTACTCGCGGATGGTGATCGTCGACATCTCCGACCCGTCGAACCCCGTCAGTCTGGAGGGCGAGGAGCGGGGGTCGGGCGGTGCCTGGATGCTCCGGGACCGCCACCCCGACATGGCGGAGGCGGGCATCAACCCGATCCACGACGTCTGGGTGCAAAACGACCTGGCGTACATGTGCTTCTGGGACGCCGGCGTGGTGGTCGCCGACGTGTCGGACCCGACCGACCCGACGGCCGTCGCCCACTTCGGCGCCGCCGACTACGCCGACGACACGTCCATGGACACCGTTGAGCGCTACCAGCGCTATCTCGGTGGCGAGAAGACGAACGCCCACTACGTCCAGCCGACGCCGAGCGGCGACTACACGTTCGTCGGCGCGGAGACGTTCCCCGGTCCGTTCGAGGACACCGTCGTCCCGGGGGACCACGGCGGCATCAGGGTGTTCGACACGAGCGACGTGACGGCGGACTCGACGCCGTCGGATCCCTACGAGGACCACGTCGCCTACATCCCGGCCCCCGACGATCCGGAGGACGCGATCCGGACGAGCCACAACTTCGACGTCACCGACTCGAAGCTGTTCGCCAGCTTCTACGAGGGCGGGATCCGGGCCTACGACATCGAAGATCCGACCGCCCCCGAGGAACTCGCCGCGTTCGCCCCCGAGGGAACCGCCTACTGGGGCGCTCGCAACCTCCCGACCGAGGGCCCGAGACACTATACGGTCGGCGGTGACATCGGCAAGGGCGTGACCGTCCTCGAACTGAACCACGAGACCCCCGGCGAGCAGGCCTGGCAGAGCGACGAGGACCTCGGCCCCTACGACGTGCTGAGCGACACCATGCAGAAGCCGCTGTAGCGGGTCGCCCCCCCTTCGAACAGCCCGAGAAACAGTCGCGGAATCTGCGATCACCGAAAGCGAAGCTGATAAATAAATGACATTCGACAGACGGAGTTTCCTGAAAGCAAGCGGTATCGCCCTCGGAACCAGCGCGCTGGCCACCGCCGCGTCGGCCGAATCGGAGTGGCGCTACGAGTTCGCGAGCGAGGCCCTGGACGCCAAGACGCGGGAGGTCGTCGTCCGGGAGAACCGGTGGGCGTTCGTCGCCAACGGGTCGGCGATGTCCGTCGTGGACGTCTCCGACCCGGAACTGCCGACCCTCGCCGCGACGGCCCTCGGCGAAGGGGACGACAACAACGACGTCTCGGTCTCCGGCGGTCTGGCCGGCCTCGCCAACGACGGCAGTGCGGGGAGCGACACGAATCCGGCGGGCGTGACGTTCTTCGACGTCAGCGATCCGGCCGATCCGGTGCGGACGTCGTTCTACGACGGCGTCGAGAGCGGGGTTCACAACCACTTCGTGAAAGACGGCTACGCCTACATCTGCGAGAACGAGTCCGGGGAGGCGTCGTTCAGTCGGTCGCGGATCAACGTCGTCGACCTCTCGGACCCGGCCGACCCCGTCAGCGTCGGCTCGTGGCGGCTGCAGGACCACCACCCCGAGATGGCGCTGTCGGGGCTGAACCCGGCCCACGACGTGTTCGTGCAGGACGGCCTCGCGTACGTGGCGTGGTGGGACGCGGGGACCGTCGTCCTCGACGTCTCGGACCCCACGGACCCCGTCGAGGTGGCGCACTTCGGCGCGACCGAGGACGCCGGCGACGCTCCCGACTCGACTGCGGAGTTCTACCGGCGCTACCTCGGTCTGCCGGGCAACGCCCACTACGCTCGCCCGACGCCGAGCGGCGACTACACGCTCGTCGGCGCGGAGTCGTACCCCGGCACGTTCGAGGACGTCGTCGTCCCGCCGGGGCACGGCGGCATCATGATCTTCGACACGAGCGACCTGTCGGCGCTGGCGGGCGATCCCGTCGCTCCCGAGCCGGTCGGCTACATCCCCGCTCCGGACGACCCCGAGGGAGCGCCGCTTCGGACCTCGCACAACTTCGAGGCGACCGACTCGAAGGTCCACACCTCGTGGTACCAGGGCGGCGTCCGACTCTGGGACATCGAAGACGCGGCGAACCCCGAGGAGCTGGCAGCGTGGATCTCGCCGGATGGACAGGCCTACTGGGGGGCGAAACAGCTCGTCGACGGCGGGAACCAGTACACCATCGCCAGCGAGCGCGACGGGAAGGGGCTGACAGTCCTCGACGTCGTCCACGAGACGGGGAGCGGGTCGGACGGGTCGGACGACTGGCCGGATCTCGGCCCGATAGACGTGCTCGGCCCGACGATGCAGAAGCCGCTGTAGCGGTTCGAGCGAACGGTTGTCAAAGACGAGAGGGTCGCGGGTTCAGAACGTCGTCTCCTGCCCCTCGACGACGTTCGCGTCGCTGGTGCCAGCCACGTCGACCCAGCCGTCGCCGGCGTCGTACCAGCCGACCGTCTTTGCGGCGTCGGCGCCGCTCCCGGCGTCGGCGAACGGGTCGCCGCCGACCAGTCGCGGACCGTCGTCGTCGATCTCGACGCGGACGCCGTTCCAGGGGCCGACGTCCGGGTGGCGCGCCTCGATCCCCGAGTCGGTCAGCGCGACGGTCCGATCGGGGCGACCGCGGTAGCCGCGCTCCCAGACCTTGCTCGCCTCCCACGCCCGCCAGTTGCGGAACGCGTCGTCGAGACCGGAGGCGGCCGCTCCGGGACCGACGCCGACTACTCCGAGTCCCGCCAGCAACCCGGTCGTCCGGACGAACGTTCGCCGGGAGAGTCCGCCGTCGCTCTGTTCACCGCCTTCGCTCGATTTGGGCCAATGCCTTCCGGTCATTAGTTCTCTGTTCGGTAGTACGTGAATTACCGTACGCCCTCACATCTATGGTCGAGGTCACCCCTCGTCGACGTGCGGTTCGAGGAAGGCCTCGACGAGTTTCCGCTCGGCGATGCGGATGTGTTCGTGGAATGTCGGCGTGGAGATGTCGAGGGTCTCGGCGACCTCCGCGCCGGTGTTCGCCCGCGGCGAGTCGAAGAACCCCGAGAGGTAAGCGGTCGTGAGCACCGTCCGCTGGCGGTCGGTCAGCGCCTCGTCGGCGCGCCGGCCGGGGGGGGTCGCGCCCTCGCGCTCGCGCTCGCGGCGGGCGACCAGTTCGGCGTCCGCGGAGTGGCGCTCGACGGCCTCGACGACCCGCCGGACGTCGGTCCCCTGGGGGAAGGTCGTCACGACGCGGGCCTCGCCGTCGCTGGCGTGGATGCGCAGGACCGTCCCGCCGTAGTCGGCGAACACCGCGCCCAGTCCCGCCTCCCCCTCGATTCGGACGACGCCGCCGTCCTCGCGCTCCCGGACGACCGACCCGGTGGCGTCCGTCCCCGCGAGCACCGCCCCGGGGTCGGCGCCCTCGATCCGGTAGAACTGCGCGAGCGACTCGTCCCCGCTCGGCACCGCCCCCATGAACTCGACGTCTGCGCCGACCGTCGACGCGGCGACGGGGAAAAACGAGTCGTCGCGCACGATGAACTCGAGTTCGACGACGGAGTCGGTCAGCAGCGCGCGTCGGCGCTCGGCGGCGTTGATCGCGTACGCGACTGTCTCGCCGAGTTCGCGGAGCACCTCGCGCTCCTCGTCGTCGAAGGCGTCGGGACGAGGGGCGTAGACGCAGAACGCGCCATAGGTCGCCCCCCGGTAGACCAGCGGCACGGCGGCGGCGGACTCGTAACCACGCTCGAGGGCCGCCTCCCGCCAGGGCTCGATCGTCGGGTTGTCCGCGATGCGCTGGGCGACCTTGACCTCGCCGGTGCGGACCGCCGTCTCGGCGGTCATGTCCTCGGACTCGAACTCGAAGTCGGCCCGTACGTCGAGGTAGTCCGACCCGTCGCCCGCGCTCGCCCTCGGGGCGACCCGGCCGCTGGCGGCGTCGTACTCGCCGATCCACGCGAAGCGGTAGGGCTCCTCGGCCGCGAGGCGCTCGACGACCGACCGCTCGATCTCCTCGCGGGTCGCGGCCCGCACCAGGTCGCGGTTGACGTTCCGGATCACCTCGTTGATTCGGTTGAGCGTCCGGAGGCGCTCGGCCTGACACTCCAGGGTCCGCTCGCGGCGCTTGCGCTCGGTGATGTCGCGCCCGATCCCGCAGATCCCCAGCACGTCGCCGTCGTCGTCGGTCAGCGCCGTTCCCGTGAACTCGAAGGGGATCCCCTCGCTGTCCCTGGTGACGATGGTCGCCTCCTCGATGGCTCGCCCCTCCTCGATGGCCCGCGAGATGGCCGCCGCGATCGACGCCTCGTCCTCGTCGGCGACGAAGTCCGTCGGGACCATCGACGCCACCTCCTCGTCGGAGTAGCCGGTCACCTCGCTGAGAGTCCGGTTCCAGGCGAGAAACTGCAGGTCGGTATCGAACAGGAAGAAGACGTCCGCCAGTTCGTCGAGCGCCTCCTGGATCAGCGTCTGGCGGTCGTCCAGCGGTCCGGGACCTGCGGTGTCCCCGGCCGGGCGATCGCGTTCGCCGCCCCTCGAGGCGGCGGGCGGGGCAGACGGCACCGGGGACCGGGGTGGCTCAGACGCCAGGGCCGCGGTCGTCGCGCCGCCGGTCTCCTCGTCGAGCTCCCGCCGAACGGCGGCCGCGACGTGCGCGGCGTCGGTCCGCGGATCCCCCTCGAGACGGACGCACCGGGCCGCGCCGTCGGCCAGCGCCCGGGTCGCGGCCCGCCCGTCGTCGTGGAGGACGACCGTCGGGGGGCCGTCGGTGAGCGACGGCTCCTCACCGGCCAGCGGGCGGGCGTCGATCACGCAGTCGACCGCGGCGGCGTCAGTGGTACCGCTCGATCCGTCGGCAGACCGGACGCCGTGTTCCCGCTCGAGGCGGTCGACGAGGTGCCCATCCACTGGTCCGCGGACCAGCGCATGAACCAGGGATGCCATCGTGCCACACGTCGAGCACCACTCGCTTGAGACTTGCCCCCAGAGTTACCACCGGCCGGCCGCTGGTGAGGGCATGCGATCCATCCAGGCGCGCGACTACCGCGACATCGCGCGGGCGTCCGACCCCCGCCTCTCGCCGGACGGCGACGCGGTCGCCTTCCTGCGGACGGTGCCCCGCGACGACGAGACCTACGAGGCGACGGTGTACGTCGCCCCGACCGACGGCGGTGCCTCCGGGAACGGCGCCGCCGGGACCGCGGGCGACGGCGAGGGCGGCGCCCGGCAGTTTACCGCCGCGACCGGCCGGGACGCCGAACCGCGGTACGGCCCGGACGGCGACCGACTGGCGTTCACGAGCGACCGCGGCGACGACGACCGCCGCCAGCTGTGGGTGCTCCCCGTCGACGGCGGGGAGGCCCGGCGCGTGACCGCCGGCGTCGGCGGCGTCGAGGACGTCGCCTGGTCGCCCGACGGCGACCGGATCGCGTTCACCCGGCGGACGACCGCCGCGGAACGCCGGCGGGGGCTGGATACGGCGGCGGCGCCCGACTACGAGCGGGAGCCCCCCGACCCGCGGGTGATCGACCGGACGGTCTACCGCGCCGGGGCGTCGTACTTCGACGGGACGCGCAGCCACGTCTACACCGTCTCGCTCGCCGACGGGACGGTCGCCCGGCACACCGGCGGCGACCGGGACTTCCTCGCGCCGACGTTCGGCGCCGGCGACGAACTCTACTACGCGGTCTGTCGGGACCCGGACCCCGACGACTCGATCCGGTACGAGGTCGACGTGTTCGACCCCGGGAGCGCGGGAGCGGGGGCGGAAACGGGCGAAGGGGGGAGCGCCGAGGGCTGCGAGGCCGCCGAGACGGTCGCCGAGACCACCTGCTGGGAGCCGACGCTGGCCGCGACGACCGACGGCCTGCTCGCCTATCCGCGCACGCCCCCGGACCGGGCCACGCTCCGCTCGACCGACGCGGAGGTGCTCGACCGGGCGACCGGCGAGACCGTCGTCCCGACGGCCGGCCTCGACCGGACGGTCGCCCCCGAGAGCCTCACCTGGGACCCGGACGGGGACGCGCTGTACTTCCTCACGCCCGACCGGGGGGAGGTCGTCCTCCGGCGGACGCGCCCCGAGGACGGGGCCGCGACCCCCGCGGTCGCCGGCGGCGGCGAGGTGACCGGCGCCGCGGCGGGGTCGGATCGGGTCGCGTTCGTCCGCAGCGAGTGGGACCATCCCGGCGACGTGTTTCTCCGGGACGTCGGGGACGGACCCGACCCCGAATCGGACGCGGACGGCGAGGGGACGTCGGACTCACCGACCAGCCGTCTCACTGCCCTGAACGCCGACTACCTCGCCGAGCGCCGGATCGCGGAACCCGAGCCGATCCGGTTCACCGTCGGCGACAGGGAGATCCAGGGGTGGGTGCTCGCGCCGCCCGGAGGCGACTCCGGCGGCCCCGGCGACCGGGAGCCCCGCCCCCTGGTCGTCGAGATCCACGGCGGTCCCCACGCCATGTGGACCACGAGCGGGACGATGTGGCACGAGTACCAGACCCTCGCCGCTCGCGGCTACGCCGTCTTCTGGTGTAACCCCAGGGGGTCGACGGGCTACGGCGAGGCGTTCCGGGCGGCGATCGACCGCGACTGGGGGGCGGCCACCGCGCGGGACGTACTCGCGGGCGTCGACCGGGTCTGCGAGCGCCCCGACATCGACGACGGGGAGCAGTTCGTCACCGGCGGGAGCTTCGGCGGGTTCATGACGGCGTGGCTGGTCGGGCACACCGACCGGTTCGCCGCCGCGGTCGCCCAGCGGGGCGTCTACGATCTCTCCTCCTTCTACGGCTCGACGGACGCGTTCAAGCTCGTCGAGTGGGACTTCGACGCGACGCCGTGGACCGATCCGGAGTTCCTCTGGGAGCAGTCGCCGGTGGCCCACGTCGAGAGCGTGACGACGCCGACGCTCCTGCTCCACGCCGACGCCGACTACCGCGTCCCGGTCAACAACGCCGAGATGCTCCACCGCCTGCTCCGCAAGCGCGGCGTCGACACCCGCCTCGTGCGCTACCCTCGCGAGGGCCACGAGCTCTCGCGATCGGGCGAGCCGGCCCACGTCGTCGACCGCATCGAGCGGATCGTCCGCTGGTTCGACGGCTACTCGGCGCACAGCGACGCCCCGCGGGCGCTCGACCGGGGAGAGGAGGGACTGAGCGGCGGGAGCGAGGACGGCGACGACGACCCGACGCGAGGCGACGCCGGCGGCTGACGGCTACACTCGGGGCCGGGACCGACCGCTGACCGCCGCGGGCGGTGGACTCATGGTGCTCACGCAGCTACTAGGGAGGCAATGACATCGTCGAGCGACTCCGACTGTCCTGTCTGCGGGGAGGCCTACGACGAGCGCATCGTCGTCGAGCGGGGCCTCCGGTGGCAGGACCTCTTCCCCGGAACCCCGCTGGATTTCTTCCAGCGGTACCGGCGACGCTGCTCGACCCGGTACGACGCCGAACGGGACGCGCCGGTCGGCGACGACGAGTGCGTCGTCTACTTCCACAGCGACGACCGGCGGGCGCCGCTCGACTAGTGGTCGGTCTCGTGGGGATTGACCGTCCCGCCGTACTGCTCGACGTGATCGGTGTACTCGATGAACCGGGGCGCGTCCGGATCGAAGGGGCGTTCGAGCGCCTCGAAGGCCTGCTTCTTGTCCCAGCCCTGTAGCTTGCCGATCGCCGAGCGGTCCTCCAGATCGTGGTACTCCAGGTCGGGCTCGGTCAGCTCCCAGGCGCGCATCCCCTGTTCGGTGCGGACGATGACGCTGGAGAACTCGTCGCCGGAGCCGACCGATCCGACGGTCAGGTCCGCGCAGTACCCGGTGAAGTCCGCGCACTCCTCGCAGCCCTTCAGCGTCGCGTCGTGGAACTCGCCGACCTCCTCCGCGAGGATCAGGTCGTGCTCGTGGTCGTAGACGCGCATCTCTCCGTCGAGGACGTCGAGCTTGCCGATCTCCTCGGGCTGGATGTCCCGCTTCTCGGCGAGTTGCTCGCCGATGAGCTGCCGGTAGTTGAAGTTCTTCGTACACATCAGCGCGATCGTGTACTCGACCGCGCGGACCCCCTCGTCTTGGGCCTGGTAGTCCCACTCGAAGTCCTGGAGCGCGCGGATCCCCTCGATCTCGCAGGGCGTGCCCACGAGCGCCAGCGAGATGTCCTCGAAGTCCTCGTCCGGGAGCTTGTGGGCCCACTGCTCGAGGTCGAGGTTGCCCAGCGCCATCGTCTGGTTGTAGAAGCTCCCCGCGTTGGCCACTAGTTCCTCGTGGCTGGTCGCGAGGTAGCTCTCGGCCTTCCAGGGGTCCTCGTCGCTCTCGGTGGCGATCAGCGCGCCGTCGATCTCGCCGGCCTCCAGCAGGTGGCTGAGGACGGCCGTGACGACCCCGCCGTCCTGGGCGTTGCGCTGCCACGACTCGCCGACCCTCGCGGAGAACTCCGTGATCGGGTCGCCGGCGCCCTTGACGTTGTCGTCGCCGCCGGTGATCTTCCACTGGCGCTCGTAGCGCATTCCGCCACGGGGACAGAAGTCCCAGCACAGCGAACAGCCCGTGCACATCTTTACGAGCTTCGGGAGGCCGTCGTCGCCGATTCCGATCGAGTCGGAAGGGCAGGCGGCCACGCACGTCCCACACTGGATGCAGCGGTCGGCCCCGACGACGGCCTCGTCGAGTTCCATGAACCACGTCTTGTCGTCCGGGGTCTCGATGTCGTTCATCTCCTCGCGGATCGAGTACCCGGGCGTGTCGAGGTCGACGCCGTCGGGGACGCCGACGCGTTCGGCGGGGTCCCCCGCGTCGACGTCCTGGCTCGTCCCGGCGGCGGGTTCGGTGAACTCCACGTCCAGGTTCCCGTCGGCGTCGGCGTTGGCCGGCGTCGCACCGCCGTCGGTGACAGGCGCCGCGGAGTCCGCCCCGTCCCCGGTCACGCCCGGAGTCGTCCGCTCCCCGCAGGTGCAGGACTCGGGACCACAGCGGCCTTCGCCCGCCCCCTCGCCGTCGCGCTCGCGTCCGGGAGCGTCCTCGACAGCGGGGTTCGCTCTCTGGTAGCGGATCGGGCGGGCGCGGTCTCCCCGGGGAGCCTCCGGCGGAGCGTCGCTGCCGGGCGGTACCCGGACCGCCGGCTCGTCGTCGTCGGGCGTCTCGGGCACGCCCGGAAGGGAGTCGGGTCGCCCGGCGGGGTCGTCAGTCATCGGCTTCACCCCGCTCCCGGTCCTGGCCGTCGGTCTCGGCGGGGACGCCGCCGGCGACGTTCGCGTCGGCGCGCTGCATGATCGACCGGAGGCGGTCGTCGCCGACGCGGCGACACCACTGGTAGAACCGCTCGCCGTCGGTCCGCTCGTCCGCGTAGACCGCGAACAGCTCCTCGAGAGCGGGGATCACGGCGGTCGCGGGGACGGCGTTCTCGACCCAGTTGAGGAAGGCGTTGTCCGCCCCCAGACTCCCCCCGAGGCCGAGGTCCATCCCCTCGACGAGGTCGCCCTCGCCGTCGCCGGTGACCTTCACGGTCTCCCCCCGGAGGCCGACGTCGGCGATCTGAGGCTGGGCGCAGGACGCCGAGCAGCCGCTGAGGTGCACCCGGACGACGTCGAGGTCCTCGGGCGTGTCGATGCGGTCGTCGAGTTCCCGCGCCCACCGCTTCGTGCGGTTCTTCGTCTCGACGATACCGTAGTTGCAGAACTCGCTGCCCGTACAGCCGACCGCGCCCCGGGAGAACGGCCCGGGATCGGGCTGGTAGTCCTCGGCGAACGGTTCGGCGAGCAGGTCGTCGACGTTCCCCTCGGGGACGTGCGTGATCAGGAAGTTCTGGTCGGTCGCCAGCCGGACGGTCGTCTCGTCGGTCCCGTACCGGCGGGCGGCGCGGGCGGCCTCGGCGAACTCGGCGCCGCCGATCACGTTGAAGCCGACGTACTGCACTCCGTCGGCGCGCTGGTCGTGGACGCCCACGTGGTCACCGGTGTACCCCTCCGTGAGATCGGTCCCGCGCTCGCGGAGGTCGACGGTACACCGCTCGCGGACGGCCTCCTCGAAGGCCTCGGCGCCCATCTGCTCGACGAGGTACCGCATCCGGCAGACGCCGCGGTTGTGGCGGTCGCCCAGTTCCTTGAACACCTGTGCGACCGCCCGGCAGAACTCCACGG
>PXRR01000007.1:1004-2453 GCA_003021975.1 Halobacteriales archaeon QS_5_70_17 | reverse complement strand
GCGTCGAACGCGGAGTGGTCGTCGAGCCCCCCCGCCGGACAGCCCAGCACGTTCCGCGCCGAGTCGCCACAGCCCTGGACCGTCGTCAGGCCGACCTCGGCGTAGCGCCGCCAGATCTCGGGGACGTCCTCCAGTTCGATCCAGTGCATCTGGACGTCCTGGCGGGTCGTGACGTCCATGTACGCGTCCCCGAAGACGTCGTTCTGGTCGCTCCCGCCGGCCCACTCGGGCGCGGTGGCGAACTCGGCCGCGACCTCGCCGATCGTCTCGGCCTGGTCCGGCGTGAGGTGGCCGCCGGGCACCTTCGTCCGGACCATGAAGTAGCCGTCCTGTTTCTGCGTGTACATCCCAGCCCACTTGAGGCGCTCCCACTCGCCGTCGCCGGCCCGGGCCTCGATCTCCTCGAACGAGAGTCCCTCCTCGGCGTACGCCCGGACGTCCTCGACGACGTCGAGCGGGTGCTTCTCCTGTTTCCATTCTTCGACAGTGTTCATAGTGACCCCCACGCCGCGTCGGTGCGTGACAGTGTGTAGCACCACGGCGATCCGCAGGGTTGTACGTGCCCGTACCGGCGAACCATGTCGGCGCCCGGCGGTCGGATCGGTACTTGCCGCTACGTGTGACACGGGATAGCGGGGCGAAACCGGACCGGAGCGGAGCGATCCCGGCCAGATCGGACCCGTGAGCGACTAACGCGGGCGTGGTCAGGTTCGACGCGCCTCCCCCGACCGTCACCGGAACCGCGACCGGTCGGCGCGGCGAACCGCCGCGCGGCGACGGGACTGCGGTCCACCGCCGTGTCAATATTTGCCGCTACGTGCGATCCCGGTCGACTGGCGAGGGGGCGACGAGGGCGGGACGGTACCGCTCGCAGGGGCTCCTCGCGCTCGCTCGGCCGTCCCGTTCGACGTCGTCCGGTCGACGAACACGACCGCCGGCGTGTCGGTCGCCCGGAGCCGGATCGTGTAGCGCTCGTAGCCGTCCAGCCGATCGGCGAGTCGGCCCCGGACCTCCGCGAAGGCCGGGTCGCCGGGCGACCCGGCGGCGGCGTAGATCACGACCGGCGGGTACGACTCCCGGGACTCGAAGTCCCGGATGTCGGGACTACAGGCGACGGCGGCGTCGCTCCGCTCGAAGTACCAGGGGAAGGGCAGGGCGTTGAACCAGCCGTCGACCCCGGCGCAGGCCGCGCGCCGGTCGCCGATCGGCCGCCCGTCGACGAGGAAACTCCCGTACAGCAGGACGTCCGTCTCCCCGTTGTCCGCCCGGATCGCCCGGTCCATCCGCTCGACGGCGGGGCGGACCTCCGCGGGAGGCTGTGCGTACTGGACGAGTTCGTTGTCCGGGGAGTGGGGGGCCTCGTAGCTGGTGTGGTACCCCCAGTAGCCGACGAAGCCGGCGCTGACGGCCACGAGCGCGAGAGTCAGCGCGCCGACGGCCGCGAGCGAC
>PXRR01000007.1:0-938 GCA_003021975.1 Halobacteriales archaeon QS_5_70_17 | reverse complement strand
AGGAAGCCGACGAGCGCGAACAGGCAGAGCACGCTCGCGCCGTAGGCCAGCGTCCCCAGCAGGTGTCGGAAGTACGGCAGGTACGCGTGGTCGGCCTTGTCTCCGCTCCCCCAGACGCGGTGGAACTCGGCGTAGGAGCCGACCGTCGCCTCGCGGACCACCGCGGGGAACCGCGCCGGATCGGCCAGCGCGGCGCCCAGCGTCGCGCCCCCGTCTCCGCGGGGGGCGTAGAAGAGGACGACGACCGCCAGGAAGACAGCGAGCGCGGCCAGGGCGGTGCCGGCGATCCGCCGGCCGTCGGCGGCGTTCATCCGCGCGCGGACCGTTCGCGCGTCCGGGAGCCACCGCTCGCCGCGGGTTCGGGCGGCGACGAGTCGGAGCCAGGCGACGACGGCGGCGGCGCCGAGCCAGCAGAGGACGTAGACGGGGGCGTTTTCCTTGACGGTGACCCCCAGCGCGGTGAAGCCCACGCCAGCGAGGCCGTCCCGCGCCCGGCGGGTGTCGGAGGCCCGCAGGAAGAAGGCGAAGGCGGCGAACATGAACGCGCCGACCAGGAGGTCGCCGCGCATGAACCGCGAGTAGTACAGCAAGACGGGATTGGCCGCGAGAAACCCCGCCAGCGCCACCGTCTCCCCGTCGGTGAGCCGTGCGCGGAACAACAGCGCCGTCAGGGGCAACAGCCCGCCGACGAGCGCAGGGACGTAGCGCATGGTCGCGTCGCTCACCCCGAAGACGCCGAAGACCGCGCGGTTGGCGTGCTGGAGGAAGGGCCCGTGGATGATCGGCCGGTACTCGTAGCTCCCCGTCCGCAGGTAATCGAGAATCCAGTAGCCCACCCGCGCCTCGTCCCAGTGGGCCACCCGGGCACCCACGAACAGAAACCGCGCCAGCACCGCCAGGAGGGCGATCGCGCCGACCGCCGCCACTACCCGGCGGTC
>PXRR01000006.1 GCA_003021975.1 Halobacteriales archaeon QS_5_70_17 | reverse complement strand
CTCCCCGCAGCGGCCGCCACGCTTCTCGCCGCCGCCGTCGTCTTCGGGTGGGCCCGCGCGCTGGCGCCCGTCGCGCTCGCGGGCGGCGGTCTCGACGAGCCCGTCGCCGCGGCGGTCGGTGGCGTCCTCCTCCCGGCGTACGGCGCCGCGACCGTCGGGTACGCGCCCGGGGCGACGGCGCTGGCCTGCCTCCCGGTCGCGCTGCTGGCGTTCGCGAGTCTGCTCGCGGTCCGGGGGGCGGGATCGGGGTCGACCCCCGTCGGCGGGCGAACGCTGGCGGCCCGGCTCTCCCCCGAGTGCCTCCGGACGCTGTATCTCGCCGGCGCGAGCGCGGCCTTCCTGCTGCTGGCTGTGCTGTGGCGGGCGGGACTTCCGGGAGTCGTCGCCGCCGCCGGCCTCCCCGCGGTACCGCTGACGGCGTGGGCCGCGGTCCGGTATCTCCGCCGGCGGGACCCGCGGCCCGGCGTCGCCGCCGCGGTCGCGTTCGCCGTCTGTCAGCTCCTCGGGTGGGTCGCGCTGGCGACCTGACGGCGGCGGACCGCAGCGGGCCCCGCGAGCCCGGCCCGCGCCGGCACCGGAGGGTTTAACGGACCGACGCGGGAGCAACCGGTATGACGGTCGGATTCGTCGGCGGCAGCGGCATCTACGAGGCGCTCGACCTGACGGACGTCCGCGAAGAGGACGTGACGACCCCCTACGGCGACCCCAGCGCGCCGGTCACGCTCGGGGACCTGGACGGGACCGAGGTCGCCTTCCTCCCGCGGCACGGCCGCGACCACCAGTACGACCCCACCGAGGTCCCCTACCGCGCGAACGTCCACGCGCTGAAGCAGGTCGGCGTCGAGCGGATCCTCTCGAGTAACGCCGTCGGCTCGCTGCGCGAGGACCTCCCGCCGCGGACGCTGGTCGTCCCGGACCAGCTCTTCGACCGCACTCGCCACCGCCCGTACTCCTTCTTCGGCGACGGGATGGTCGTCCACATGGGCTTCGCCGAGCCATACTGCCCCCACATGGTCGAGCACCTCGTCGAGTCGGCCGAGGGGACCGGCCGCGAGGCCGTCGACGGCGGGACGTACGTCTGCATCGAGGGACCGCAGTTCTCGACGCGGGCCGAGAGCGAGTTCTACCGCTCGCAGGGCTGGGACGTGATCGGGATGACGGCCGTCCCGGAGGCGAAACTCGCCCGCGAGGCCGAACTCTGCTACGCGACGGTCACGGGCGTCACCGACTACGACGTCTGGAAGGAGGACAGCGAGGTCACCCTGGAGGAGGTCCTGGAGAACGCCGCCGCCAACGAAACCGCCATCAAGGAGGTCGTCGAGCGCGCGATCCGGGCCCTCCCCGAGGACCGCGACTGCGACTGCGGGCACGCGCTGGAGGGGACGATCAACACCCCCAGCGAGGCGATCCCCGAGGCGACCCGCGATCGGGTCGACCTGCTGGCCGGCGAGTACCTGTAACGTACCCCGGTCGAGCGAGGCCGCCGTGCGCGAACGATCCGAGGGTCCCTCAGGTCTATCTGCTCCGCCCGGCGGGCGAGAACTGCGCCCTCGGGTCCGTGACCCGCGGCTCAGTCCGCGACGGCCTCGGCGGTCGCGTCGACCGCGTTCGGGTCCTGCACCCAGAGGTCGCCGAACAGTTCGTCCTGCTGGAGGCGGATCTGTCCGCGGTGGGCGAGAAAGAGCACCGCCAGGTACGTCTCCACCCGGGAGCCGCCGGCGTCGTCGATCTCGTCGTAGAGCACCTCGTCGCGCCCGGCGTCGTACTGCTCGCGCAGCGCGCGGTTGACCCGCCGGATCGTCGTCTCCATGTCCTCGCCGTGGGCCGTCCCGGTGACGTCCGCGGCCGTCGGCTCGTCGTCGACCCGGACGTCGTCGCCGGCCCGGTAGTCCAGGGTCTGTGTCCCCCGCCGGAAGCCCGTCGGCGAGTCGCTCGTGTCGTAGCTGCGGGACTCCTTCCACCAGGAGCCGCGCTCGGCCTCCCGGAGCTCCCGGATCAGTTCGTCGAGGGTCTCGGGCATCCCGCGGGCGCGCTTGCGCTCCAGCCGGCGGTCCATCTCTCGCTTGAGCGCGTCGACGGGATCGGGCGCCCACTCCTCGGGGTCGCCCCCGTGGTCGGGCGGGGCGCCCTCCTCCCAGGGCTCGTCCCACGCCTCATCCTCGTCGGGGTCGTCGTCGTCCATCAGCGCGTCGCTTTTCATCCGCAGGAGGACGCTCGCGTAGAACAGCGCCCGCCCGCCCGTCCGGAGGTCGGCGTCGTCGAGCGCCGCGAGGAACTTGTCGGTCACCGCGACGATGTCGATGTCCCACGGCTCGATCTCCCCCCGGTCGGCCAGTTGCACGAGCAACTCGACCGGTTCGACGCCCTCGTCGGCGTCGCCCTCGCCCCCGCCCTCGGGATCGCCGTCCGGCCTCGCGGTCCCGCCGCCCCCGCCGGTCGGGTCGGCGGCGGTGTCGCCGTCGGCCTCGCTCTCCCCCTCGTCTCCGAGCGCCCCGATCCCGTCCTCGGGTCCGCGGTCGCTCGCGCGCTCGTCGCCGGCGTCGGCGTCGGCGTTGGCGTCGGTGTCGGCGTCGGTCGTCTCGTCGCCGGGGCGCTCGCGGTCCTCGTGGTTCGCGATGTTCACCAGCGCGTCCGGGTCGACGTCGCTGTCAGTCATCCGCCGGCACCCCCTGCCCGCCGAGGTCGATGCCCGTCACCGCCGAGACGTTGTCGTCCATCATCGTCACGCCGATGGCGCGTTCCGAGCGCTCCAGCAGCGCCGAGCGGTGCGAGACGACGACGAACTGGGCGTCCTCCGCGAGGTCGTCGACCATCTCGCCGACGGCCTCGGCGTTGGCCGCGTCGAGGAAGGCGTCGACCTCGTCGAGCGCGTAGAACGGCGCCGGGTTGTGCCGCTGGATCGCGAAGATGAAGGCGAGCGCGGTCAGCGACTTCTCCCCGCCGCTCATCGCGTCCAGCCGCTGGACGGGCTTGTCGCCGGGCTTGGCCTGCATCGTCAGCCCGCCCTCGAAGGGGTCGTCCTCGTCTTCGAGCACGAGCGTCCCGCTCCCGCTGGAGAGTCGCTCGAAGATGTCCTCGAAGTGGCCGTTGATCGACTCGTAGGCCTCCATGAACGTCGCCTTCTTCTTCGCCTCGTAGCCCTCGATGCGCTCGACGATGCCGTCGCGCTCCTCGACGAGCGTGGCGCGTTTCTCCTCCAGGTCCGCGAGGTCGTCGGCCACCTCGTCGTACTCCTCGATGGCGAGCATGTTCACCGGTTCCAGGTCGGCCATCTCTCCCTCGAGGCGCTCGATCTCACGTTCGACCTCGTCGTGGTCCGGGATCGACTCGGGGTCGTACTCGCCGACCTCGGCTTCGAGTTCGTCGACCTCCCACTCCAGGCGGTCGCGGGTCTCCCGGCGGTCCTCGAGTCGGCTCTCGACCTCGGCGACCGCCTCGCGGGCCTCGTCGCGGGCCTCCCGGGCCGCCTCGAGGTCGTCTTTGAGGTCGCTGCGCTCCGCTTTCAGCTCCGAGAGCTCCTCTTCCAGCTCCTCGACCTGCTCGCGCTTCGCCGCGAGTTCCTCCCGTCTCTCGTCGAGCTCGGCCTCGAGGTCGTCGATCCGCTCCTCGGCGTCGGCCTTGCGGTTCTGGGCCGCCTCGATCTCCTCGTGGAGGTCCTCGATGGCCTCCTCGGCGTACTGCTTCTCGAGTTGCAACTCGTTGAGCTCGCCGCCGAGGTCGTCCATCTCCGACTCCATCTCGCCGATCTCCTCGCGGATGGTCTCCGCGCGCTCGGTCAGTTCGGCGACCTCCGAGTCGCGGAGTTCGGCCTCCAGGTCGGCGATGCGGTCCTCGATCTCGCCGATCTCGGCGTCCTGCGCTTCGATCTCCGACTCGACGGCCTCCATGCGCTCGGAGACCTCCTCGCGCTCGGCCTCGATCTCCTCGAGTTCCTCGCGCTTCTCCTCGATCTCGCCCTCGATCGCCGCGATTCGCTCCTCGACGTCCTCGATCTCGCCTTCGACCTCGCGGACGCGGTCGGCGGCGTCGGCCTGCCGGTCGCGGGCGTCGTCGAGTCGGCCCTCGACGTCCCGGAGCTCCGAGCGGACCGACTGGCGGCGCTCCTCGAGGTCGTTGATCCTGCTGGCGACCCGCTCGAGGCGGCCGCCGCTCGAGGAGAAGGAGTACCGCGATCCCGACCGCGATCCGCCGGTCATCGCGCCGCTCTTCTCGACGAGTTCGCCCTCCAGGGTCACCATCCGGTAGCGGCCCATCAGGTCGCGGGCGGTCGCCATGTCCTCGACGACGAGCGTGTCCCCGAGCACGTACGAGAAGACGCCGGCGTACTGCGGGTCGAACTCGACGAGCTCGTACGCGAAGTCGACGACCCCCTCGCGGTCGGGCAGCGAGGGCAGCGACCGCTCGTCCATCTCCGTCAGCGGGAGGAACGTCGCCCGGCCCGCGTTGCGGGCCTTGAGGTACTCGATGCAGCGCTGGCCGACCCCGTCGTCGTCGACGACGACGTGCGCGAGCCGGCCCCCGGCGGCGGTCTCGCAGGCGGTGGCGTACTCCCCGGGGACGCCGCCGAGCTGGCCGACCGCGCCGTGGACCCCCTCGACGTCGCTCTCGAGGACCGTCGTCACCGCCCGCCCGAAGGAGTCGTCGCCGCTCTCGCCGGCTTTCGCCTCCAGTTCGGCGTACTCTGCCTGGGCGGCGCTCAGGTCGTCCTCGACGGTCTCCAGGTCGTCCTGCAGGTCGTACTTCTCCGCCCGGAGGTCGTCGACGACCTCCTCGATGGCGGCTTTGTTCTCGCGGGCCTTCTCCAGTTCGCCCTCCAGGTCGGTCCGGTCGGCCGCCAGTTCGGGGATCTCGTCCTCCAGGTCCTCGATCTCGCTTTCGAGTTCCCGCTGTTCGTTCGAGCGCCGGCGCGCCTCGTCGAGCAGGCGGTCCTGCTCCCGCTGCAGTTCGTTCTTCTCGCTTTTCGCCGCCTCGAGGCCCTCGCGGGCGGCCGCGAGATCGGACTTCAGCTGCTCGTACTCGCTGTCGACGGCCTCGATCTCGGCTTCGACCTCCGCGAGGTCCTCGCGGCGCTCCTCGGCGTCGGCCTTCACGGAGGCCTTCTCGACTTTCAGGTTGCGGATCCGCGCCTCGAGGTCCTCGACCTGCTCCTGCTTGCGATCGACCTCGACGAACGCCTCCCGGCGCTCGTTCTCGGCGTCCTCGCGGCGCTCCTCCGCGCTCTCGACGGCGTCTTCCAGCCGCGAGATCTCGCCTTTCACCTCCTCGATCTCGCGTTTCACCCGGAGCTGTTCGTCCTCGCCGGTGCGCTCGATCTCGGCGTTGAGGTCCTCCAGGTCCTCCTCCAGGCGGAGGACGGTGCCCTGGCGCTCGTCGAGGGTCCGCCGGCGCTCGTCGAGGGTCCCCTCGTCGGCCCCGATGGACTCCTCGAGGTCGGCCAGGCGGGCGCGCTTGTCCTCGAGTTCGGCGGCCTTCAGGTAGCCCTCGTACTCCGCCTTCTCGTCGCGCAGCGACTGGTACTCGAGGGCGGTCTCGCGTTCGTCCTCTAGCTGTGCGAGCCGTTCCTCCTTCTCCTCGATGCGGAGGTCGGCCTCGTCGACGCGCTCCTCGACGACCGCCAGTTCCTCCATGGCGTCGGCCCTCCGCTCGTCGAACTCCGCGACCCCGGCGATCTCGTCGACGATCTCCCGCCTGTTGCCGGGCGTCGTGTTGATGATCTCGGTCACGTCGCCCTGCATCACGACGTTGTACCCCTCGGGGGCGACGCCGCCCTGGGACAGCAGGTCCTGGATGTCCGAGAGGTTTACCGAGCGGCCGTTCAGGTAGTAGTAGGAGTAGTAGTTGTCCTCGGTCTGCTTGACCCGGCGGCGGACCGAGATCTCTCCGACGTCGCCGACGTCCTCGCTACCGGCGGCGTTGACCACCTGCGACCGCGAGAGCGTGCCGTCGGAGTTGTCGAGGACGACCTCGACGCTGGCCTCGCGCTCGCCGGCGAACTCGGTGCCGTCGTCTTCGGGGTTGTAGATGAGGTCCGTCAGCTTCTCGGCCCGGATGCCGCTGGTGCGGGCCAGCCCGAGCGCGAACAGGATCGAGTCGATGATGTTGGACTTCCCCGATCCGTTGGGACCGCTGATGGTCGTGAAGTTCTCGTAGAACGGGATGCGGGTCTTCCGGCCGAAACTCTTGAAATCGTCGAGGACGAGCTCTTTGATGTGCATGGGGGGCGCTCGCGGGAACGGACCCCTTACGCGACGATGATCTCGTCGTCGGAGCCCGCGGTTGTCTCCTCGTTTTCCTGCTGGGATTTGGCCTCTTCGGATTCCCCGCCGGCATCGGTCTCGACGCCGTCACCGGGATCCGCCGGGGGGCCGCCGCCGTCGCCGACCGCGCTCGCGGCGTCCGACCGCGTGGCCGCCCCTTCGATGATGTCGTCCGTGTCGACCTCCGCCTCCAGTGCCCGCAGGCGCTCCTTGCACTCGACGAGTTCGTCGGTCAGTCCCGAGACCGACGCTTCGAGCTGTTTGACGCGTGATTCGAGTTCCTCGACGCGGTTCCCGCTGCCCATAGATCCCATGCCCCGCTCCGCACGTATAAACCTGCGTCAGACAATGACAATACTTCTGATAGGTTTAGCCGAGTGATGGAAATCGAGCGACTGCAGCGCGTCGGTCCGGGCGGTCGCGCGGCGGGAGCCGCCTGCCGCCGCTCGAAGGACAGCCTTTCGCCGCTCCCCGCCGAACGGGCGGCATGGATCGAAGCGCCCGATCCCTGCCGGGCGAGTCGACGACCGTCGACGCCGGCGCCGTCGAACTGCACGTCCGCCGAGCGGGTCCGGCCGACGGGCCGCCGGTGGTACTGCTCCACGGCTTCCCCGAGTTCTGGTACGGCTGGCGGGGGCAGATCGGCCCGCTGGCCGACGCCGGCTACCGCGTGCTCGTCCCCGATCAGCGGGGGCACAACCGCAGCGACCGGCCCGCCGACCGGCGCGCCTACGGGATCGACCGGCTGGTCGGTGACGTCGCCGGTCTCCTCGACGCGACCGGCCACGCGGCGGCCCGCGTGGTCGGCCACGACTGGGGGGCGATGGTCGCGTGGCTGCTCGCCGCCGAGGCCCCCGACCGGGTCGACCGGCTGGGGGTCCTCAACGTCCCCCACCCCGGCGCCTACGTCCGGACGCTCCGGGCCGAGCCCCGGCAGGCGCTCCGGAGCGCCTACGCCGCGCTCTTCCGGCTCCCGCGCGCCCCCGAGGCGGCGCTGCGAGCCCGGAACTACCGGTTGCTGGCCCGGACGCTGACCGCCTCCAGCCGTCCGGGGACGTTCGACGAACGCGACCTGGAGCGCTACCGGGCCGCCTGGGACCGCGAGGGAGCGCTGACGGGGATGCTCAACTGGTACCGCGCGAACGGCCTCCGGTCGGGACCGCTCGGCCGCGAGGACCGGATCGCCCCCGAGACGCTGATCCTCTGGGGCGCCCGCGACGCCGCCCTCCTGCGGGGGAACGCGGAGCGCTCGCTCGACTACTGCGAGCGCGGCGATCTGGCGGTGTTCGAGGACGCCACCCACTGGCTCCACCACGAGTACCCCGACGCGGTCGCCGACCGCCTGCTGGCGTTCCTCGACTGACGGGCCGGCGCGGCCGGCGGCGCCTGCAGGGGTCACGCCTTGTTCGAGTCGGCCCGTACGTCGGCCCCGTGTCCCGCCACCCCCTCGACTTCGAGTACGAGCGCCACGACGGCGTCCGGTACTGCCTGGAGGACGTCAGCCTCGGGTTCGACCGCTGGGACGAACCTCACGCCCAGGGGCCGGGACTGTACGTCGCCGTCGTCTCGGGGCCGTCGGTGCGGTCGTTCGCCGACCCGATGGGCGACGACCGCTGGCCCGTCGACGAGGCGCGGACGGTCCTGGCGGACCTGACCGCCTCCTGCGATGCGGCCCGCCGGGTCGCCCGGCCCCGCGACGGCGCGGTCGTGGTGAGCGTCGACGG
>PXRR01000005.1:45669-97341 GCA_003021975.1 Halobacteriales archaeon QS_5_70_17 | reverse complement strand
CCCGGTCGCGGAGGAACTCGATGGCGCCCTCGTTGGTCGAGGGGACGCTGCTGTAGATCTTCTCGTAGCCCTCGCTCTTGGCCCACTCCAGGCCCCGCCCCAGCAGGTGACTCCCCTTGCTGTGACCGCGGTTCTGGTCGATGACGCCGACGGTGAGTTCGGCGGTTTGGCTCAGCTTCTCGATCTCGGGGGCGTTGAGGTGGACCCAGCCGACGACGTCGTCGTTGACGGTGGCGACGAAGAAGACGCGCGACTCGACGGAGTCGTGGCGCAACAGAAAACCGCCGCCGGCGGTCGGTCCGGGCGTGCCGCCGAAGTGCGCCCGGGGAGGAGGTCGGCAGCGGGAGCGACATCCGCGCGACGCTCGACGAACCGGAAGCCGTCGAGACCGGATCACTCCCCGGACGACGAGCGGCGAGAGCAAGCCGAGGAGTCGACGGACGTCCTCGGCCCCGGAGCCATCGCCCGGTCGGTCGGCTACGCCGTGGGCGGCCTGCCTACGTCAGGCGTGGGCCGTCCGCCAGGAGCCCCGAGCGGCGGAGCCGGGACTACCGCCGCGGCGTGCGAAGCGACCGCGAGCGGACGGTTTCGTCGTCAGGTCCGGTCCGACCGACCCGGATCGACATCGATGGCGTCGACCGGGCAGACGTCGACACAGAGCATGCAGTCGATGCACTGGGGCTCGTTGGCCGGGTCGGCCTTGGTCTCGCTTTCGGGGTGGCCGGGCGTGTCCACCCACTCGAAGACGTCCACCGGGCAGTCCTCGAGGCAGGCGCCGTCGGCCAGGCAGATGTCGAAGTCGACGGCGACGTGGGTCCCGTGGATGCCCAGTTCGTCCGGTTCGTCGATTGGTCCCCAGACCTTGTGGCCGCTGTGCTCGTCTACGACCTCGCGGTTCTCCTCGAACTCGGGATCTATGGCCATTGGTACCTCGTGGCACTACGCCGAGCCGAATAAAGGTACGTCCGAACGCCTACGGGTGAGCGAAGTACGTCACGATCCGGTCGGCGCCCGTCGGCACCGCGTCGACCCGCGCGAAGCCGACGCGCTCGAACTGCACCACGTCGTCGACCGCGTGGTCGGCGAGGCCGGGTTCGGCGATCACCTCGACGTCGCCTTCCATCGTCCGCAACCGGACGGGGACGCCGTTGGCCGGCGCCCAGTGGACGACGTCGACGTCGCCCTCGCGGACGACCGAGAGGTCGTCGCCGGTGTAGGTCAGGCCCGCCTCGGTCCGGCGGACCGGCCCGTACCCCTTCAGCCAGACCCGGTCGCCGACCGGGGGGACGTCCCCGGGTTCGAGGACCACGCTGTCGCCGACCGGGATCTCGCGTCGGCCGCGCTCCTCGTGGTCGGGGTGCAGCGGCGGCGTCCCGGCGTCGGGACCGGCCTCGAGCGCGAACCGCTCGGGGTCCCGGACGAGAAAGCGGCGGTCGGCCTCGTCGTCGATCAGGTCCCGGTTGCGCGAGTAGATCGACGACATCGCGAGGTCGACGTCGCTGGTCGACGTGCCGAGTTCGACGATCGCGTCGACGACCGCCTCGCCCCGGATCCCCCGCCGGCGGACGCTCGCCAGCGTCGGCGCGCGCGGGTCGTCCCAGCCGTCGAGTTCCCCGGCCTCGATCAGCCCCTTGATGGTCGAGGTCGACATCGTCACGTCGTAGGCGTCGATCTGGATCTTCCCCCAGTGGACCACCTCGGGGTACTCCCAGCCGAAGTAGTCGTAGACGAACCGCTGGCGCTTCGCGGAGTCCTGCAGGTCGATCCCGCGGACGATGTGGGTGATCCCGGTGAGGTGGTCGTCGATCCCCGACTGGAAGTCGAGCATCGGCCAGCAGCGGTAGTCGCTCGCTTCCTCCCGGGGGTGAGGCGTGTCGATGATCCGGAACGCCACCCAGTCGCGTAGCGCCGGGTTCTTGTGCTCGATGTCGGTTTTCACCCGCAGGACCATCTCGCCGGCGGCGTAGTCGCCGTCGATCATCGCCGCGAACTCCTCGCGGACCGTCTCGGGATCCTTCTCGCGGTGGGGACAGGCCTCGCCGGCGTTTTTCAGCTCGGAGAACCCGCCGGCGGGACACGAGCAAGTGTAGGCCCCGCCCATCTCGATCAGTTCGCGGGCGTGGTCGTAGTAGGTCTTCAGGCGGTCGGACGCCCGGATCACCTCGTCGGGGTCGAAGCCCAGGTAGTCGATCGCGTCGAGGATGGCGCCGTAGGCGTCGGGGTCCGGGCGCTTGGTCTCGGGGTCGGTGTCGTCGAAGCGACAGAGCATCCGGCCGTCGTAGCGCTCCTTGTAGGTCCCGATGACGGCGGGCATGCGGGCGTTGCCGAGGTGCCACGGCCCGTTGGGATTGGGCGCCAGTCGCATTCGCACCTCGTCGCGGGCCTCGACGCTCGGCAGGTCCGGCAGGGGGTGGTCCTCGCCCTCGTCCTCGGCCTCGGCCTCGAGTTCGGCGACGGCCTCGGGGTCGAGTTCGGTCAGTCGCTCGCGCTGCTCGGCCCGCGGGAGGTCGTTGACCCGCTCGACGACCGGCGCGACGACGCCCGGGATCTCGTCGCCGTGCTCGCGGAACTCGGGGTTCTCGCCCATCAGCGGTCCCATGATCGCTCCCACCTGCGCGTCGCTGTCGTGTTTGAGCGCGTTGTACAGCGCGTCGCGCTCGGCGGCGCGCTCGACGCGCTCGCGGAGGTCGTCGTCCATTACCGGGTAGTTCTGCGAGGGAGGGCAAAACCTCCGGGATTTCGGCTCCGGCCTGGACCCGGAGTCAGGGCCGCTCCGCCTGGACGCGACCTACGGCACTCGATCGCCGGTGACGCGCACCTCGACCCTCGCGACGGTCTCCCCGGAGTAGTTCGTCGCGGTGAGCGTCGCCCGCTGACGAGTAGGAACGTACAGCTGCAGGCTGGTCTGTCCGCTCTCGACGGACCGGGCCTGGTAGCTCGACCCCGACTCGGTGACGGAGTTCACCCGGCGGACGCCGATGTCAGTCGTCGCCGCCCGGGTCAGCGAGACGGACAGCTCGGCGCGCTTGCCGACCACGGACTCCGCGGGCGAGACGCTCTCGAACACGTCCGATTCGTCGACGCCGGCGGTTTCGACGCGGGGCCGGACCGCGACACATCCCCCGACCCCGACCGCCAGTGCGGCCGCGCCCGCCGAGAGGAAGCGGCGGCGACCGATCGGCGACCCGCGATCCCCGCGAGTCGCGTCGGCCGGATCGGTCCGGCTCGGTCGGTTCCGGTCGTCTCCCGTCATCGCTGGGACTCCCTGAGGATGAACGGCCCGATAGCAAGCGTCCGTTTCGCGGCCGTTGCGATCCGGAGGATGTACGACGTGAACAGCATGAACGGCGCCAGCGTCACCGTGAACGCCGCGCCGACCACCAGGAGGAGGTGCTCCATTCCCAGGATCATCCCGGTGAACGTCCCGTCGTCGACGAACACGAGCATGCAGCCCGCGATCAGCAGCGCCGGGATGGCCATGTAGAGGATCACCTGCGAGAGGTCGATCAGCGCCCACTGGAAGTACAGCGTCTTGATGTGCTCCCGGGCGGCCCCGAACATCGACAGCGCGGTTCGGAGTTCCTCCAGCAGTTCGTTCTCCTCGTCTGTCAGGTCGTCCTCGTAGTCGTCGGCGATGCGCTCGACCTGGAAGATCTTCCACCCGTAGTTGAAGTTCAGCGCGGCGTTCAATACGCCGAACGATCCGAACGTTCCTCCCTCGAGCTGGTCGCGGACGACCTGAGCGTTCCCGGTGACGCTCTCGGAGAACTCGTCGATCTCCTGGGCCAACTCCTCGTTGTCGTGACCGGTCATCTTCTCCTCGAGGCGGTTGGTGCGCTCCTCCGCTACCTGCACGATGTTCCGGAGGAACGCCGAGGGGTCGGCCCGCGCCGGCTCCCCGGTGAGTTCGGTCGTGTACTTCCGGAAGTCCATGGTGTTGCTCATGCGGCGGCGCTGGTCGCCCAGCGGGCCGTTCTCCTGTGAGATGACCAGTTGGCTGATGGTGACGACCAGCGTCACGCCGGTGATGACGGCGCCGATCATCTGGGAGAACAGGTACTTCAGAGTGCTCGTGTTCGCGACGATCGCCTGAAGCGGGGGATAGAGAACCGTTCCGACGACGACGAACAGCGCGAAGAAGATCACCGCCATGCCGGCCGTCAGGACGAGCCGGTTGGCCCCGAGGAGGAGCCACAGCTTCAGCCTGCTCTCGTCGGCCCGCTCGCGCATCGTGTTCCCGGTGCTGATGTCGCTGCTGTCGTCGGCCGCCGCTCCGTCGCTCATTCGGTGCTCGAGCCGGCGCCCCCGGCCGGCCGGCGGAGGACGAGGTACTTCGTCCCGCCGCCGGAGTACTCGACGGTCGTGACGAGTTCCCACCCCTCGGCGCCGAGTTCGTTCAGCTCGGCCTTCGGGTCTTTCGCCTCCTCTCTCGTCGCCTCGCGGGGCGGGCGGAGGGTCTCGTACTCCCACTGCTGACGAGCGTCAGAACTCATCGTCGGGGGCTACTCGGAGGGCGGTGAAAAGCGCACACCCCACCGGTCGTGGTACCGACACGTCCGGGACCCGTGGCTAGTACTCCCGCTCGATGAGGTAATCGGCGATGTCGGCGAGCGTGCGCCGGGCCTCCCCCTCCGGGAGGACCTCCAGGCGCTCCTTGCCCTGCTGGACGAACTCGACGGCCCGTTCGCGGGCGTAGTCGATGCTGCCGGCCTCCTCCAGGCGGGCGACGGCGGCGTCGATCTCGGCCTCGGTGACCTCCTCGCGGGAGTCGGCCTCCACGAGGTCGTCGACGTCGACGCCCTGTCGCCGGGCGTG
This sequence comes from Halobacteriales archaeon QS_5_70_17, assembly GCA_003021975.1. Taxonomy (GTDB): domain Archaea; phylum Halobacteriota; class Halobacteria; order Halobacteriales; family Haloarculaceae; genus Halomarina. The sequence goes on along the minus strand of PXRR01000005.1, from coordinate 92,526 downwards.
GAGCGTCACGATCGTCCCCTTGCCCTCGATGAGGTCGCTGCCGCGCTGCTTCCCGAGTTTCTCGCTCGGCGTCGTCAGGTCGAGCAGGTCGTCCTGGATCTGGAAGGCGCGCCCGACGTCGAGCCCGTAGCCCGTCAGCGCGTCGACGACCTCCTCGTCGGCGCCCAGCAGGAGCGCCGGGATCGACGCCGAGGCGGCGTACAGCACCGCCGTCTTGTGTTCGACCATCTCGACGTACTCCTCCGGGGGGACCGACTTCCGGCCCTCGAACTCGACGTCGAGCGCCTGCCCCTCGCAGATCTTCGTGCAGGTCGTCGCGAGTTCCCGGAGCGCCCGCACGGACCGGTCCGGGGGCGCGCCGGTCGCGAGCATGTACTCGAAGGCCTTCGAGTAGAGCGTGTCGCCGGCCAGGATGGCCGCCTCGAGGTCGTACTCCCGGTGGACGGCCGGGACGCCCCGGCGGACGTCGTCGTCGTCCATGATGTCGTCGTGGATGAGCGTGAACGACTGGATGACCTCCACGGAGACGGCGGCGGCCATCAGGTCGATCGTTTCCGGCCCGAACGCGCGGTAGTCCGCCGAGAGCGGCTCGACCCCCTCGATGGCCTCGGCGACGAGCAGCAGGATCGTCGGTCGGAGGCGCTTGCCGCCGGCGTCGAGCAGGTAGCGGGAGGCCTCGTAGAGCCGCTCGGGGCGCTGTACCGGGAGCATCTCCACGATGGCGTCGTTGATCAGCCCGCGCCGATCCTCGACGGCCGCCTCGACGCGCTCGGGACCGGAACCGGAGCTCATTCGGTCAGTTGGATCATGTTGCCGTTGCTGGTCACGTGCAGGTCGCGACCGAGCTGATACCCCTGGTTCTTCGCGAGGGTGGCGTACGGCGCGAACCCCTTCATGTCCTGGTGGGCGGGGACGACGTGCTGGGGCTGGAGCGCGTCGAGCATCTCGTAGTGGCCCTCCTCGCGGAGGTGCCCCGAGACGTGGATGTCGTCGTAGATACGGGCGCCCTGCATCTGCAGCAGCTTCTCGGACTGGTAGCGCTGGCCCTCGTTGGTCGGCTCGGGGATTACCCGCGCGGAGAACAGCACCTTGTCGCCGTCGTCGAGCTGGTAGGGCGTCTCGCCCCGTCCCATCCGGGTGAGCATCGCGCGCGGCTCGCCCTGGTGACCCGTGACGATCGGCAGGAAGTTCTCCTTGCCCTCGTTCATGACCCGCTTGAACGTCCGGTCGACGGACTTGCGGTGACCGTACATCCCGAGGTCCTCGGGGAACTCGACGAAGTCGAGGCGCTCGGCCGTCCCGGAGTACTTCTCCATCGAGCGGCCGAGCAACACCGGCTGGCGGCCGATGTCGTCGGCGAACTCGACGAGGCTCTTCACGCGGGCGATGTGGCTCGAGAACGTCGTCGCGACGATGCCGCCGTCGTAGTCCTCGATGGACGTCATCACGTCTTTCAGGTGCCGCCGGGCGACCGACTCGCTGGGGGTCCGCCCCTTCCGGCCGGCGTTCGTGCAGTCCTCGATGTAGCAGAGCACGCCGTTGTCCTCGCGACCGATCTCGCGGAACCGCTCCATGTCGATGGGGTCGCCGATGACCGGTGTGTGGTCCATCCGCTTGTCGAGCCCGTAGACCACGGCGCCCTCGGGCGTGTGGATCACGGGGTTGATCGCGTCGATGATGGAGTGAGTGACGTTGACGAACTCCAGGCGGACGTTCCCGCTGTCGCCGATCTCCATCGTCTCGCCGGCCTCCATCTTCTCGAGGTCGTTCTGGACGCCGAACTTCTCCTCGGACTGGATCTGCTGTTTGACCAGTTCGATCGTGAACGGCGTCGCGACGACCGGCGCGTCGTAGCGGTGGGCCAGTTTCGAGATGGCGCCGATGTGGTCGAGGTGACCGTGGGTCGGCACGATGGCCTGCACGTCGCCCTCGAGGTCCGACATGACGCGGTCGTCCGGGATCGCGCCCATGTCGATGAGGTCGAGCGAGTGCATCCGCTCGGTCTCGACGTTGTCGTGGATCAGTACCTTCGAGAGGTTCAGCCCCATGTCGAAGATGACGACGTCATCTCCGGCACGGACGGCCGTCATCTGTCGACCGACTTCCTCGTAACCGCCGATTGTTGCTAGTTCGACTTCCATAGTTCGGACTCCGAGTGGAGTCGCCCGACGGGCGACGGCGTACGACCGGCGTAGACGGTCCGCTGATGGCTCAGACGGTCCGCTGATGGCTCGGTGCACACGCGGCCCGATGGTTGCGCCGGCGCGCCCGCGGAGGCGCGCTCGCGCCGGACCCCGCCGGTCGCCCGCTCGTCATCCTTGGGCGACCGTGCGCTCGGTTACGCTCATATTTCCCCTCTGAGTTTAAAAAGGCGTGGGTTTGCTGGGGGGACGCGCCCCGACGCGGCGGAGTGGACGGGCCGCCGGTCGCGGTAAAGGCTATTGTGACCGCCGCGCGATTCGGGACCGTGCTCAGGACTGCCCTCGCCGACAGCCTCCGCGGAGCGACGCTCGCCCCGGGGTTCGTCCGCCCCGACTGGGCGGGCTACTGCTTCGCGAACGTCCCCGACACGGTGTGTTCGCTGCTGGGCGAGGACGCGCGCCGGCCGCTCCCCGCCGACGTCTTCGACGGGGTCGGGACGGACGTCGAGCACGTCGTCGTGGCGTTCGTCGACGGGTTCGGCTGGGGGCACTTCCGGCGCGTGGAACGCTTACGTCGAGGCGCTGGGGGGCTACCTCCACACGCTCCCCTTCACCGACCGCGAGGGTCGCTCGCCCGCGGAGGCGGCCGATCCCGCGGCGCTGATCGACGAGCGGCCGGTCTACGACCGGCTCTCGGCGGACTCGGTGATCGTCGCGCCGGCCGGCCTGAACGACTCGGCGTACTCCGGGCAGGCGACGACCGGCGCGCGCGGCGTCGGCTACCGCACGGTCGCACGGGGGGCCTGTCGGGTCCGCGAGCGACTGGCCGCCGCCGAGAGACCGACCTACTGCCAGTTCTACGTGCCGAGCGTCGACGAGTCCGCCCACCGCGCCGGCGTCGCCCACCCGGAGACGGACGCGCAACTGGCGGCCGTCTGCGCGGCGCTCGAACGCGAACTCGTCGACGGACTCGACCCGGCCGTCGCCGAGCGGACGCTGCTGATCGTCACCGCCGACCACGGCGAGGTCGACGGCGGCGACCCAATCCCCGCCGTCGGCGGCCCCCGGAACCTCCAGTTCTACGCCCGCGAGGGCCGCGAGGAGGCGCTGATCGAGGCTCTCCGGGAGGGGCTGGCGCCGCTGGACCCGCTGGTGTTGCGCCGCGAGGAGCTTCTCGACGAGGACCTCTTCGGCGACCGCGAGCCGAGCGACCGGTTCCTCCGGCGCTGTCCGGACGTGCTCGCGATCCCCGACGAGGGGTTCGCGTGGTACGACGACGGCCACCTCTCGCAGGTGGGCATGCACGGCGGCCTCCACCCCGACAAGATGCTGGTGCCGTTCGCGGCCGGGCGCGTCTCGGCGCTATGAGAACCGTTAACCGCCGGTCGATCGTTCGCGAACGCATGGCCATCGACGAGATCGAACCGTTCGAGTACGACAACGTCGCCGGCGAGATCGCGTTCGGTCGGGGCTGCGTGGCCGACCTCGGGGAGACCGTCGCCGAACTGGGCGCCGACCGGGCGCTCGTGGTCTGCGGGTCGAACGTCGGGAGCAACCGCGACACGATGGATCCGGTCGAGGCGGGGCTGGGCGACCGCCTCGCGGGCGTCTTCGACGGTACCACGCCCGAGAAGTCCGTCGAGTCCGTCTACGAGGGGCTGACGGCCGTCGACGACGAGGACGCCGACGCGCTGGTCGCGGTCGGCGGCGGGTCCAGCATCGACACCGCCCGCGCCGTGCGCGCCGTGTGGGAGGACGGCCGCTCGTACGGCGAGTTACGCGAGTACGTCGCCGAGCGCGGCGCCCTCCCCGTCCCCGAGGACCCGATGCCGCTGGTGGCCGTCCCGACGACCCTCGCCGGGGCCGACCTCTCGCCGGGCGGGTCCGTCGTCTTCCGGGACGGTAGCGACCTCTCGGCGGGCTACTCCGACCCCGTCCTGATGCCGGAGGCCCTGGCCTACGACCCCGACCTCTTCGAGACGACCCCGACCGGTGCGCTCGTCGGATCGGCGATGAACGGCTTCGACAAGGGCCTGGAGGCGGTCTACGGCCGGATGGCCAGCCCGATGACCGACGCGCCGGCGCTCCACGGCCTGAAGCTGTTGCGCCCCTCGCTGCCCGACGTGCGCGACCCCGAGGACCCGGCGGTGATGGAGGCGGTCGTCGCCGGCATCGTCCTCGTGCAGTACCCGCGGGCGACCCGCGGGGGCGGCCTGCTCTCCCTGATCCACGCGTTCGGCCACGGCCTTCGGGAGGAGGGCGTCCAGCAGGGCATCGCCCACGCGGTGATGGCGCCCCCGGCCCTGGAGTACCTCTTCGGGCGCGTCGGCGGCCGGCGGGACGTCCTCGCGGAGGCCTTCGGGGTCGCCGACACCGACGCCGACGACCGGGCGGGCGCGGTCGTCGAGAGCGTCGCCGACGTCCGCGACGGGATGGGACTACCCGACCGCCTGCGCGACCTCGATCCCGTCGAGCGCGACGCCCTGCCGGACGTCGCCGCCTACGTCGCCGACGATTACTTCCTGCGCAACTGCCCGGAGGGACTCGATCCGACCGAGGACGAACTGCTCGACGTGCTGGAGTCGGCGTGGTGAGCCCCCTTCTCCCCCGATTCGCGGTCGGCGGTCCCCTCCGTCCGACCGCGGGCGCGGGATCCCGCGCTCGCGGACCGACGCCCGGATCCTCGCGGCTTCTGTAAGGTCTAAATGTCCACACCACCCACGCCCGGTAATGAACGGTAACCAGTTCGGACGCCTCTTCCGGTTCACGACCTACGGCGAGAGCCACGGGGAGGCGATGGGCGTCACCGTCTCGGGCTGTCCGGCGGGCGTCGAACTCGACGAGGACGACATCCAGCGCGAACTCGATCGGCGCAAGCCCGGCCAGTCGATGATCACCACCTCTCGGAACGAACCCGACGCCGTCGAACTCCAGTCGGGGATCCAGGACGGCTACACCACGGGGACGCCCCTGGGGATGGTCATCCAGAACAAGGACGCCCGCTCGGGGAAGTACGAGCCGTTCGTCACCGCCCCGCGGCCCAGCCACGGCGACTACACCTACTCCGCGAAGTTCGGTACTCGCAACTGGGGCGGCGGGGGGCGCTCCTCGGCCCGCGAGACGGTCAACTGGGTGGCCGCCGGCGCCGTCGCCCGGCAGGTCCTCGAGCAGTCCGACCACGACGTCCGGATCAAGGCTCACGTCAACCAGATCGGCGACGTCGAGGCCCCGGAGGTGAGCTTCGAGGAGATGCTCGAGCACACCGAGGACAACGAGGTGCGGTGCGCTCACCCCGAGACCGCCGAGGAGATGCGCGACCTGATCGACCGCTACCAGGAGGAGGGCGACTCCATCGGCGGATCGATCTACTTCGAGGCCCGCGGGGTCCCCCGGGGGCTGGGCGCGCCGCGGTTCGACTCGTTCCCCGCCCGACTGGGCGCGGCGATGATGGCCGTCCCGGCGACGACGGCCTTCGAGTTCGGCCTGGGGCGCGAGGCCCGCGAGGTGGCCGGCATCGACCGCAACGAGGACTGGGAGTTCGACGACGGCGAGTCCCACCCCGAGACCGAGAGCGAGGCGGGCGACCCCGTCCCGGTCGGCAACGACCACGGCGGTCTCCAGGGCGGGATCACGACCGGCGAACCCATCTACGGCGAGGTCACCTGGCACGCCCCCACGTCGATCCCCAAAGAGCAGACCACCGTCGACTGGGAGAGCGGCGCGGAGAAGGCGATCCAGGTCGTCGGCCGCCACGACCCGTCGCTCCCGCCGCGGGCGGTGCCGGTCGTCGAGGCGATGCTCTACTGTACCGTCCTCGACTTCATGCTGTTGGGCGGGCGGATCAACCCCGACCGCCTCGACGACCGCCCCGGCGAGTACGACACCGACTACCACCCCGCCAGTCCGCAGGACGACCCCGACGACGCTGCGACTCGCGCAGAGACGAGAGACGACTAGCGCCGCGAGACACGGCGAGCGGACCCTCGGGCGGTTCACCGAGTGGTTTCGCAACCGGCAGCCGTCCCTCGAGTTCTGGGAGGCGGTCGTCACCGACGAGCGCCTCGTCTGGGCGTTCGCCGGCGAGTCGTTCCGGGCGGCGCTCCTCCGGGCCGACATGGGCGAGCGGACCCGCGAGCGACTCGCGGGGCTGGCCCACGAGGAGGCGCTCGCTCTTCGGGAGCGCAACTCCGCGGTCCCGCTCGCTGACCTCGCGGCCGTGGAGTGGACCGCGGGTACCGCACGCGGCGGGCGCGCCTGACCGTCGAGTGGGAGGCGTCGGGGGGCTCCGAGCGCTGGACGCTCGCGAACGCGTCCCGCGGCGACGACCAGCGGGACCTCGTCGAATCGCTCGCCGAGGATCCCGCCTTCGCCGGGGTCGACGTGTCGGTGTCGACTCCCCGGCTGGCGTTTCTCTGACGGGAACGCTTACCTTCCTGCTGGCGTCGGGTAGCACATGGCGTGGTATCTCACCCTCGACGGCGAGAGCTACGAGGCGGCCCGAGAGGGGTTCGAGTGGGACCTGCCGTCGGACTACAACATCGCGCGGGACTTCCTGCGGAAACACGAGGAGACGGACCGCCCGGCGCTCTACCAGGCGTATCCGGACGGCCGCCGTGAGGCGTACACGTTCGACGATCTCGATCGGCTGTCGGACCGGCTGGCCAACGGGCTGGCGGCGCGCGGCGTCGGCCGCGGCGACAGGGTGGCGGTCGTGCTCTCCCAGCGCCCCGAGAACCTCCTGACCCATCTCGCGTGCTGGAAGCTCGGCGCGGTGTCCCTGCCGCTGTCAGTGCTGTTCGGCGAGGAGTCGCTGCGCTACCGGTTCGACGACAGCGGCGCGGTCGCGGTCGTCACCGATCCGGCCGTCACCGCCACTGCGCTGGACGTGGCCCCCGACTGTGACGGGCTGGAGCACGTCGTCGAGGCGACGGGAGAGAGCTTCGCGGGCGGAGGGACGGCGACCGAGGGCGCCGTCGCATTCGAGGAGGCCCTCGCCGGAGACGACTCCTTCGAGATCGCCGACACCGACGCCGACACGCCCGCCATCGTCATGTACACCAGCGGCTCGACGGGGCCGCCGAAGGGCGTACTCCACACTCACGGGCTCTGGGTCGGCCATCTGCCGGCCTACCGGATGTACTTCGAGCGCGACCACGAGGGGGTCCACTGGACGCCGGCGGACTGGGCGTGGATCGGTGCGCTGGGGGATCTGGTCTTTCCCGCGTGGCACTACGGCCAGCCCGTCCTCGGGACGCCGATGGAGGGGTTCGACGCCGAGCGGGCGTTCGAACTCATGGCCGAGTTCGACGTCGCGAACACGTTCATCCCGCCGACGGCGATCCGGATGCTGATGGACGTCGACGCGCCCGCCGAGCGCTACGACCTCTCCGTGCGGGCGATCTGCTCCGGGGGCGAGCCGCTGACCCCGGAGATCCTGTCGTGGGCCGACGAGGAGCTCTCCGGGACGGTCGTCAACGAACTCTACGGCCAGACCGAGGCGAACCTGCTGGTGACCAACTGCCGGGAGTGGTTCCCCGCCCGGCCGGGGTCGATGGGCAAGCCCGTCCCCGGTCACAGCGTGGCAGTGATCGACGGCGACACCGGCGAGCCGAGACCGACCGGCGAGGTCGGCCAGATCGCCGTCCGCCGGGGCGACGATCCGGTGATCTTCGAGGAGTACTGGAACGCCCCGGAGAAGACGGCGGCGGCCGGCGTCGACGACTGGCACCTCACGGGCGACCTCGGCTCCCGCGACGAGGACGGCTACCTCTGGTTCAAGGCCCGCGACGACGACGTCATCATCACCGCCGGCTACCGGGTCGGCCCCGGCGAGGTCGAGAGCGCGCTGCTGGAACACCCCGACGTCGTCCAGGCGGGCGTGGTCGGGATCCCGGACGACCGCCGCGGCGAGATCATCAAGGCGTTCGTCCAGCCGACCGCCGGCACCGAGGGCGACGACGCGCTCCGGGAGGCGCTGCGCGACCTCGTCCGGGAGAACCTCGCGAAGTACGAGTACCCCCGCGACATCGAGTTCGTCGACGAACTGCCCCAGACGACGACCGGGAAGATCCAGCGCCGGAAGCTCCGCGAGCGGGAGGGCGCCGAGGACGGAGAGTGATCGTTCCCGCTGTGCGGCCCCGCAGTCGCCGGGCGTCCGGCGAGGGCACTCCGGCCGGCGCGTCAGAGGGAGGAGACGGAGAGTACCGACGAGCGGGGCGCGAACGGCGGTCCCCGGGCAACTCTGCCCGCGGGGCCCGCCGCGACTGGACCGGACCCAGGAGGACCCCAGCGGCGCCGACCGCCCGTCCCGGGGGCGAGAGCTCCCGGGGCCGCCCGACCCCGAGCGCGCCGGCGGCTGTCGGCCCTCGGGGATCGGCCCGCCGCGAGGTCGGCTACCAGTAGGGCGTCTCCGTCCGCTCGGCCTCCTCGCTGCCGACGACCGTCGTCAGGGCGACGGCCACGGCGACGACGCCGAGCACGAGCACCGCGGCGGTGACGTGCTGCCCCGTGAACAGCCCGTAGAGCCCGCGCAGCGCACCGACGGCGGCGGCGGCGACCACGACGACGGAGACGGCCGCGAGCGCTCGCGTCAGTCCCATGTGCCCCGATGCGAAGCCGGGAGCATAAAGACCGCGCCGCGCCCAGTCGGGGTATGACCACCGTCGCCGTCCTCTGTGACCCGCCCCGGCCGGGCGTCGTCCTCCCGGAACTCGTCGAGACGTCGCCGCTCGCGCCCGAGGAGGCCGCCGACCTCTACGCCGCGATGCTCGGCGACGTCGCCCGCGCCGTCGCTGACAGCGGCGGCGAACTACTGATCAACTACCGGCCCGACGACGCGCTGCCCGATACCGACGCGGACCCGGACCCGGACGCCGAGGCCCGACTCCGCGCCGTCGTCGGGACCGCCCTCGGCGACCCCGACGCCGCTCGCTTCGAGGTGCAGGTAGGAGAGACGTTCGCCGGCCGCGCGGGCAACACCGCGACGCACCTCCTCGAACGGGAGGAGGTCGGCACCGTCGCCGTCGTCGAACCGACCGCCCCCTTCCTCGCCCGGTCGCACGTGGACAACGCCGCGATGAAGCTCCGGCGCAGCGAGGCGGTCCTCGGCTCCTCCACCCGCGGCCGGGTCTACTACGCCGGCTTCGCCGAGCCGATCGACTTCGAGGGGGCCTACACGCCGCCGGCGGTCGAGACGCTGACCGACCGCGGACTCGACGCTGGCCTCGAGGTCGACTTCCTGCCGACCCTACCGGTCGTCGAGACCGGGACCGATCTCGTCGACGCCCTGACACTGCTGCGCGCGCGCCGCCGGGCCGGCCGCATCGTCCCGGAGCGCACCGCGGACTGCCTCGACGACCTCGGGGTGGCGGTCGTCGAGCAGGGGGGCGACCTCGAACTGGCGCGGTGACCGACAGCGCAAAGGGCCCGGGGGCGGTAGGCCCGAGACGCGGTGGGATGGCGGAGTCTGGCCCAACGCGCCGGTCTTGAAAACCGGTGGCCCTGTGCCTCCTGGGTTCGAATCCCAGTCCCACCGACTTCTCGCACGGAGCGGACCGACGGCGTAGTTCCGGGCGCCGACAGCTCCGGCGCTCGGATCGTCGGGGCCGCTTTCTAGTTCGATCCCCGCCGACTTCGGGCGCAACCGTCCGAGTCAGGGAAGCGACCCTTGGACCGCGGGACCGCTGGCTGGCGGCCCGCTCCGGGTGCCACCGCTGGGGACCGCTGCCCCCCTGACTCCCTGCACAGACAGCCCTCCCGTCGAACGTGCGTGGACGTCCCATCCTAAGTGCTACGTCCGGTGGATCACTGAACGATCCGCTGCAGGAAGGGCTCCGGCAGATGTACTACACCGAGCAACAGCTCGTCGACGCCCTCGAGGACCTCCGGGAGGGGGCCGTCGACGAGGAGGTCGAGGAGGCCTTCTCCGAGCACCGCGAGGAGACCCAGGGTCACGTCGACCGGCTCGAGGATATCTTCCAGTCGCTCGACATGCAACCGGAGGCGAGCGAGGATCCGATCGTCGACGCCGTGATCGAGCAACACGGGGAGTTCGTCGAGCGCGATCCCGACGACAAGGTGCTCGAGCGGTACAACGTCCTCGCGGCCCGGAAGTCCGAGCACTACGGGATCGCCTCCTACGGGAACCTGACCCCGATCGCCCAGGAGCCGGGCCACGACGACATCGCCGACCGGCTGGAGGAGATCATGCGCGAGGAGCAGGACGCCCTCGACGAGGTCGCCCAGCTCGACGAGGAGTTCGACTTCGGCGACATCCCCGCGGAGTAACTCGAACCGCCGCTTTTTTTGATCGCTCGGTCCGCCGCGTGAGGGACGCGCTCGCAGTTCGCCGGCGCCGTGGCCGGAACTACCGGCGGAACGGGCACCGCTGGCGACGGAGGTTCTCCCGGGCGCGGACGGAGCGCACCTTGGGGGAGAGGCGCCCGATCGACCCGGACCGAAAACGAGTGACGCTCGGTTGCGGCGGCAGATCAGTGCCGTGAGGAGCGCGCCTCGCGGACCTGGGCGCCGTCTCGGAGCTTGTCCTCGCAGTTGGGACAGACCCGGACGGTACTCATCTCTGGCGGTGCGAACACCCGAACGTACGCCTCCGTGACGAAGGAGTCGCAGTTCTCGCAGGTTGGCACGTGCCCAACCAACTCCTCTACCCAGTTGAACCAACGGCCTGCGAACTCCGGGAGCGGGGGAGAGCGCCCAGCGAGCGACCCTGTCGCGGTCGGGCCGGCGGTCGGCCGAGCGCGTCCGCCGGCCGTCTATTCGGCGCTCCACGTGCACTAATTTAACCCGGGCGCCCGTATCAGGGGAACGCGGGGAGCGGGTCGATCCCGTCCCGGCGGAATCCATGACACGCAAGATCGTCTACCTCGCGCGGCGGCCGGAGTTCCTCTACCGGACCGACTGCACCGTCCTCGAGACGTACTGCTTCGACGACGACTTCGGCGCCGCGTACGTCGAACTCGACGACGACGCGGCGCTGCTGAGCGATCCCGGGGTCGTCGCCGTCGAGGAACCGACGACGATCGAACCGCTCTGGGAGCCGGCACACGTCAGCGAGTCCCCCGGGGACGTCGCAACCATCGAGGATGTCCGCCGCCTCCACGACGTCCCGACCGGGAAGGGGACCGGCGAGGGGGTCACGGTCGTCGCGATGGACTCGGGGGTCGACACGAGCCACCCCGTGTTCTCCGACAGCGCGGTCGAGCAGGTGGACGTCACCGGCGACGGGCGGGGCGACGAGGTCGGCCACGGGACGGCCGTGCTCGGGCAGGTCGCACGCCTCGCGCCGGAGGCCGACCTGATCTCGCTGCGCATCTTCGGCAGCGAGGGCCAGACCGAGACGAACGTCATCCTGCGGGCCTACGAGTGGCTCCACAACAACGTCGAGCGCTACGACGTGGTCAACATGTCCTGGGGGTCCCGGGAGCCGTCCCAGCAGATCGACCGGGTGCACGACCGCCTCGTGCGAAAGGGCGTCCGGGACGTCGTCGCGGCGGGCAACACGGGGGAGAAGGCCGGCAGCCCCGCGACCGCCGAGACGGCGTTCGGCGTCGGCGCCTGCACCGTCGAGGGCGAGATGGCGGAGTTCTCCTCGTACAACCCCGAGAGCGACAACCCGGACCTCGCGGCGATCGGCAAGGACTGCCGGCTGGCCCAGGCCGGCGGGACGACCATGGGCAACGACCTCGAGGGGCCGTGGGTGAAGGCCTCGGGGACCTCGTTCGCGGCGCCGGAGGTGGCTGGCATGGTCGCGAAGTTCTTCTCGGCGCGCTCGGTCGACCCAGCGGGCGTCGAGCGCGCGCTGGAGGCGGCCGCCCGAGACATCCCCGGCCAGCCGAGAGATGGCGCCGGCATCGTCGACTACCGCGGCGCGCTGCGCGAGGCCGGCGAGCCGAGCGAGCCGACCCCTCCCGACGAGCCGACGCCGGAGGAGAGCGACGCCGTCGTCTTCAAGGTGGGCGACCGGCGGATGGCCGTCCTCGACGTCGGGGCCGACTGCCTCCCCGACGGGTTCTACGAGGCGACCTGCGAGGAGCGCGACGGGGAGCGGGTCGTCCGGTTCACCCGGACCTGAAGCCGGTGAGGTCGGCGATGCGGGCGTCGAGGTCGTCGATTCCGACGGGGTCCGGGGGCGATGTGGCGTCGGGATCCGGCGGCGCCTCGCGAAAGCCCGTGCCCGTCGCTACGAGGACGACGTCGTCGCCGGCGCCGACCGCCCCCCGTTCGCCGAGCGCGTCGAGCGCCGCGAGCGTGGTCGCCGAGGCCGGTTCGATCCCCAGTCCGGTCTCGGCGGCGAACCGTCGCCGCGCCGATCGGATCGCGTCGTCGTCGACGGCGACGACGGTCCCGCCCGTGGCCCGGACCGCCGCGAGCGCTCGCGTCCCGCTCGGGGGGTCGGCGTTCGCGATGGAGTAGGCGACGGTCTCCTCACCGCCCTCGAGCGGTCGCACCCGCTCGGCGCCGTCCTCGAACGCCCGCGCGATCGGCGCGCAGGCGGCCGCCTGGACGAGACAGAGCCGCGGGAGGCGGTCGATCCGACCCGCGGCCCGGAGGTCGCGCAGCCCCTTCCAGACGGCGCTCGCGTTCCCGCCGCTGGAAACCGGAAGGACGACGGCGTCGGGCACCTCCGGCGCGAACGCCTCGCAGAGTTCGTAGGCCAGCGTCTTCTGGCCCTCCATCCGCAGCGGGACGTCGGAGTTGAGGAAGGCGACGTCGCGGTCGGCGCCGACGGCCAGCGATCGCTCGTAGAGGCGCCCGTAGTCGCCCGCGACCCGCAACAGCGTCGGGTCGAACTGGGCGATCTGTCCCAGCCGCCCCTCGGGGATGTCGTCGGGGACGAGGACGACGCAGGGGCGGTCGGCGCCGGCGGCGGTCGCGGCGACGCTCAGCGCCATGTTGCCGTGCGAGACTGTCCCGACCGGCCCCTCGGTGGCCGCGAGGCCCAGCGCCGTGCCGCGATCCTTGAACGTGCCCGTCGGATTCGCTCCCTCGACCTTGACGCGGACGCGCCCGCCGTCGGCGTCGCCGTCGAGCGCGGGCGTCCGGACCAGCGGCGTCCCCCCGGCGGCCGCACCGACGCCGCCCGGGGCGTCAGTCGCCAGAAGGTCGGCGTAGCGCCACATCGACCCCGTCGGCCCCGGACCGTCCGGCCAGTCCTCGCTCACAGCGGTCGCCGGCGTCTCGATCCAGAGCGGTTCGCCGCAGTCACACCGCGCCAGCGCGGTCTCGGTGCGCGCGCCGCAGGCGTGACAGCGCCGGTCGGCCGTCCCGGTCATACCGTCCGTCCGGCGGCCCGGCGAAAAAGCGATCTGGATCGGCGGACGCCCCGACCCCCGAACGCGACGGTCCCGGAGGGCGGTCAGTCGTCGGCGTGGGCGGGTTCGCCGTCCCTGTCGCCGATCACGGGCCGGTTCACCTCCCGGTCGGTCGTCTCTCCCTCGATGTCGTAGGGGTACTCGCCGGTGACACAGCCCAGACAGAGGTCCTGCCGGTGCTCGCCGAGCGTCTCGGCGACGGCGTCGATCGAGAGGTACGACAGCGAGTCGACGTCGATGGTATCGCGGATGTCCTCGACGCTCCCGTCGGCGGCGATTAGCTCCTCCCGGGAGGCCATGTTGATGCCCATGTAGCAGGGCGCGACGATCGGCGGCGCGCCGATGCGCACGTGGACCGCCTTGGCGCCGGCCTCCTGGAGGAGTTCGACCAACTGAGTGGAGGTCGTCCCCCGAACGATCGAGTCGTCGATGAGCGTGACGGTCTTGCCCTCGACGGTCGAGCGGATGGGGTTGAGCTTCAGTCGGACCGCGCGCTCGCGCTCGTCCTGGGTCGGCATGATGAACGTCCGGCCGACGTAGCGGTTTTTCATCAGCCCCTCCGCGAACTCGACGTCGGCGCCGTCGTCCTGGGCGGCCTCGGCGTACCCCGACGCGAACGCCCGCCCGGAGTCCGGGACGGGCATGACGACGTCGGAGTCGATGCCGGACTCCTCCCAGAGCTTCCGCCCGAGTCCGCGGCGGACCTCGTAGACGAGGCTGCCGTCGATCACGGAGTCCGGGCGGGCGAAGTAGACGTGCTCGAAGAAGCAGTGAGCCGTGTTCTCGCGCTCGACGAGCTGGTAGGTCTCGAACCCCTGACCGTCGGGTTCGAGGACGACGAGTTCGCCCGGCCGGACGTCCCGGAGCAGGTCGCCGTCGAGAGTGTCGATGGCCGCGCTCTCGCTGGCGAGGACGTAGCCGTCCTCCAGTTCGCCGATACACAGCGGCCGGTTCCCCTCGGGGTCGCGGAGGCCGACGACGGTGTCGTCGTGCATGATCGTCAGCGCGTACGACCCGTGGACGCGGTTCATCGTCCGCCGGACGGCCCGGATCAGGTCGCCGTCGAGCAGGTTGCGCGCCAGGTCGTGTGCGATCACCTCGGTGTCGCCGTCGCTGGTGAACGCGTGCCCCTGGGCCTCGATGTCGGCGCGCACCTCGTCGGTGTTCACGAGGTTGCCGTTGTGCGAGAGCCCCAGCGATCCGCTCTTGAACGACACCGAGAACGGCTGGGCGCACGCCGAGTCGACGCTCCCCGCGGTCGGGTACCGGGCGTGTCCGATCCCGCAGGACCCCCGGAGGTCCTCGAGGTCACCCGGCCCGAAGGCGTCGCCCACGAGCCCCATCCCCACGTGGTCGTACTGCTGGAACCCGTCGTGGGTGACGATCCCAGCGGACTCCTGGCCGCGGTGTTGCAGCGCGTAGAGCGCGTAGTAGAGTGGGCGAGCGGCGTCCCGTCCGTCCAGCGAGACGCCGACCACGCCGCACTTCTCGGTCGGGCCGTTGAGCCGCCCGGCAGTCATGGATCACCCTCCGGGCGCCTAGAGTAAAAGAGCCACCGTCCTGTCGATACCTCCGTCGGGAGCGGCGGCGCTATGCACGATCGTGTACGAACCACGGCCGTGATCCGTCGAGGGCGCCCCGATCCGAGATCGCGTGGTCGCCGCTGGCGGACGACGACGAGAGACAGAGAGAACCGCTCAGTTGTCGCCGGCCTTCGACTGCCAGGCGTAGTCGCGGCGCTTGGCCGTCTTGCCGAAGCCACAGGACGCACAGACCTTCTTCTTCGAGTGGTAGGACTTCTCGCCGCAGCGCCGGCACTTCACGTGCGTGGTCTTGTTCTTCTTGCCTTGGGAGGGAGTTCCTGCGCCAGTCATGGGGTTATCGAGACGACGTTGTCGCCGCGGATAATCGTTACGTCTTCCCCCTCCTCGATGACGAGGTTCATGTGCTGGTCGTACCCCGAGAGGACGCCGGTGTACATCTCGCCGTCCTTGAGCGCCACGGTGACTTCCTTCCCGAGCGATTCCTCGAGCACGTCGAGCGGTCGGCCGGTCATACGCGAACGCCACGTCGCGTTACCTTAATACCACCGGGAGGAGAGCCGAAATCGACCGCTGACCCGGGTACCGAGACACCCGGGCGCTGACCCGGGGAACGGATCGCACAGTCCCTACCCCCTTGGCCGGCCAAACCGCTAAATGCTCCGGGAGCGACGTCGAAACCATGCCAGACGTTACGCTGTTCGAGGCGGACCTCTCGGGATCGACGTTCGTCGCCCCGTTCGGCCACTACTACGAGGAGGGCCGGCCGGACCCCGACGACGAGGACGGAGGCCGGAACCCCGAACTGCTGGCCGTCCTCGGACTATTGGCAGCCGCGGCGGTCGGCGCCGTCGTCCTGTTCGCGAGGCGGAAACTGGGCGACGAGGGCGAGGACGACGCGACCGCCGAGGAGTGGGACGACTCCGGGACGGAGTTCGAGTTCGAGAACGACCAGAACGGAGGGTACGAGGCCGAAATCGGGGAGACGGGGAGTGGGGCCGATACCGACGGCCGGTCGACGGGCGCGGTGGCCGCGCTGATCGGCCTCGCGTTCCTCCTGCTGGTGACCGCGCTGGTGAAACTCCGCCGCGAGGAGTCCGACGAGGCGGCCGCGTTCGCTCCCGCCGGGCGCGAGGAGGCGCCGACGGCGGCCGGAGAACGGTAGCCGGAAGGCCTTTGGAGGCGACCCCCCTGGATCGGTTATGAGCTTCTACCGCGCCGCTCGGGCGGTGACGGACGCCTCGGGCGACGGCCCCGTCGACTGGGTGGCCGTCGGCGAGGCGGCCAAGTCGATCACCGGCCGCGGCGACCTGTCGCTGACCGACGCGGAGCGCGAGCGGTACGCCGACGACGTGCGGACTGCCCGCGACCGCGTCCGGAGCGTGGCGGCCGTCGAGTTCGACCTCCCCGACACCATCGAGGTCCAGCACCGCCACCACTGGATCGACGCGAACGTCGGTACCTTCCAGCGCGTCCTCGAGCAACTCGAGACGCCCCCGAGCGTCGTCCCCGGGATCGCACGCTCGATCAATACCGGATCGATGGCCGCCTCGATCGCCTTCCTCGCGAACAACGTCCTCGGCCAGTACGACCCCCTCTTGCTCGCGAACTCCGACGACCACCGCCTCTACTTCGTCCACCCCAACATCGGGAAGGTCGCCGCGCAACTCGACGTCGACCGCGACCGGTTCACCCGCTGGATCGCGTTCCACGAGGTGGCCCACGCCGCCGAGTTCGGGGCCGCGCCCTGGCTCACCGACTACCTGGAGGACCAGATCGAGTCGACGCTCGAGGACCTCTCGCAGGTGCGGTTCAACCGCGAGGCATTCCGCGAGATCGACGCCACCATGACCGCCGTAGAGGGGTACGCGGAGCTGATCATGGACCGCGCGTTCGACGACGAGTACGACGACCTCCGCCGGAAGCTCGACGAGCGCCGCAGCGCCGCCGGGCCCGTCACGACGCTGTTCCGGCGGCTGCTCGGCCTCGGACGCAAGCGCCGACAGTACGAGCGCGGCAAGGCCTTCTTCGAGGCAGTCGTCGCCGCCCGCGACGTCGAGACGGCCTCGCTGGTCTGGGAGCGCCCCGAAAACCTCCCGACCGACGAGGAACTCGACGACCCGACCAAGTGGCTCACCCGGGTCGCCTGAGACCGGCCGGGAATCACGCCCCGCCGAGCCGACACGAACGCCGACGCGCCGGCTGTCCGGCAGGCCGCTCGTTCGCGGTTCTACTCTCGCGCACTCCGCCGCATTTCCGGGCTACCGGCCGCGCCGCTCGACCGTTCCCGTCCCCGGAAAGACGACCCGAACGACCAGCGCGCCGAACAGCAGGCCGGCGCCGGTCGCGAGTCCGGACTCGAGCAGCGTCGGACTGCCGAGCAGGGTGATCAGGCCGGCCGAGGCGCCGATCAGGACGACGAACGCGACCTTCATTCGGGCGACGAGCCACTCCCGTTCGTCGGTCGACATCGGTCCGACCATCAGAGTCCCTCGCGGGCGGTACTGACGTGCATGCCCGCGAACCGCCATTCGCCGGGAGCAGAGTCGGGAGCGGGAGCGCCGTCGTTCTCGTCCCCGGGCCCTCTCTTACCCCCCTCGACTCGCACGAGCGTCCCGCTCCAGCGGGTGTCGAACTCGTAGCGGACGCTCCGCTCGCGGTCCGTCCAGGCCATGAACACCTCGTCGGAGAACCAGCCGTGGTCCCCCCGGTCGGCGGCGACGAGGTTCGAACTCTCGACGACCCAGCCGTCGGTGGTCTGGGTCTGTGCGCGCAGTCCCTCGGCCACGGCCTCGGACCCCTCGAGGCGCTCGGAGATGCCGAACTTCACCACGTCAGGGCCCTCGACGAAGAACGGCGACAGCGGCTCGCCCCGACGCAGCGCCTCGTAGTACGCCCGGACGGTGTCCTCGACGTCCATACCTCCCCCAGAACCCGCCGGGACTTACCCGTACTGTCTCGCCGTCCGGGCGAAGCGTTAAGCCGTGGGAGTCCGTCCCACGGACGCCGCATGATCAAGGCAGTGTTCCACCTCGATCGGAAGGAGGGCACGGACCAGTCGGAGTTCGAACGCTACTGGCAGGAGGACCACGCCCCGATCGCCTCGGAGGGGGTCCCCGGGCTGCTCAAGTACACCATCTCGTTCCCGGCCGACGTCGAGTCGGCCCCGTTCGACGGGATGGCCCAGCTCTACTTCGAAGACGAGGCAGCCGCGGAGGAGGGGCTGGCCTCCGAGGCGATGGAGGAAGCGGTCGCCGACGTTCCGAACTTCGCCGACCCGGACAGCGTCGTGGACGTAGTCGTCGAGGAGCACGTCCAGGTCGATCGTACCTGACCCGGTCTGCTCGGTCCTCCCCGCCTGTCGCCCGAGCGGCACGGGAGACGGGGGCCGCCTAGGACACAGATCTCGTCGCTCGGTTCTCCCGGCGGACGACCGAGCGAGAAGCGACGTACTGGCTACTGGAATCCCCGTCCGACGTCGTCGTCCCGGACGACGTCCTCGAAGTCGGCCTCGAGCAGTTCCTCGGCCTCCTCGAAGGTGTCCGCGAGGTCGTCGAGGCCGTCAGGACGGTCGTAGCCGTCGTACTCGATGGGCCCGTACGCGGGACTGTCGACGGCGTCCATCACGTCCTCGAAGAAGGCGTCGGGGGTCGTCGGGGCGTCGCGGTGGGTTTCGATGACCGACTGGAGGCGGGTGACGGTTTCCTCAGCTTCGTCCTCGTCCCCGACGGGTCGCTGGACGCCGAACCGGCCCGAGGCCTCGTTCGGGAACAGCGGGTCGAGGTCGTCGTCGATGTGCCGGGCGACCTCGGCGCCGACGCCGCGGACCTCGAAGGGGTTCTTCGCGTAGGTCTTCAGCTGGTAGACTCCCCCCGACGGGTGGCCGAGGTACATGTCCTCGCCGACGCCGTCGCGGCGGTCGCCGGCCACGGCGCGCCACCCACCGGCGTCCGTGTCCGACTCCACTACGTCGTTCAGGATGTCCTGCCAGTCGCGGACGCGCATCGTTGACCTGTCGGTACGGACGGAGCGCGCATGAACGTACCGGACGGGACGGGATCGAAGACGGGCGACGGACCGGACCGCCGGGGGCAGGCTTAACCTCCCAGTGACCGTCGAAGCGCCCATGCCCGATTCCGACACGATCCGGCTGGACCGCGACGGCGACGTGGCGACCATCACCGTCGACCGCCCCGACGCGATGAACGCGCTCAACACCGAGGTGCTGGAGGCGCTGCTCGAGGCGCTCGAGGAGGCCGCCGACGCGCAGGTGCTCGTGCTCACCGGCGCCGGCGACCGGGCGTTCGTCGGCGGCGCGGACATCGCCTACATGTCCGAACTCTCCGTGGCGGAGGCCCAGGACTACGCGGAACTGGGCCATCGCGTCACCGACGCCGTCGAGTCGTTCCCGGGGCCGGTGATCGCGGCGATCAACGGCTACGCCTTCGGCGGCGGGTGCGAACTGGCGCTGGCCTCCGACCTCCGGGTGGCGAGCCAGAACGCCGTCATCGGCCAGACCGAGGTCGACCTCGGGATCGTCCCCGGCTGGGGCGGCACCCAGCGGCTCTCCCGGATCGTCGGCGACGCGACCGCCCGCCGGATGGTCTTCTTCGGCGAGCGCGTCGACGCCGAGGACGCCCAGCGACTCGGACTGGTCGGAAAGGTCGTCGCGCAGTCGGAGCTGGACGGCCACGTCGCCGAGATGGCCGAGGACCTCGCCGAGAAGCCCGCCTTCGCCCTCCGGTCCGCGAAGGAGGCGCTCAACCAGGTCCACGAGAGCCACCTGTCGGCGGGGCTGGCCTACGAGCGGCGCCTCTGGTCGGGGCTGTTCGGGACCCACGACCAGCGCGAGGGGATGGAGGCGTTCGTCGAGAACCGCGACCCCGACTTCGAGTGACCGGCGACGGATCCGAATCGGGGCGACGCTCGAGAGAGCGCGGGGACTGGGCCGCGTTCGCTCGGCGGGGCGGGCAGGCGACGCATCCGCTGTCGCGGGACGGCGCGTCGCACGACCGCGCCGAGCGCGCGGGTTCGGGGTCGCCCCCCGCGAACCGTCCCGCGGCGACCGTCAGCGCACGCGCTCGGTGGTCTCATCCTCCCACTTGAAGTTCGGGGACCGACACCCTCTTTTCCGCCGGCGCGTCCAGTAGCGGTGTGACTCTCCGCGGCCCCGTCGTCGAGGTCGGCGACCCGAAGACCGTCAGCACGCGCCACGGCGAACGCGACCTGGCGGAGGTCGTTCTCCGCCCCGAGCGCGGGCGGGCCGACCCGGTGACGGTGACGCTGTGGGGGAAGTGGACCGAGACCGCGGCGGAACTCGAACCGGGGATGGAACTGCTGGTCATCGCCCCCGAGGAGCGCGAGTGGAACGGCGAGCCCCAGTACGCGACCGGCGGCGAGTCGTTCGTCGTCGTCGAACCCACCTACCTCGTCGACGTGACCGACGTCCGCTCGTGGGTGCAGTGCCCGCGGATGTACTACCTGAACAAGCTCTCGGGGGTCCCGCTGAACTACCCCGTGGTGAAGGGGACGCTCGTCCACGAGGTGTTCGGCGACCTGCTGCGGGGCCGAGACCTGACCGACTCCATCGAGGACCGCGTCGCCGACGCCGGACTGGAACTCGGACTGCTGGGCCGCGAGGCCGACGAGGTGGTCGGCGACGTCCGCGAGAACGCCCGCGCCGTCGAGGGGTGGCTGGCCCAGGGGACCCTGCCCGGCGGGGACGGCGGGTCCGCCGAGGGCGCGAGCGCGGACGCCGACGGCGGCGCCTTCGCCCCCGACGAGGGGGAGTGGCGCTCCGAGCGGACGCTCATCGGCGAGCGCTTCGGGCTGAAGGGCCGGGCCGACGCCGTCCGCCGGGGGACGCCCGTCGAACTGAAGACAGGCAAGAACCTCAAGCGCGACCCCCGCTTCCAGGACAAGGTGCAGGCGGCCTGCTACGCGCTCCTGCTGGGCGACGGCGGGGCGGCGAGCGACTCGGCCGCGACCGACGGCGGAGCGACCGGCGACGGAGAGAGCGGGACCGGGAGCGCGGGCGGCGACGCCTACCCCGACACCGGGACGCTCCTCTACACGAAAAACAGCGCGCTCGACCGCAGCGAGGAGACCGGCGACCTGACGCCGGCGAAGGACTTCTCGATCGGACGCGGCCTGCTGGAGTACGTCCTCCGGCAGCGCAACGCCATCGCGGCGACGGAGGTCCGGGGGGACGTCCCGACGGGGTACGAGGCCGACGCGACCTGCGAGTACTGCTTCGAGCAGGACACCTGCATGGTCGTCTCGGGGCGCCTCGACCAGGAGTCGAAGGCCGGACGGATCGGGCGACCGGTCCCCGAGGGGGAACGCGAGTACTTCGATCGGTTCTACCGGGCGATCGAGGAGGAGCGCCGGGAGGTCCACCGCGAGTACGTCAAACTCTGGGAGCAGACCCCCGAAGAGCGGGCCGACGACGACCGCGCGCTGATCGACCTCGAACCGGTCGGTCGCCGGCGCCGCGAGGGGGGCCGCTGGGAGCTTCGAGCCCGCGGGACCGGCGCCGTCTCGAAGATCCGCGAGGGCGACGTCGTCCTCGCGAGCGACGGCCACCCCACCCGCGGGACGGCCGAACTCGCGCGGGTCGAACGGCTCGGCGACGAGATCGTCGTCACGGCCGACGAGCCCGTCGAACTCCGCCGGCTCGACGTCTACCCCTCGGAGCTGTCGGTCGATCGGATGCTGACCGCGCTCCACGACGCCGTCCTCAAGGGCGACGACGACCGAAAGGACGTCCTGTTCGGGCGGAGCGAACCGGAGTTCCGGTCCCACGACGGCGAGACGTTCATCGGCAACAACGCGGCGCAGGACCGCGCGGTCCGCCTCGCCGTGACCGCCGAGGACTGCGCGCTCGTCCAGGGGCCGCCCGGAACGGGCAAGACCTACACGCTCGCGCGGACGGTCCGCGCGCTCGTCGAGCGCGGGGACCGGGTGCTCCTGTCGGCGTTCACGAACCGCGCGGTCGACAACGCGCTGGCGGCGCTGCGCGAGCAGGGGTTCGAGGACTTCGTGCGGGTGGGCACCGAATCCGGCGTCGCGGAGGACCTCTCGGAGTACCGCCTGGAGCGTCGGGGCGACCCCGGCGACCGGCGCCGCGAACTCGCCGAGGCGCCGGTCGTCGCGGCGACGACCGCCTCGTGCGGCTCGCGGGTGATGCGCGAGTCGGAGTTCGACGTCGCGGTCGTCGACGAGGCCGGACAGCTCACCGAGCCGGCGACGCTGGCCGCGATCAACCTCGCCGACCGGTTCGTCCTCGTCGGCGACCACCAGCAGCTCCCGCCGGTCGTCAGGGCCGAGAACGACCTCCGGGAGTCGCTGTTCGAGCGCCTCGTCGAGCGCTACCCCGACGCCGCCGTGTTGCTCGACCGGCAGTACCGCATGGGCCAGCGTATCCAGTATTTCGCCTCCGAGGAGTTCTACGGCGGCCGCCTCCGCCCCGCGACCGGCGAGGTGGCCGCTCGCGGACTCGCCGACCTGCCGGGCGTCGACCCCGGCGCCCTGCCCGCGGAGCTTCGCGACCCCGTGACGTTCGTCGACCCCGGCGGTCGGCAGGTCGGCAACACCAATCGGGCGGAGGCCGACCGGGTGGCCGAGGTCGTCGCGTCGTATCTCGAGGCCGGCCTCCGCCCCGACGACGTCGGCGTGATCGCGCCGTTCCGGGCGCAGGTCGCCGAGATCGGGAAGCGCGTCCCCGAGTGCGTGACCGTCGACACCGTCGACCGGTTCCAGGGGGCGGCCGAGGAAGTGATCGTCCTCTCGCTGGTCGCGACCGGCGACCTCGGGGGACCGATCTTCGAGGACCACCGCCGGATCAACGTGGCGTTGACCCGCGCGAAGCGCGCGCTCTGCCTGGTCGGAGACACCGAGGCGCTGTCGGGGGACCCCTTCTACGCCCGGATGCTGGCGTGGGCGCGCCGGGAGTAGGTTCAGGTCCGTCCGGATCCCGCCGGGAGACCGGTGGTCTGACCGCCGGCGCGTCGAGAGGGTGCGGCTTTTTGTCACCACCCCCCCTCACGGGAAGTATGTCCACCGACGAAGAGGAACGCGGCGCGGTCGAGCCACCGACGGCCCGCGACGACGTGATCGCGATCATCGGCGGGGGACTGATCGGCGCCGCCGGCGGGTTCGTGGGAACCGCGCTGATGACCGTCGCCCTCATGATCGGCCAGGCGATCGGCGTGTTCGACCTCGGGGCGTTCGCCTCCATCGCGGAACTGATCGAACTCGACGAGCTGTTCCCCCAGTCGACGCTGTCGGCGATCGGCTACTTCATCTTCCTCGCCGGGGGGATGACGGCGTGGCCGCTGCTGTTCGCCTCCGTCGAGCGGTATCTCCCCGGCGCGACGCTCTCCCGCCGGGGGATGTCGTTCGGGACCGTCCTCTGGACGGGGTTCGTCCTCGCGTTCTCGGAGGCGCTCCCCCCGCTCGCCACCCAGCGGACCATCGCGCTGTACGCCGGGATCACCCTGCTGGCCCACTGGCTGTACGGCTTCGGGCTCGGACTGGTCTTCGAGTACTTCGCCACGCGGGACCTGCTGCTGTGAGCGGCCACCGCTTCCGGTGACCGTCTCGGACCGCTCGGCGCGCTCTCCGAGCGGTCGGCGGGCGGTCGTCGCGAGAGCCCGGACCGCCTCGGCCGCGCGAGACCGAGGCGAACACCGGTCGCCCGGCGGTGACCGAAGCGCGCCTCGGGTGCGCATCGAGTCCGTCGCCGACGGTCGATACTCCTACTGGAGTCGCGTCCTCGGGACGCCCGAGGCGCTGAACGCGCCGCCGGTCCGAGACGACACGACGGAACGGTCGCCCATCCGGCGACCGCCGTCAGTTCACCGGGTCGTCTGGTGGTCCCGGACGTCGTAGTCCTTCTGCTGGCCGAGCCCCGCCTCGTCCTGCGGGAAGGTGATGTCGGGGTCCATGTTCAGGTCCTCCATGATCTCGCGGGTGGCCTTCCGGACGCGGACCAGCGAGGGTTTGGTCTCCTGCATCTGGGTCTCGGTGTCGTAGCCGGGCGCGGTGATGATGTTGACGCTGTCACCGATCGCCAGCGGGGCGGTGCCCTCGGGGTAGCGGTCGATGATGCTCTTGCCCTTGTAGACGCCGCCCCAGTGGAAGGGGAGGAACACCTCTCGTTCGTCCACGCGGTTCGTCACGCGGGCTTTCACGAGGATCGACCCGCGGTTCGTGGTTTCGACCACGACCAGGTTGCCGCCGTCGATCCCCTTGTCCTCGGCCATCTTCGGGGAGATCTCGGCGTACATGTGCGGCTGGAGGTCGGCCGTGAAGTAGTTCGACCGGGTCTCCGAGCCGCCGCCCTGGTGTTCGACCTGCCGCCCCGTCGTCATGATCGTCTCGAAGCCCTGGTCTTGGGCCAACTGGGTCGCCTGCTTCTGGACGGTCCGGTTGTTCAGGTCGAGGCGGTAGTGGTTCGTCTGCTTGCCGGAGGCGGGCCACTCCTCGACGAGGTCCGGTCGCGGGCTCTCGATGGGTTCGGTGTGGACCGGGAGGGGGTCGAAGAAGTTCCACGCGACTGCGCGCGCCCGACCCCGTCCAGTCGGCGGGTCGGGCTGCTTGTAGTCGTACTGCTGGTAGTCAGCCATCGTGAGGCCGTGGTTGAAGTCGTTGCCGGCCTGCTGGTGGGCTCTCGCGGCGTCGGTCACCGAGTGGTCCGGACTCAGCGCGAAGCGGTAAGGCTCGGACAGTTGGGTCGGCTCCTCGGGGTTGTCGGGGAGCGTCGTCGAGAACCCCGGATACTCCGGTACGCCCCGGACGGGGCCGTTCGACCAGTCGGGGTTGTAGGCGTCACGGAGCATGTTCAGCCCCGCTTCCCCCTGCTGCTCGTAGGTCGCGGACAGCGGGTACTCCTCGCTGGGGTAGCCCTGCTCCTCGCGCTTCCGGTCCCAGTTGTCCGGGCTGGGCGCTTTCGTCCCCCAGCGGGCGCGGAAGTCGAACCCGCCCTCCTGGGGGTCCATGTTGTCGCGCCAGAGGATGGGCGTCCCGGGGTGGCCCTTCCCCCAGCACGGCCAGGGGAGCGACCAGTAGTCGCCCTCGACCGGCCCGGACTTCGCCTCCAGGTCCTCCGTGCTGAACGTCTCGTCGTGTTCCTTGTGCTGCTGGAGGCGCTCGGGGGACTGCTGGTAGCCGATGGTGCGCACGCCGAGGTTGATCTCCCGGAGCGCGTCCTCGTAGCTGCTCTTCCCCGCGTGGATGTCCTCGCCCTCCCCCCAGTCGAAGTGCTCGCCGAAGCCGAACTTCTCGGCGAACTCCTGGATGATCTGGAGGTCGGGTTTCGCGTTGTGGGAGGGAGGCTTGATCGTGTCCTTCCACTGGACCGAGCGGTGGGAGTTCGTCACCGACCCGGCGTGTTCGTACGGACTCGCCGCGGGAAGCAGGATGACGCCGTCGTCCCGGTCGGCCAGGACGCTCGCGAGCGACGGGAAGACGTCGATGACGACCAGCAGGTCGAGTTCCTCCATGGCCTTCTTCAGCCGGTCCATCTCGGTGATGGAGTTCAGGGAGTGGCCCTGTACCACCGCCGCCTTGATCTTGTCGGGCTGGTAGAGCGTCGAGTCGACGAGGCGGTCGTCCTGGTCGAGGGCCCCCTCGTACCAGCGGGTGACGGTCATGCCGGTCCGGAACATCATCGACCGGTCGTCGTCTTTCGACTGCTCGTCGCCGATGAGCGTCCCGGAGCCGCCCTGTTGCACCTGCTCGAACAGGTCCTCGGGCAGTTCGTCGAACCGCTCGAACAGTTCGTCGTACGTGACGGAGCCGCTGGTGAAGGGGCTCTTCGTCCAGACGTTCGCGAAGTGCTTCCAGGAGGTGGTGCTGTTGACCCCGTAGTAGCCCGGGAGGATGTGCGGGTTCGGACCGAGGTCGGTCGTCCCCTGGATGTTGGCGTGGCCCCGCATCACCTGCATTCCGCCGCCCGCACGGCCGATGCCGCCGCTGGCCAGCGCCGACAGGGCGAACGAGCGGATGTTCTGGGTGCCGTTGTTGTGCTGGGTGCCGCCCATCGCCCACTCGATGTGAACGTTGGGCTTGTTCTCGATGATCAGATCGCCGATATGCTCGATCTTTTCCTTGTCGACCCACGTGATATCCGCGACGGTCTCCAGGTCGTAGTCCTGCAGTTGCTCCCGCAGGTCGGGCCACCCCTGAACTCGCTTCTCGATCGTCTCCGTGTCGAGTTCGCCCTGCTCGTCGAGATAACGGATCAGCCCGAGGATGAACGCCGTGTCGGTCCCGGAGCGGAGTCGGTGGTACTCGTCGGCGTGCGCGGAGGTCTTCGTGAACCGCGGCTCGACGTTGATGATCGTCCCGCCGCGCTTTTGCCCTTCGAGGATGTGCTGCATCGCGATGGGGTGGGCCTCGGCGGGGTTCTGCCCGATGATGAGGTTCAGGTCGAAGTTGCGGTAGTCGTTGATCGTGTTCGTCATCGCGCCGTAGCCCCACGTGTTCGCGAGGCCGGCGACGGTCGGCGAGTGACAGATCCGCGCCTGGTGGTCGACGTTGTTCGTCCCCAGGAACGCCAGCAGCTTCCGGAGCGCGTAGGCCTCCTCGTTGGAGTGGTGGGCGCTCCCAAGCCAGTAGATGCTGTCGCGGCTGTACTCCTCCCAGATCCGCTCGAACTCCTCGACGATCTGGTTGTAGCCCTCCTCCCAGGAGATCCGCTTCCACTCGCCGCCTTCCTTTCGCAGGGGGTGTTTGAGCCGCCGCTCGGAGTGCTCGGTCCCGTAGATGCTGGCCCCCTTCGAGCACAGCGACCCGTTGTTGATCGGGTTGTCGTGCCAGGGCTCCTGGCCGACGAAAGCGTTGCCCTTCCGCTCGCCCTTGAAGCCACAGCCCACCGCGCAGTAGTTACAGACGCTCTTGACCGTCTCGGTGTCGGTACCGAGCGCTCCGTCGGGAGTCTCCTCGTCGCCCCCCTCCTGGGCGAGCGCCTGCCCGGCGCCGGCGCCGCTGATCGTGACGGCACCCGCGAGCGCGCTCGCCTTCAGGAACGACCGCCGATCGAGGTTGAGAGACACCGGTTCGCCACTCATCGCTCTCCCCTCGGGTGGTTAGCCATACTGCGTAGAACGCCCAACGAGAGTGACCCTGTTGTGCCTGTTCTCGCAAGCGGTCGATCGGTCCAGAGACGCCCGCTCCCGGGGTATTTCGGATCCGTCGGTGCTGTGACGGCCGTACCGCCGCTGCGAGCGAGCGAGACAGGCGACCGTACCGGCGAGGACAAGCAGGAGGAAATCGGGAGTACCGCCGCCGGTGTCGGCGACGACGGCTACCGAGTGGACGTCCGGCCGACTCCCGGCGACCGACAGGTCGCCCTCGCGGCTGAGACGGTCGCGGTGGCGGAGCCGGCGGGCCGGTCGCTCGACCGAGAGCGAACGCCGGGAGGCCAGCGCAGAGAGCGCGTCGGTTCGGGACCGTCGTCAGGAGGACAGGGCGCCCTCGACGTTTCGCTGGAGGCGGCGGTCGATCTCCGATTTCAGTTCGTCGCGGCGGCGCTTTGTCGACACGCGCCCGTGGACGAGATCGAGGAGGTCGAGGTCACGAAGCAGCCCCCGCGCGCGCTCGCGGTCGAGGTCGAGTTCGGCGGCGACCTGGTAGAGCGTATCGGCCTCCCGGACCGTCGCCTTGAGTTCCGGGACGGTCAGCCCGGGAGGCAGCGCCTCCTCGAGTTCCGGCGGGCGGTCCGCGGGGCGTCCGGGACCGGGACCGTCGGCGGATCGCCGCGGGCGCGCTCGACGGCCGGTGTGAGCGCCGCGCGGTCGACTGCCGGCGGCTCCGGCACGGCCCCGTCGGACTCGCCGGAGTCCTCGGAGTCGAGCGCGGGGTCGCGGTCGTGAATGCCGTGCTCGATAGTGTAGCGGCGGATCGTCTCGGTCGAGACGTCGGCGCCGAGGTACTCGCGCATCGCGGCGAACCCGTCGGTGGCCGCGTAGGCCTCGCGGAGTCGGTCGGGATCGCGGTAGGCCGGGCCGTCGGCGCCGTCCTCGACGTGTATCTTGCTGAAGTGGATCTTCATGCCGTGCTCGCCCGCGAAGTCCCGATCGCACCCCGGGGCGCGACACGGCACGCGCTCGCCGCTGTCGCTCTCGTCTGTGGAGTCATCGCCGGTAGAGTCGCCGCCGGACCCGGTCGCGGCGTCGGTCGTCGGAGCCGGAGGGTCCTCCGCGGCCGCGACCGGTGTCGCGTCCGCGTCGTTCTCTCCCTCGTCCGTTCCTCCCGCTTCCCGATCCGCGGCCGCCGCCGCGGTCGAGGAGCGGTCCTCGGGGGCCGCGAGCAGCGACAGGTCCGATTCGAGCGGGAGGTCGAGCCGGAGTTCGACGCGGAACTGGTCGCCGTGGCCGGCGACCTCGCAGGGCCGCGCGTCGACGACGTCTGTCCCGGCTGCCTCGAGCAGTTCGACGACCGTCGCGAGCTGTCTGAGTCCGTCGCTGTATGGCATCTCCCTTTCTCCCTCGGTCGGAGGCCGTCAGTCCCCGGACCGGCTCTCCCAACCGGGACTCGGGGGACCATCCGACACGTGACAAGGGGGAGGACCGTCCGATCATGAGTGTACCCCGTGCACGGTGTGCAACCCGTGCACACTCCTCACGCGCACACCCTCCGAAGTCGGGGGAGAGGTCGCGGGCGGCGATCAGTCCCGGGGGATCGGTCGGGCCGGCGCCCGGTAGCGCTCGTAGACCGCCTCGGCCCACTCGCGGACCTCCGGCGCCTCCGAGCGTAGCAGCGCCCGGGGGGTGCCGTCCTCGTCGACCCCGATTTCGACCTCGCGTTCGTCGATCAGTCCCAGGTAGTAGGGGATCTCGCCGTCGTAGACGTACGCCGCGAAGCGGTCGCAGGCCCGCAGGTCGGCGAACAGCCCCGCGTAGTCACCGGTCCGCAGCGTCTCCGCCACCGCCGGCGTCACCACGACTTCGTGGGTCGTCCCGTCCTCGACGACCCGCTCGTGGCACGCCTCGAAGGCGTGGAGGCCGAGGAAGGGCAACAGCACCCGGCCGCCCCCGGACCGGCGGATGCAGTTGACGATGGTGTTCACGGGAGCGTAGGGGTCGCCCGACTCGCCGGTGACGACCCGGGCGCCCCGGAGGGCCTCGACCGGCGGTTCGGGCTCGTCGGCCGGGAACCAGCGCAGGAAGGGCGTGAGGCGGTCGGCGGTCCCGACGGCCGCGCGGGCGTTCGCGAGCGCGCCGGCGACCAACCGCCCGGCGGGCGTGGCGACGTAGCGGCCCTCGGTCTCGCGGACCCACCCGCGGTCGATCAGCGCTTCGAGGTTCCGGGTGATCGTCGTCCGGGCGGCGTCCAGCCGCTCCCTGAGATCTCCCCGCGAGAGCCCCTCTGCTTCTGCTTCGGGGTCGGAGTCGGAGTCGGTGCTCCCGGCGAGTTCCTCCAGGAGTCGGACCCGGGTCTCGGACCCCGCGAGAAACGCGATCGCCTCGACCCCCTCGCGCATCGTCCGTGTCGCCGTACATTTCCCGAACGGAAACGTGTTTGGGGCCAGTCAGGATCGCCGCGTCCGGTCGCCTCAGTCCGTGGAATTGGCGGCGGCGGAATCCTCGCCGATCTCTCGGAGGACCCGCTCGTGGAACTGCCGGAGCACCTCGCTCTCGTCGTCGGCGAGGACGACGTCGCTCGCGGCGAGCGTCGCGAGACCGAACGCCCGCGGGGTCGGCGAGTCGACGCGGTGGCGCTCGACGGTCAGGTCGCCGCGCTCGACCGCCGACAGGACGGCCTCGATCCCGTCGACGTGGAGTTTGTCCTCGAGGACCTCCCGGTAGGTCTCCTCGAGGACGGCGAACTCGGGGAGGTCCTCGGCGAAGCCCAGCAGCATCTCGCTGGAGACCTGCTGTTCGGCGGCGGACTTCTCGTAGCCCTTGTACCGCTTGAGGATCATCAGCGCGCGCGTGGCGTTGATCCGGAAGTACCGCTTGAGCAGGTCCGTCCCGTCGAGGCTCGCCCGGAGGTCGCCGCGGACCGCGTCGGGGTCGATCCCCTCGACGATCCCCGCGAGGTCCACCTTCCGGTTGAGCGGCATCGACAGCGCGAACCCGTGGTCGGCGACCGCGACTTTCACGTTTGCGTTGGCCGTCTGTGCACACCGGTAGGCCAGCAGTCGGGAGCATCCGTCGTTGAACCGCCGGCCGTAGTTGGAGTGGACGTAGTAGCGCCGCCGGTACTCCTCGTGGTCGAGTTCCACCTCGATGGCCAGTCGGCCGTCCGTCGAGACGCTCTCGGGGCCCGCGTAGCGGACCTGCTGGTCGTACAGCCGGGCCGTCGCGCGGACGGCCGACTCGTCGAGCGGAAGGTCCCGGAGCCACCTGCGGACCGCCGGCGGCCCCCCCGCCTCGTAGCGGTCGAGCAGGTCCCGCTGGAAGGCCAGGATCTCCCGCCCGAGGTCGTAGCTGAGCGGGAGCCGCTCGGAGAACCACGACGGGACGGTCGGCCGGGCCGACGTCGGGTCGACGTACACCTTCGATCCGCGGCGGTAGCGGTACTCGTAGTTCGATCCCCCGAGGACGAACACGTCCCCCGCCTCGAGGGTGTCGAGGTACTCCTCGTCGAGCTGGCCGACCCATTCATCGCCCCCGCGGGTGAACACGTCGCAGGTGAACGAGTCCGGGATCGTCCCGATGTTGGTCATGTAGATCACCCGCGCCAGCCGGCCGCGCTTGCCGATCAGCGGCTCGCCGACGGGGTACTCCTCGCGGTGGTGCCGGCCGTCGGGCGGGTCGTTCCGGTCCCGCCAGACCTTCGGATAGACGTTCTTCTCCTCGAGGCCCTCGTAGTCGGCCGTCAGGTAGCGCAACAGCGACTCCCAGTCGTCGTCGCCGTAGGTCCGGTAGGGGTAGGCGCGCTCGAGGGTCCGCCGGAGGTCGCGCTCGGGGCGCACGCCGTTGATCGCCATGCCGTAGACGTGCTGGGCGGCGACGTCCTGGGCGTTCTCGGGGACGAACACCCGGTCGACGAACCCCTCCTCGGCCTTCTTCAGCATGACGGCGCACTCGACGAGTTCGTCCCGGTCGAGCGCGATCACCCGGCCGGTGACGGTCTCCCCGAGGCTGTGGCCCGCCCGGCCGACTCGCTGGAGGAGCGCCGCGACGGACTTCGGCGACCCGACCTGCACCACGAGGTCGACGTGGGGCATGTCGATGCCGAGTTCGAGGCTCGTCGAGGTCGTGACGACATCGAGGTCGCCGCGCTTCAGTCGCCGTTCGACGGCTTGCCGGCGGTCCTTCGACAGCGAGCCGTGGTGACACGCGGAGTCGTCCTCGCCGTAGCCGTACCGCTCCCGGAGGTTGTGCAACACCCGCTCGGCGCCCGACCGCGTGTTGGTGAACACGAGCGTGTTGGTGTGCTCGGCCACGAGGTCGTGTAACTGCTCGTAGAAGCGGTCGGTGACGACCTCGCGGGGCGTGTCGATCAGGTCGTCGGTCGGACAGGACAGTTCGAGGTCGAACTCGCGGACGAACCGGGTGTCGACCACCTCGCAGTCGCGGGGCGCCATCTCGGGGGACCGAGCCTCGGGGACGGCGCCGGAGGCGGCCCCGGTATCGGTCTCGATCTCGATCTCGGACCCGTTTCCTCCGTCGGGCGATCCGTCGCCGCCGACCGGCTCCCGGCCGACGAGGAACTCCGCCATCGTCGAGAGCGGTTCGACCGTCGCCGAACAGCCGATCCGCGTCGGCGAGGACGCACAGAGGTCCTCGAGGCGCTCGAGCGAGACCGCGAGGTGGGTCCCGCGCTTGTTGTCCGCCAGCGAGTGGATCTCGTCGACGACCGGTCACGTCGTAGACGGCGAGACACGCCCGCTCGGTCGCCTCGCGGCTTGCGTCGCCGTGCTTCCCGTAGCGACCACCGGGAGAGCAGAGCTCTCCCGAGCAATCGGCGGCGATCTCCGAGATACCCTCCAGGGGCACCGTCAGGTTGCGGTGGATGTCGTTGGCCAGCGAGCGCAGCGGCGAGACGTACAGGCAGTACACCGAGTTCTCCAGGCCCTCCTCGCGGTCCCGGCGGTAGAGTTCGTCGATGATCGCGGTGAAGCTCGCTAGCGTCTTCCCCGAACCCGTCGGGGCGCAGATCAGGGCGTTCTCCCGGTCGTGGATCAGCGGGATAGCCTCCTTCTGCGGGGGCGTGAAGAAGCCGCCGTTCTGGGGGACGTACTCCCCGAACTCCCGGACCCACCACTCGCGGACGGCGGGGTCGAGCAGGTCCAGCACGTCGCCGTCGTCGACGGCGACCGACGCGGGGTCGAACCCGAGGTCGGCGTCGAGGGCGGCGAGCCTGTCGCGGCCCTCCCCTGCGGTGTCCCGTCCCATCGCTCCTCGGGTAGGGCGGGCACCGGGAAGTGGGTTCGGTTACCGGAGCGGAAGTGAAGGGCGGGAGCGCCCCGCGGGGGACTCGCGACGGGAGCGAGTCCGCGTGATGCGGGATACACGCCCGCCGAAGGGAACTCCACGGGCCGATGTCAGAGACCGTGGCCGTGCGACGGGGACCCACCTGCGGTCCGCGCGTCGGACGTCTCGGAGCGGGGACAGAGACGGCGGGCGTGTACACGACTCACTTTACGACAATCAAATAAAACTTTCTCACAGCAAATAAACTATATCTATAGCCGTGATGTCGACGCACCCCGGACCGCCCGGCGATGACCGCCGTAGCGGTCCCCCGGCCCCCAATACGCGCTGCCGACTGCCACCGGCACAACCACTTAGCCCCTCGCCGGCGGGTATCCCTCCATGCAGCTCACATTCCTCGGTACCGGGAGCGCGATGCCGACCGGCGAGCGGTTCCAGACCGGGCTCCTGCTCGACGGCGAGGACCGGGAGCCGCTGATGGTCGACTGCGGCAGCGGCGCGCTCCACGGCCTCGCGCGCACCGACGCCGGTTACGAGGGCGTCTCGGCGGTCCTGTTGACCCACCACCACCTCGATCACGTCGCCGACCTCATGCCGCTGCTGAAGGCGAAGTGGCTCGCCGGCACCACCGACCTCACCGTGGCCGGCCCGGAGGGGACCGCCGACCTGATCGAGGGCCTGCTCGACGTCCACGAGTACATGCGGGACCGCCTGGATCTCTCGGTGCGGGAGGTCGGGCCCGGCGAGTTCTCCATCGCGGGCTACGGCGTCCAGGCCGTCGAGACGGTCCACTCGATGTACTGTCTGGCCTACCGGTTCGCCGGCGGCGGGGACGTCACGTTCAGTGGCGACTCCGAGGCCGTCGAGGCCGTGATGGACCTCGCCGACGGGTCGGCCGCCCTCGCCCACGACTGCTCGTTTCCCGACTCGGTCGACGTCGACAACCACCCGACGCCGTCGCAGCTCGGCGCGGCGCTCGCCGGCCGAGAGGTGGGCACCGTCTACCTCACGCACCTCTACCCCCACACCGACGGCAACCACCGGGGGATGCTCGACTCGATCGAGAGTGAGTACGACGGCGAGGTCCGGTTCGCGCGGGACGGCCTGACCGTCGACGTCGGGGACTGACGTCGGTTCGGCGACCGACGCGCCGGGCGGGTCCGCCCCGACCGTCCGGCTCGACGGTTACTGCAGGCGGTACCGGAGGATCGCCGCGATGCCGCCGAGGTTCGAGAGCTGCTGGCCCGGGTCGAACTCGTGGGAGAAGACGACGACGTCCCCGCCCTTCTGGTCGACGCTCTCGAGCAGGTCGTCGACGTCGACCTCCCAGTCGCCCTCGTCGGCCCGCTCCCGGCGGAGGCGCTCGTCGACGATCAGCAGCGTCTCGACGGCGCCGTACTCGACGGCCTCCCGGACGTCGTCGACGCCGTATGCGGCCTCGCCGCCCTCGGCGATGGCGCGGGTCAGCTCGTCGATCAGCTCCGCCTCGCGGGCGATGCGCGTCTCGGTCTGGATCTCCTCGACCGCGCCGCGCTTGAGCACCTCGTGGACCCCCCGGTCGCCGACGGCGCTGGTGTCGACGACCGTGATCTTCTCGGCGACCTCGGGCGCGTTCTCCTCGATGTAGTCGTAGGCGTCCCGCTTGGTGAACCCCGGTCCGGCGAGGATGACGGCGTCGACGTCGAGCGTCCGCAGCACGTCGGTCAGGTCGGCGAACAGCTCCGACCGCGAGCGGGCGTACTCGCCTTTTCCGGTCGGTCCGGTCAGCGACGTTCGCTCCTCGGCGCCGTACTGGGCGACGTCGTGGACGTAGGCGGCGGCCTCCTCGACGGTGACGACGGCGACGTCGGGGTTCTCGGTCGCCTCCACGGCCTCCCGGAGTCGCTCGAGCTGGTCGGGCTTCCAGCGCTTCGTGATCTCGATCTCCTCGTTGCCCTCGACGTTGAGCGTGTGGTGGAAGCCGACCTGGTCCTCCCGGGAGCAGTCCTCGATGACCCCCGAGACGCGCAGCCGGTTGGCGAAGCGGGCGAACTCCGTCTCCTCGACCTCGAGGGTGGCGTACATGTGCTCGCGCTCGCCGCCGGTGTCCCGCAGGTCCTCGTCGTCGCGGCGCACCCGGCGGTGGGTGTCTCCGCCGACCCGGTCGCCGGGTTCGATGACGTAGTTCAGGTGCCAGAGGTCGTCGAGGCTCTCCGGGACGACGGTGATCCGCTCGCCCCCCTCCTCGACGCGCTGCCGGTCGACGATTCGCATGGGCGAGCGTGGGTGCCGGGGGCGTAAGTGCCCTGCTATGCGCGGACGCCGGCGAACCGGCGCCGCCCCTCAGCCCGTCCCGTCCTCGTCCTCGATGAACGTCACGCCCGAGCAGACGGGACACTCGATGGCGTCGGCGTTCTCGACGGTGATCCGGTCGACGGCCCCGTAGGTCAGCAGGTGGTCGGTCGGGGCGGCGAGCTGGCGACCGCAGAGCGGACACTCGACGACGCCGGCGCGGAGGCGGTCGCGATCGACGAGGTTCCGGGCCATCGGTTCGTTCGGTCCGTGGTCGGGGAGGGGCCTAACCGTGGCGGTCGGCGGCCCGGGCCGCGACCCGGGAGGCGCGAACCGGCGCCGACCGATCGGTGTCGTGCGGTCGGGGGTAGAACTATGGTACGTGCGGCCTACTACCACGTGTCATGCGCGCAGCAGTGCTGAAAGAACACGGAGAGCCGCTGGAGATCGAGGAGGTTGACGAACCCGAAGTGACCCCCGACGGTGCCGTCATCGAGGTCGAGGCCTGCGGGATCTGCCGGTCCGACTGGCACGGCTGGCAGGGCGACTGGGGGTGGCTCGGCCTCGAGACCCCCGAGGGACAGATCCTCGGCCACGAACCGGCCGGGCGGATCGTCGCCGTCGGCGAGAACGTCACGCAGTTCAGCGAGGGCGACCACGTCGCCATTCCCTTCAACCTCGGCGACGGCACCTGCATGCAGTGTCGCCGGGGCCACGGCAACACCTGCGAGAACGTCATGCCGCTGGGGTTCGTCGAGCCGGCCCCCGGGGCGTTCGCCGAGGAGGTCCACGTCCCCGCGGCCGACCACAACCTCGTCGCGCTCCCCGACGGCGTCTCGTCGGTCGACATGGCGGGGCTGGGCTGTCGGTTCATGACGTCGTTCCACGGGCTGGCCCACCGCGCCGACGTCGGGGCCGGCGACTGGCTCGCGGTCCACGGCTGCGGCGGCGTCGGCCTCTCGGCGGTCCACATCGGGGACGCGCTGGGCGCGAACGTCATCGCGGTCGACCTCACGGAGGAGAAACTCGACCGCGCGGAGAACCTCGGCGCCGTCGAGACGGTCAACGCGAGCGAGAGCGACGACGTCCCCGAGGCGGTCAAGTCCCTCGCCGGCGGTGGCGCCGACGTCTCGGTGGACGCGCTCGGCATCGCGACGACCTGCCAGAACTCGGTGGGGAGCCTCGGCACCCGCGGCCAGCACGTCCAGATCGGCCTGACCACCGAGGAGGAGGAGGGGATGGTCTCGCTGCCGACCGACGCGATGGTCATGCAGGAGGTCGAGTTCATCGCCTCCCTCGGGATGCCCCCGACCCGCTACGACGAGATCTTCCGGATGGTCTCGACGGGGAAACTCGACCCCAGCGCAGTCGTCAGCGAGACGGTCGGACTCGAGGACGTCTCCGAGAAACTCGCCGCGATGACCGACTTCGAGACGGCCGGCATCCCCGTCGTCGACGAGTTCTGACGCGCGCCGACTCGGCGCGCGGTCGCGTCAGCAGTCCACCGCGCGGCGGATCACGGTGACCCACCGACTCCTGTCCCCGCCTCGCGGTCCCGCGTTCGCTGGTAGTTCTAGTGGGCTGCGGACTCCGGACTACGCCTCGGTCGGGACTCGGTGCCTCGTCGACGTCTTCTGTGACGACGCGGATCGGATCGAAGTAGTCGTCGAGGACCTCCCCACACTCCATGGCCAGCGGGGGCGTGCAGTAGTCCTCCTCGACCCAGACAGCCTCGCGGACGTCCGGATCGAACGGGCGTTCCCCAGGGCCTCCGTCGTCGCCCGGCCGAACGGTTCCGGCTCCGCGATCTCGCCGCTGTCGAGGCGGTCGCGCAGTTCCGGGAGCCGATCCCGTATCGGGTCGGCGCGGACGAATCGGTACGCCATACTACCACAAGGAGGCGACCGATGATAAGTCGACCGCGGCTCTGTCGGCTCAGACCGGCTCCCGGCCGGCGCTGGCGACGCCGGCGTCGATCGGTTCGCCGTCGGCGTCGACCACGAGCACGGGCGCCCGCGTGCTCCGAGCGACGCGTTCGGTGACGCTGCCCAGCAGCGTGCGCCTGACGCCGCCGCGGCCGTGGGAGGTCATCGCGATCAGGTCGACGTCCTCCGATTCGGCGAACTCGACGATGGCCCTGTGGGGGACGCCGACCTCGATCACCGGTTCGATCGCCAGCCCCTCCGCCGCCGCGACGTCCCGCACCGGGTCGATGGAGCCGGCCGCTCGCTCGTGAACCTCGGTCATTTCGGAGAAGCGACCCGTCTCGAGCCGGTCGAGCCGCTCGGCGCCCAGCGACGGGCTCACCGCGTCGACGTCCACGACGTATATCGCGTACAGCGTCGCGTCGAACGTGGCCGCGATCCTGGCGGCGTAGGGGGCCGCGGCCTCCGCCACCTCGCTGCCGTCGGTCGGGAGTAGCACGGAGTCGAACGTCCTAAGTTGGATTCAAGCACCAGGGAGGCAAGAGGATTCGGTCGCTCGCGCTACTCCTCGACGATCCGGCTCCCCCCGGTGGGGAGGAACTCCTGGACGCGGTCGGCGCTCGCGACCTTCCGGACGAACGACTCGTCGGCGAAGCGCTCGCGGAACTCCCGGTAGAGCATCTTCGCCATGTCGTTCTGGGCGTACTGGCCCGGTTCGACCCGGATCGGGGTGACCGCGCGGGGCTCGATCGCGCTCGGCGGACCGCCGATCACCTGCGACTGCGGTTCGACGGCGATCCCCACCGCACAGCCGACCGGCGTGTCCCGGTAGTAGGTCCGGTCCCCCCGGACCACGAACGACCCCTTCTCGACGTACTCACCGCTCTCGGGGGTCTTCGACACCTGGTCGGGAGCCACCTCGTAGACGTCACCCGAGAAGTGCCCCTCCTTCCAGACCGACGAGTACGAGACGGCGAACTGCGCGGCCTCCTCGCGGGACCGCTCGGGGATGTCGACGTCCCGGGCGGCCTCGCTCGGACCCGTCGCCTTCAGCACCGTCGCGGGGGCGCCGTGGGCCTGCGTGTGGAAGAAGCGGTCGCCCCGCTCCATGTACTTCTTGACGACCTCCTCGTTCTGGTCGGCGTTGCGCCCGCCGATGACCAGGAAGCCGTCGCTCGTGTGGAACCACCGGAACCGCTCGTACCACTGCTCGTCGCGGCGGACGGGGACCGACGACCGGGAGAGCCAGTCGACGTCCTCGCTCTGCCCGTCGTCGTCCTCCTCGGGTTCCTCCGCGTCGTCGGCGCTCCACTCCTCTCTGCGGCGCTCCGCGTCCTCGAGTTGCTCGCGGGTGTCCGCGATGGCCTCCTCGGCGCCCGCCTTCTTCTCCTCGATGCGCTTCGCCTCCTTGTAGCGGCGATCGGCGTTCTTCTCGACGCCCATCGATGGATCGACGCTCACGCGCGTGCCGTCGATCTCCAAGGCGACCGTCCCCTCGGAGGGGTCGACGCCGGTCACCGCCTCGGCTTCGGGGATGCCCCGCTCCCGGCCCTCCTCGAAGCGCTGCTCGATCTCCTCCCAGGGGGTGTCGGCCTCGCGGGCCTCCCGGACCGCGGAGATCACGTCGTCGACGAGGTCGTAGCGGCCGTAGAGCAGTTCCGCGCGCTCGCGCTCGGCGGCCGCGTCCTCCTCGAAGTCCTCGATAGCGCCGCGCTGTTGCTCGATGATGCGCTCGTACTTGGCGATCTCCGACTCGAAGTCGGGGCGATCGCGGCCGCCGCCCCCCTCGGTCTCCTCGCCGGCCTCGAACTCGTGGAAGTACTCGTCGAGCGCGTCGTTGAACGCCTCGAAGACCTCCGAGGGGAGCCCCTCGCGCTCCTCGAGGGGGACCGGCGCCACGTCGACCGGGATCTCGTCGTCCCCGTCCCCCTCGCCCTCTTCGTAGTAGATCCGCGGGTCGAACTCCCCCGACCGGAGGACGGTCCGCAGGCGGTCGATCGCGTCGTAGAGGGCGGCGTACTCGTCGTCGCCGGCCTCGGAGATGTCGAGGGTCTTCTCGACGCCGGCGCGGGTACACAGCTCCTCGGCCCACAGTCCCCCGAAGTTGAGCTGGGTCGCCAGCGTGCGCACGACGTCGGTGTCCGACTCGTCCATCCGGGCGTCGAAGGCCTCGCGGTCGACCCGGAGGGGGTTGAACCGCGAAGAGGGGTACTCGTAGACGGCGCCCGGCGCGACGGTCCGGGACTTCAGGCGGACCGTCTCCAGCGATCCCAGCACCTCGCGGTTCTCGTCGAGGACGGCGACGTTGCCGTCGCCGAACAACTCCGCGACGATCTCCGTGTCGCCGTCCTCGCGCTCGAAGCGGAAGGTGAGGATGCGGTCGAACTCGAACTGCTCGACGCCGGCGAAGTCCGCCCCGGAGATGCGGTTCCTGAGCATCATCGCGAAGTCCGGCGGCCGCCCGGGGGCGTCGGGCACCCGCTCGGGGGCCGAGAGGTGAGCGCGCTTGGGGTCGCCGACCTCCACGAGCAGTTCCAGGCGCCCCCGCTCGAAGTCCCGAAGCTTCAGGCGGAGGAGGTCCTCGTCGTAGAGGTAGGCCTTGTCGACCTTCGCCCCCTCGTAGGTCCCGAGTTCCCGGACGAGGGCGGCGCAGTCGACGCTCGTCAGT
Organism: Halobacteriales archaeon QS_5_70_17; assembly: GCA_003021975.1. GTDB lineage: Archaea > Halobacteriota > Halobacteria > Halobacteriales > Haloarculaceae > Halomarina. The sequence continues at coordinate 53,260 of PXRR01000005.1, read as the reverse complement.
TCCCGTTTCCTGTCCATGCCTCCAGTGGGCGGGGGAACCCGAAAAGGCGTGTCGTTTCGACCGCTCGCGCGGTCGCGCGGCAGCGCGACCGGTCCGACAGTCCCCGGTCGCCGTGCGTGGGATTCGATCCCAGCGCGGGCCGATCACGGAAAGGTTATCCGTGGGGAGTACGAATTACCGTTGATAATGGCGAAAGGTAAGGTTGACTTCTTCAACGACACCGGCGGTTACGGTTTCATCGAGACGGACGAGGCGGACGAGGACGTGTTCTTCCACATGGAGGACGTCGGCGGTCCCGACCTCGAAGAGGGCCAGGAGGTCGAATTCGACATCGAGCAGGCCGAGAAGGGCCCGCGCGCGACGAACCTCGAGCGCCTGTAAGCGCGACGCCGCCGGTCGCACTCTCTCTTCCTGTTTTACGGCCGAGGGCAGCGGAGCTACCGCGTAGCGCGTCCGCCGGACCACCCCGCGACGGGACGATAGAGACTGCCCCTTCGGGTGGTCCACCGGCCAGTCGGGCGGCCGCCCGTCGGTCACTCCTCGGCGGCGGTCCCGGCGATCCGACCGCCGACGTCGAGTCCGCTGTGCAGCGCCGCGTGCACCCGCCCCTCGCCGACGACCCAGTCGCCCGCGACGTACAGCCCCGCGCGTTCGCAGCGCTCTCTGACACTTCCGTCCGCGGCCAGCCCCGCCCCCTCGCTCTCGCCGTTCCCGGCGGGCAGCGCGTACCGCCACCGCTGGTGGTCGGTCCAGTCGGGGTCGGCCAACCGCGGGTCCTCCAGCAGGCCGGTGACGTGTTCGACCGCCGCCTCGGCGAGGGCCGCCGGGTCGTCGTCGATCCGGGCCGCCGACCACGACTGGCCCATCTGGGCGATCAGCAGCGACTCCCCGTCGGGGACGTGCCCGGGCTTCAGTTCCTCGCGGGAGAGCCAGCCGACCTCGTGGTCCTTGTCCGGGTTCACCAGCGCGTACCACGGGTAGTCCAGTTCGAAGGGGTAGTGGAGGACCGCCGTGACCACCGACCGGTAGTCGACCCCGGCGACCGCCTCGCGGAGCGCCGCCCGGCGGTCGTCGGGATCGGCCCCGCCCAGCAGGTCGGCCGTCTGGGGGGCCGGCGGCGTGAGCACGACGGCGTCGAAGTCGTCTCCCCCTCCGTCTCCGAGGGTCGCGCCGCCGGCGGTCAGCCGCCAGCCGTCGCCGGCCCGCGAGCACTCGTCCACCCGGGTCTCTAGGCGGACCGTCGCGTCCGTCCGGGCGAAGAGCCGCTTTGCGACCTGCGTGATCCCGGCCTCGTAGCTCCACTTGCGCGCGTCGTCGTCCCGGCCCTCCCTGATCTCGCCGTCGGCGTCGAAGGCGTAGACCGGCTCAGCGACGTCGACCAGCCCGTCAGCGTCGAGTTCCTCGGTGAGGAGCCGCGCGATCCGCTCGTCGTCGCTCTTGACGTAGTTGGCCCCGTGGTCGTAGCGACAGCCGTTCTTCCGGCGGGTGGCCGCCCGCCCGCAGACCCCCCGGGACTTCTCGAAGACCGTCACGTCCGCCGGGGCCTCGCGCAGAGCGTACGCCGCGGCCGCGCCGGCGGCGCCCGCGCCGATGATGGCAACGTCCATACGGGGGACAGGGGCGCGGCCGGCAAAAATCCCCACCGCGGTCGGCCCGCTGAACGGCGGGCTACGCGTCTCCCCGCGCCAGTCCGTCGGCCAGCGCGCGGAGGCGCTCGCCGCCGCGCCGGACGAACGGGACGCCGTGGCCGGGACAGACCGCCTCGACGTCGCCGGCCCGGTCGGCGAGGCGGCGGACGCTGCGCCGCAGGACCCGGCCGTCGTAGGTGTCCCCCCAGAACGGGAGGGTTAGTTCGCCGTCGGTTTCCCAGAGGAGGTCGCCGACGAACGCGACGCCGTCGCCGTGGACGTACGCGACGTGCCCCGGGTTGTGTCCCGGCGTGTGGTGGGCGGCGAACCCTCCGATCCGGTCGCCGTCCTCGACCGCCCGGAGGACGCACCCGCCGAGGTCGACCGCGCGGCGGGCGACCCGGTGGAAGAGCCCCTTCGGGTGCGAGAGCGGCGGCGCCGCGTCCCCCCGGACCAGCGCGACGTCGGAGGCCCCGAGGTAGACGGGACAGTCGAACCGAGCGACGCCGCCGACGTGATCGAGGTCGTAGTGGGTCAACAGGACCCGGTCGACGTCGGCCGGTTCGTAGCCGGCCGCGCGCAGTTCGGCGGCGAGCGGCCGCCGGTTGTACGGCATCCCGGTGTCGACGAGCGTGACGCCGTCCCCGCCCTCGTGGACGTAGGCGTTGACGACGAGCGGTTCGAACCAGCCCAGTTCGAGCCAGGCGGTGTCGAGGCGGAGCCGCTGCACACCGGACCTACCCGGCCGGGCGGTAAAGCCCCCCGGCCGGCGACCGCGACCGGGGGGTCGGATAGCCGAGGCGGTGGAGCCGGACCACTTTACTCGGAGGGGGTCGTTGTCGGGAGCGTGTATCGGCGCTGGTCGCTGGCCTTCGGGACGGCGCTCATCGCAGTCGCGCAGCTGACCGTCGTCGTCTCCGGGGGCATCGCGCTTCGACCGCGGTACCTCCCCGGCTACCTCCTGTTGACGGCCGCGGGACTGCTCTTCCTGCTCGGCGGCGCCGCCGGCACGGTCGACATCGCCGGTCGGAGGCTCCCCTGGTTCCGGTTCGTGGGCGCCGGCTACCTGTCGGTCGGAGGCGTGGTGGTCGCCTGGACGGCCGCCGACGCGACCCGTGACGGGACGGGGATACTGGCGCTGCTCCTGCTGGCCGCGGGGGTGGCGAGCGCGCTCGCGCTCGGTTACGTCGGCGTCGGTGTGGCCCGGCGCGACCGGTCGAGCCGCGTCGACCGCGGCGGCGAACAGGACCGCCGCGCCGACCGCCGGGGGAGCTGAGTCGGACCGTCGAGTCGAAGTGAGCTGACTCCGGCGGCGGTCACGCGCCCGCCGGATCGGACCCCGAGTCCGAGGGCCTGTCGCCCAGGCGGTCGATCGCCGCGTCGCGCTCCAGCGTCCGGAGCTCCCGGCAGTACGGCGCGTCCGAGTACTCGAAGGAGTCGTACACCGAGCGCAGCACCGCCGCGGCGGAGTTCCGGGTCGCGAGGAGCCAGCAGACCGGAGTCTCGAGCCCGTCGCGGCGGTCGAGTGCGACGTCCTCGATGTCGTCGATCAGGAGCTGTCGGGCCATCGCCGGCCGACGACGTCCGTCAGTCCGCTCACGCGCTCGGCGTCTATCTCTGATCGCGTCACGGCTAGTTGGGTCCATTTAGCGGTGGAACAGTATAAGGCTATCTCAGCGATCTAGGGACTGTCTAGCGCCGTCTCATGTCGTGAGATCGCTGAACAGAGTCGGGTCGAGGTCGGGAGGCGGCGCTTCCGAGCGTCCGGTCGGCCGGATCTTCCGGAGGGCGTAGAGAACCGGAACCGCGTGGCGTCAGAGCCGCGTGCTGACGTACGGCCCGTCCTGATAGTAGCCGAGCTTCTCCCGGTAGTACTGCCGGACGCCGATCCCCGAGATGACGCTCAGCTTGTCGAAGCCGGCCGCGCGGGCGCGACGCTCGGCCTCCTCGAGCAGCCGCCGGCCGTACCCCCGGTGCTGGAAGTCGCCGTCGGTCTCGGAGTCCAGGCCGACGCCGACCTCGTTGCCGTAGACGTGGAGTTCGCGGACGATGGCGGCGTTCTCGAGTTCCCGCCGGACGGGGTCGTCCGGGAACCGCAGTCGGCAGAACCCGATCAGCAGGTCCTTCTCGGGGTCCTCGAAGCTGACGAACTGCTCGGTGCCGCCGCCGGCCTCGTACTCGAGGACGTCCAGTTCGACGCGCTCGGGGTCGTCGTCGTTCATCCCGACCTCGCGACAGCGGATGCAGTCGCAGGTCCAGCCGTGCTCGTCCATCCGCTGGCGGGCCAACTGCCGGAGGTTGGACTTCCAGACGCCGGCGTCGATGAAGTCCGCGGGGATGTCCCGCTGGACGCGCTGGAGGCGGGTGTACTTCGGGATCATCGACTTCACCTCGGCGACCAGCTCCGCCGCGGCCTCGTTGGTGAGGGGCTCGTACTCCCCGCGTCGCCACATGTCGTAGGTCCGGGTGCCCCGGACGACCAGCGTCGGGTAGATCTTGAGGTAATCCGGCCGCCAGTCGGCGTTCTCGAACAGCTCCCGGAAGTCCTGCAGGCACATCTCCCGGGACATGCCCGGCTGACCGGGCATCATGTGGAACCCGACCTTGAACCCGGCGTCGCGGAGCCGGCGGTTGGCGTCGATCGACGCCTGGATGCCGTGACCGCGGTGCATCTCCCGGTTGATCCGCTCGTAGGTGGTCTGGACGCCGAGTTCGACCTTCGTCCCGCCCAGCGAGAGCATCCGGTCGATCTGCTCGGGGTCGCACCAGTCGGGCTTGGTCTCGAAGGTGGTGCCGATGTTGCGGACGTCGGCGGTCTCGTTTTCCGCGATCACGTCCTCGAGGTAGCTGAACTCGTAGTCCTCGGGGTCCTGCGCGAAGCTCTCGTCCTCGGCGGGTTCGGGGTCCTTGGTGACGTCGTAGCCGTTCAGCGCCTCGAGACACCGCTTGACGAAGTGCTCCTGGTAGTCGTGGCTCCGGGCGGTCATCGTCCCGCCCATGAGGATCAGCTCCACCTTGTCGACGGGGTGGCCGATCTCGCGGAGCTGTTCGAGGCGCAGGGTCACCTGCCCGTAGGGGTCGTAGTCGTTCTGTACGCCGCGAGCGGCCGCCGGCTCGTGGCCGGTGTACGACTGCGAGGAGGAAAACTCGCTGGCCGGGCCGCCGGGGCAGTAGAGGCACTTTCCGTGAGGGCAGGTGTGCGGCGAGGTCATCACCGCGACCGGCGAGACCCCCGAGGCGGTCCGGACCGGCTTGCGCCGGAGCACCGGCTCGAGGCGCTCGCGGAGGTCGGCGCCCCCGGTCTGGCCGGCGTAGTCCAGCAGTTCGGAGTTCTTGGGCACCTTCGGCGCGGAGTGCTCCGAGCAGACGTCGAGTTTGGCGCCCTCGAGGTCGTCGGCGTCGACCTCGCCGGCGAGGATCCGGTCGATCAGCGCCTGGCAGACGCGCTCGAAGGCCTCGGCGTCGGCCTCGCTCTCGAAGTCGTGCTCGAAGTCGGTCTCGGCGCCCGTGCTCATCGCTCGTCGGGAGTCGGGCGCGCGGAGCAAAGAGCCTGCGGATTCGGCCGGAGCGTCGCCGCGGTTCGGGACGGCTCTCGGGTCCCATCCGTCGCGCGCCTGCGCTCGGCGCGGTAGACGAACGGTAGACGACGGTGCGAGAGCGGAGGCAGCCCGGACAGCCCCGCGGCGCGCCCGCGTCTCAGGCGAGGTCGGCGACGGCGTCGACGACGCTGTCGACGACCGACTCGCGTTCGCCGGCGACGAACTCGATGCGGTCGCGGCCGCCGCGGGCGGCGACGCCGGCGTTGTCGACGTCCTCCGCGACCCGCTCGGCGACTGCGCGGACGTCCAGGTCGAACGTCGAGCGGACGTAGAGTTCGTCGGTGTCCACGCCGAGGGTGACGAACGCCCCGTCGCGGTTGCGCCGGTGGACCTCGTCGAGCAGCAGGCCCGTCGGCGGGAAGTCGAAGCGGTGGGTGAACGACTCGGTGTCGAGGACGGCGAAGGCGACGCCGCCCTCCGCGCGCTCCTCGAGGTTGGCCTCGGCGGTCTCGATCTCGCTGTCGAGTTTCCCGCGGAACTGCTCGCTGATCTGCTCGACCAGGCCCTCGGAGCGCTCGAAGACGAGGTCGGTGACGAGTTCCCGCTTGTCCTCGTAGGACTGGTAATACGCCTCCAGCGCGACGGCCTCGCGGATCCGATCCAGGCTCCCGTCGTCGTAGCCGGCCTCGTCGGCCAACTCGGCGTAGCTCTCGGGGACGTCCTCCCAGAAGCTCACCGCCGGGAGGTGCCGGAGGTCGTCGCTCACGCCGTCGTTGACGTGGCGGGCGACCGACGTCGCCAGCGCCGTCGCGCTCGTGTCATCGTCGGCGTCGACGCCCGCCAGCGACGGATTGACGACGGCGTCGACGGCGTCGGTGACCGCGCCGTCGGCCTCGCCGACGTCGACGACGACCCGGTCGGCGCCGTAGACCGACAGCAGACCGAACCCGTCGAGGGAGTCGCGGGTGGAACCGGTGGCGGCGAAGACGACCAGCGGGAGCTTCTCGTCGTGACGGTCGCGGTTCGACAGCATGGACGTGGTGTCCTTGGTCGCGTCGTCCATGTCGTAGACCCCGTCCTCCAGCGGTCGGCGATCGAAGTAGTGGTAGCCGGCTTCGGCGTCGGTGTGCTCCTCCTCGACCAGCGGGAGGGCGGCGCGCTCGATGGCCGCGCCCGCGAGGTAGCCGTCCACGCTGGCGTCGTGGCGGACGACGATCGGTCGGGCCTCGATGACCGCCCGGCGGATCGCCGTCGCCGCGTCCCTGACCTCCTCCCGGGTCGCCTCGACGGCCGGATCGTCGGCCAGGGGCTCCAGTTCCGCCGGGCGCGCCCGCGCCTCCATGGCGTCGTCCATCCGGCCGGTGACCGTCTCCGCGGCCTCGTCGTCGAGGGCGACCAGCGCCTCGGTCTCGACCTGCAGTTCGCCCCGCCGGCGGCGGATCTCGCCCTCCAGTCGGACGAGGTCCCCGATCTCGACCTCGGGGTACGCCCGCACGCCGGCCTCCTCGAAGGCCGCGCAGTCGACGGTTCCGGACTCGTCGCGGAGTTCGAACACGGTCGGGCCGGAGGTCTGGCGGATGCTCACGATCCGGCCCTCCAGCCGGACGGTCTCGCCGACGGCGTCCTCGAGCGCGTCGATCTCGGCCCTGGTCTCGGTGTCGATCTCCGTCTCCGGCTCCGCCGCCTCGTCGCCGGACTCGGCGTCCGCGTCACCTTCACTCTCCGCCGGGGGCTCCTGCTGGACGACCGCGGCGTCCGGCGAGGCGTCAGCGACCTCCTCGTCGGGGGTGGGGCCGCTCTCGGACCCGGGCCGGGGTTCGGCGGCCGGAGCGTCGTCCTCGCTTTCGGTCTCTGTCCCGGATGCGCCGTCGGTGCCGGTATCGGCGTCCGACGACGATCTCCCGTCCGTGTCGGGGGCGGTCCCGGACTCGGCGTCCGACGGGTCAGCGGATTCGCCCTCGGGCAGGAAGGTGCCCTCGTTGCTCTCGGGGTCGTCGACGAGCGTGCCGCGGAACTCGGTGTCGGACTGGCGGATCGACCAGCCGAGGTCGATGTTCCCGTTGTCCCGGACGTTCTTGACTTGGACGTAGACGGCGTCGCCCGGTTCCCAGGTCAGGCTCTCCAGCCGGCGGTCGAGTTCGCTCCGGTGGAGGAGACCGGTGACGTGGTCGCCGATGTCGATGAACACGCCGAAGTCGGCGTATCCGTCGACGGTCCCCCGGTAGAACCGGCCGGGAGTGAGCTGTTCGGCTCTCGTTCCGCGGAATTCGAAGACGACGTCCTCCTCGTGACTCTGACAGATGCGGCCCTCGGTCGAGGCGCCGCAGATGATACAGCTACCCATTAGTCGTTGCTAACTGTCGTGGTTGAAACGGTTGTCGAAATCGTCTACGCGAGCGCGGGCAGCGCCGGCCCGAGCGGACC
>PXRR01000005.1:14174-45643 GCA_003021975.1 Halobacteriales archaeon QS_5_70_17 | reverse complement strand
AGCGCCCGCGGCAGCGAGAGGTCGTGAACGGTCCTGATCCCGACCGCGAGCAGGAGGAAGCCGTAGACCGCGGCGGGAAAGACGACGACGGGGATCGGGGCCCCCGAGAGCGCGCACGGCGCGGCCGCGTAGGCGACCACCTGGACCGTCTCGCTGACGCCCGCGCGCTCGCCGGCGACGCCCGCCGCCGACAGCGCGATCAGCACCACCGTCTGGAGCGCCGCCGCGAGGTGGAGGGCCAGCGGCGCGATCACGAGCACGACTGCGAGCAGCGCCATCAAGAGGCTGGTCAGCGGCCGCCCGCCGATCGTCGGGACCGCACCGGGCGCGACCCCGATCCGGACGACGGCATGACAGAGCGCCACGGCAACGCCGAAGGCCAGCCCGGGGGCCTGGTCGCCCGGCGCGATCCCGTTGCGGAAGAACCGCCGCGGCCGGACGAGCACTTCCGCCCACGCGCGAACCAGTCCCGACGGCCCCCGGGCGCGGCCACCCTCGGGGCTCTCGACCCACTGTGTCACGCCCGCAGACACGCGCGGACCGGCCATGAGAGTTCCGGGATCCGCAGCCGACACACATTTAAGCTTTCGTTAATTACTCCGTGTAGAGTATAGATGCGACTGGGACGACGGCAGTTCGTCGCCACGGTCCTGCTCGGTCGGACGGCGATGTCGGCCGGAGGGCTCAGCAAGCCTGCCGGATCGACGACCGACGGGTCCGGGAGCGTGGCCGACGTCTCAGTCGAACGGCTCCGGGAGCGCCTCCGGATCGTCTACGGCGGGAGCGAGGCCCGGTCGCTGACGGTCACCGTGGACGGGACTCCGACGAGCGCCCAGTTCGAGGCACCGGTCGAGCGCGGCGACGCGCTCGACTTCGACGCCCGGGAACTCCGGGGGCGGACGCTGCGCGTCGTCGCCGACGCCGAGGAGCGCCGGACGGTCCTCGCCGAGCGGCGGGTGGACTAGTCGCCGGCGCCCTTGTTCTCGAGGGCCTCGACCGTCCGGGGGTCGGGTTCGATGTTGGCGTACTCGACGGCCCGTCGCCCGAGGACGTCGATCCGTTCGGCCAGCGACTCGTCGGTGATCCGGCCGTCCTCGAACTCGGTGCGGGCCTGCGGGACCGCCGCCTGGTGGGGGATCACCCAGGCGTTGAGCGCCCGGCAGACGAGCCGCAGGTGGTCGAGCGGCCCCGTCGGGAACGCTCCGCCGGCGACGGCCAGCAGGCCGACGGTCGTGTTCTCGAACTCGTCGAACCCCGAGTAGTCGAGCGCGTTTTTCAGCGCCGAGGTGTACGACCCGTGGTAGACCGGCGACCCTAGCAGGACGCTGTCGGCGGTCCGGAGCCGTTCGGTCATGTCTTCGGCCGCGGGGACGCCCTCGCGGTCGGGGTCGAAGACCGGCAGGTCGAGGTCGCGGAGGTCGATCAGGTCGGTCTCGGCGCCGAGGTCGTCGGCGCAGCCGAGCGCGCGCTCCAGGGCCAGTCGGGTGTAGCTGTCGTCCCGGAGGCTGCCACAGACGGCGGCGACGCGGACGTCGTCCATGCGCGGCCCACGGGGAGTGTGCTAAAAAAACCCTACCGTCGATCGATCGGCGGCGGGGACGGGAGTCGAAGCGTCCGTGCGGCGAGCGGCGACGTCCGATGCGTTCCGGCGTCGCGAGAAGGAGAGTCGTCGAGCGCAGTCGCTGCGCCGCGTCGGTCGAGCGTCGCGCGCGGACCGGCGCTTCCGGTCGGGTCCGGCGCTATTCGGTCGACTGCTCCGGGACGGTCTGGCCCCTGATCTCGCCGGGGGGGTGCTCGGTCGTGTGGACGTTGACGTACGCGTTCTCCGCGCGCATCGCTTCGAGGAGCGCGTCGAGGTCCTCGCCTTCGAGCGGTCCGACGAGGTCGTCGGCGCGGACGGCCCCTTCGACGAGGCGCTCGCTCCCGCTCACGTCCACGCCCTCGTCGAGCGGACCGACGAACTCGCCGCCGTCCTTCTTCCCGAACAGGAAGGCGACGACGGGGCCGTTCTCGTCGCGACCGCCGACGTGGATGTGCGCCTGCGTTACGTCCTCGATGTCGCTGACGTGGAGCGTGTAGTGGACGTGGGGATCGTCGTCGTGTGTCGAGAACTCGAGCGTGCTCTCTCCCGCGGCGGCGGTATCGACCGGGGGTACCTCGTTCTCGCCGGCGAGGTCGGCGCGGAACCGCTTCGCTTCACCGTCGCCGTCGTCCATCCCGACGACGAACGGCGCGACGGCCCGCTCGACCTCCGCCATCGACTTCGCGGGGTCGAAGGCACCGTTGGGGTACGGGAGGCGCTCGTCGAGGACGCCGAGATACGCCGCGTGACGCGCCTCGACGCTGTGGATCGACAGCGCCGCCTTCAACAGGTCTTCGTCCTCGATCGCGGGCGCGGCGCCGGCGTAGGCGGCGACACCGGTGTTCTCGAGGGTAACACCGATCCCGACGAACTCCGCGGGCGTCTCGTAGGGGAACTCGAACTCGAGGCCGGTGATCGGGTCGCTCCCCGTCGCCTCGATGGCGTCGGTGAGCGTTTCGACGTGGGCCCGCTCGTGGTCGCGGATCCGCTCGAGGTAGCCGTAGGTGCCGTACTGCAGCGGCGGCGCCTCGAAGGCCTCGCCGCCCGGCGTCCCCGGGCGCTCGAAGTCGGGCAACTCGTCGAACTCCTCGAGGGCCTCGGTGTAGAATTCGGCCTCTAGCTTCTCCAGCAACAGCGCGAAGTTGAGGATGTCGACGTCCGTGACCGCCTCGTCGTCTTCCGATTCGTCGTCGCTCTGGGCGGCCGCGGCGTTGCCCGCACCGAGCGCGAGCGCGCCGCCAGCCGCCGCGGTACTCGAAAGGAAGCGCCGCCGCGAGAGGTGGTCCGTCACCCGCTCGATCAGCGCCTGTGGATCCTGACTGGTATCATCCATTATGGTTACGACTGTGCAATCACCCAGCTGCCGTATATACTTTTGTCGAATTTTCTTATGATTCCTCATAAATATTAATGTATCTGCGGGATGAGGCCAGCCGGTCGACCCGTCCGTCGCCGTCGTCGGCTCCGACGGACTCGAGGGGAGTGGTCCGGCCGTCACCGCCTGAGTTGAGCGACCGCCTCGCCCTCCCGGTCGTCCACTTCGACCAGTCCGTCGTCGGTCAGATCCGAGAGCAGCCCCCGGAGCCACTCCCGGCCGTACTCGCCGCCGGGCGCGTAGTCCACCCGCACCCGCGGCCCCAACTCGTCGAGCGCGAGTTCGTCGTACTCCTTCAGCGTCGAGATCACCCGGCCGCGCATCTGCCGGCGGCTCCCCTCGAAGTCGGGCTGTTCGGGCACGTCGGGCGCGGTGAAGTCGCCGGTCTCGTAGGCGCGACACCACTCGCGCCAGGGGCAGCCCTCCGCGTCACACCGGGGCGTCTTCCGGCAGGCGACCCCGCCCAGTTCCATGACGGCGTTGTTCCACACCCGGGACTCGCCGTCGGGCATGAGTTCGCCCGCGACCCGCTCGAACTCCGGATCGGAGTCCGGGACGTCCAACGCGCGGTAGAGCACCCGCTTGACGTTCGTGTCCACGACCGCCTCGCCGCTGTTGAACGCGAAGGAGGCGACGGCGTTGGCGGTGTACGGTCCGACGCCCTGTAGCTCCTGTAGCTCTCCGGGCGTCTCGGGGAACTCGCCGTCGTACTCCTCGAGGACCTGCCCGGCGGCGGTGTGGAGGTACTTCGCGCGGTTGTTGTACCCCAGCGAGTGGTCGGTCCAGAACCCGACTACGTCCGCGCGGTCGACGGCCGCGAGATCGGCCGCGGTCGGCCACCGCTCGACGAACTCCCGGTAGGCCGTCTCGACGCGGGCGAGTTGGGTCTGCTGGCTCATCACCTCCGAGACGAGGATCCGGTAGGGATCGTCGGTTTCGCGCCACGGGAACGGGCGGTGGCCGGCCTCGTACCACTCCACGAGCGCCGTCCGGACCGCCGCGAGGTCGACGCCGTCGAGGGGCCCGTCGGTCATCGGTCGCCGTTCGACCGAGGCGCGCTTAGGGGTGGCGTTTCCGGACGGGAAGAACCTCGCGCGCTCGTGAGGAGCGCTCAGAGGACCGCCTGCGCCAGCCCGAGGAAGACGAAGAACCCGAGGACGTCCGTGGCGGTCGTGATGAAGATAGTCGCCGACGTGGCCGGGTCCTTCCCGATGCGGTCCAGCGCCAGCGGGATGACGGTCCCGAAGAAGCCGGCGATGACCAGGTTCAACACCATTGACACGCCGAGCACTAGACCGAGCAGCGGGCTCTGGTTGAACACGGAGGCGATGATCGCCACGAGGACGCCGGTGATGAGGCCGTTGGCGGCGCCGGCGATCACCTCGTTGAGGATCGCCCGCCCGCCGGTCGCGAGCGAGATCTGTCCGAACGCCAGCCCGCGGACCGTGACGGCCATCGACTGCGTGCCGGCGTTCCCGCCCATGCCGGCGACGACAGGCATGTACACCGCGAGCAGCGTGAACGCCGCGATCGTGTCCTCGAAGACGCCCACGGTGCCGGCGGCCAGGAACGCCGTCCCGAGGTTGATGACCAGCCACTTGTACCGGTTGCGCACCTTCGAGAGCGGTCCGTCGAGGACGCTCTCCTCCTCCTGGACGCCGGTGAACTCGTAGAGCGTCTCGCCGGCCTCCTCCTCGACGACCCGCAGGAGGTCCTCGGCGTGGATGACACCGAGGAGGGTGCCGTCGTCGTCGAGGACGGCGACGGAGCTCTCGGGGTTCGCCCGGAAGACGTCGATCACCCCGTCTTCCGGCGTGTCGTAGCCCACGACGGACGTCTCCTCGACGTAGTCGACGAGTTCGGCCGACGCCCGGTCGGTCATCGCCAGCGTCTGCCCGGGCAGCTCGCCCAGCAGCTCGTCGCCGTTGGTGACGAAGACGACCGGGAGGCGGCCGGTCCGCTCCTCGTGGCGGCGGACGCGCCGGGCCACCTCCTCGAAGCTCCGGTCGCGCCCGACGGTGACGTAGTCGAGGTGCATCATCCCGGCTGCGCTCTCCGGGCTGAACCCGAGCAGGAACTCGATGCGCTCGCGGCGGTCCGCGTCCAGTCGCTCCAGGACCGCCTCGCGGGTCCGGTCGTCGGCGTACCCGAGGACGTCGGTCCCCTCGTCGGGGTCGAGCCAGCGGACGAACCCGCGGAGCTGGTCGCGATCCATGTCCTCTACGACCGCCCGTCGGACCGGCTCCGGGAGCTGGAAGAACACCTCGCGCTGGCGCTTCCGTGACAGCTCCGAGAACTCGTCGGCCGGCGTCGTCGACAGCGCGATCGACCGCTGAACGTCAGCGATCGACATAACCGACTGAGCTATCTGACTACGTCGGCGTATAGGCCGGGGTCGCGGCGGGCGTGATAACCTGGTGATACGACCGACTGATTCTTGCCCCCGGCGGTCCATCCCCCGTCCATGAGCTTCACCGAGGAGTTGCGCGAGGTCGCCGAACCGATCTGGGCGGCGACGATGGACCACCCGATGGTCGAGGGGATCGGCGACGGCACCCTCGCGGAGGAGCGCTTCCGAGAGTGGGTCCGCCAGGACTACGTCTACCTGATCGAGTACTCGCGGGTGTTCGCGCTCGGCGCCGCGCACGCCCCCGATCTGGAGCGGATGAGTACGTTCGCGACGCTGCTCGACGAGACGCTGAACACGGAGATGGATCTCCACCGGTCGTACGCCGACGACTTCGGGATCGGCGAGGCGGAACTCGCGGCGACCGAGCCCAACCCGACGACCCGGGCCTACACCGACTTCCTCGTGCGGGCCGGCTACGAGGGGTTCGGCGAGACTGTCGCCGCGCTCCTCCCGTGCATGTGGGGGTTCAACGAGACGGGCAGGCGCCTCGACGAGCGGGGCCGCCCCGACCACGAGGGGTACGCCGAGTGGATCGACACCTACGCCGGCGAGGAGTTCACCGAACTCGCCGACTGGTGTCGCGACCTGATGGACGAGGTCGCCGCCGACGCCCGCCCGGAGCGCCGCGAGCGGTTCCGGGAACTCTTCGTGACCTCCTCGCGCTACGAGTACATGTTCTGGGACGCCGCCTACCGGTCGGAGGGGTGGCCGGTGTGACCCGATTCGCCGACGGCGACCGCGACCGGTTCACCGACTACCTGCGGGCGAGCGCCGAACCCGCCTGGACCGAGGCCACCGAGCACCGCTTTACCGAGGAACTGCTCGCCGGCGAGATCGAGGACGCCGTCTTCCGGCGCTACCTCGTTCAGGACTACGCGTTCGTCCGGACGCTGGCGAGCGTGATCGGTCACGCCGCCGCGCAGGCGCCGACGCTGGCGGCCAAAGCCGAGTTCGCCGGCTTCCTCGGGGCCGTGACCACCGACGAGGACGACTACTTCCGGCGGTCGTTCGAGACCTTGGACGTCCCCGAGGCCGACCGCGAGGACCCGGAGCTGACGGCGACGACGGTGGGGTTCGACGACCTGCTGCGCCGGGCGGCCGCCGAGGGCGACTACGCCGAGACGCTGGCGGTGCTGGTCCCCGCCGAGTGGATCTACCTCTCGTGGGCCTCGCGGGCGGAGGAGCGCCCCGACCGGTTTTACCTCGCGGAGTGGATCGACCTCCACAGCGGCGAGGCCTTCGAGGCGGTCGTCGAGTTCCTCCGGTCGGAACTCGACGCCGTGGGACCGGAGCTCTCGCCGCGCCGCGAGCGGGCGGTGCGGCGGCTGTTCGAACGGACCGTCGCCTACGAGGTGGCGTTCTTCGACGACGCCTACGCCGAGGGCGAAACCCGTTTCCCCGGGGCGCCGTACCGGGAGGTATGAGTCTCGATGACCTGACGGAGGACGTGCAGTCGGCCTACGGCGACATCGGCGAGGAAGTCGCCGTCTCGCTCGACCGGGAGACGCGCAACGAACTCGCCTTCCTCACGGCGGCGCTGGGACCGGACGCGACCGACGACCTCGTCCAGCGAGCCGTCCACGTCCTCTTCCAGACGGCCGTCGAGACCGGCCGCGTCGACTTCCACCTCCGGCAGGGGTACGACGTCACCTACGACGAGTACCTCTCCGGGATGACCTACGACGAGATGACCGGCGCGCCGGAGCCACAGGACAACGGCGACCGACGCTACCAGTTCTGATCCGCGAGGGGTGACGCCTACGTCGAGTCGGGGTCGGAGTCGGGCGTCGCCCGCAGAGTCACCTCCAGGGCGGCCCCGCAGCCCGTGCACTCGCCGCCGTGGACCACCTCGCGGAGCAACTGGTCGCGAAAGCAGTTCGGGCAGGCGACGCCGTCCATCCCCGGCGCCAGCCGGAAGGTGTTGGACTCGCTCAACTGCACCTCGACGGACTCTCCGCTCGACGAACCCATGCCAGAGAGACACACGCGCGACCGACTTAACTGTGCGCGTCGGAGCGCTCACGCCGACCGGGCGTCCCCGGCGGCCGCGAGCAGCAGGTCCACGCCGAGGTCGATCTCGCGCTCACGGACGTCCAGCGGGGGGAGCAGGCGGACCGTCTTGTGCCCGCACCCGAGCGTGAGCAGTCCCCGGGCGAGCGCGGCCTCGATCACCTCGTCGCGCAGCGCCTTCGTCTCGAACTCGACGCCCAGCATCAGCCCGAGACCGCGGACGTCGACGACGCCCTCCGGGTCGGCGTCGGTCAGTCGCTCCCTGCACTGCCGGCCGCGCTCCACGGCGTTAGCCCGCAGGTCGTAGTCCTCGATGGCGTCGACGGTCAGCGCCCCCTGGGCGCTCGCGAGCACGTCGCCGGCCCCCCACGTCGAGGAGAGCCGCCCCCTCTCCTCGGGGAACACCTCGGACCGCGAGACGGTCGCGCCGACCCGGAGCCCCTTCGCGCTGGCGATCACGTCCGGTTCGATCGGGTAGTGGTCGGCGGCCCACCACTCGCCGGTCCGGCCCAGCCCCGACTGGATCTCGTCGGCGACCAGCGTGAGGTCGTGCTCGTCGACGAGCGCCGCCAGTTCGGCCATGAACGCGTCGCTCGGAACGTGGTAGCCCCCCTCGCCCTGGAGGGGTTCGAGGACCAGGTAAGCGAGTTCGTCGGCGTCGACGTACCCCCGCTCCGGGTCGAGCATCCGCCGGAGCTGCGAGGTGTCGCCGGCGAAGAAGCCGCACTCGCAGGTCCCCGGATCGCAGGTCCGATCGCGGCAGAACGGGACGTCCTGAACGCCGGCGATCTCGGGGAACGTCCGACGGTAGCGACCCTTCGAGCGGTTCAGGGAGAGCGCGCCGAGCGTCCGCCCGTGGAAGGCCCCCTCGAAGGTGACGGCGTAGCGGCCGCCGGTGTGGTCGTAGCTGATCTTGATCGCGTTCTCGACGGCCTCGGCCCCGGAGTTCGAGAGGAACACCGTGTCCATGTCGTAGTGGCCCGTGATCTCGGTGAGCCGCTCCATGAGCCCCGCGGGGCCGGGGAGCCCCTCCCCGGTGCCGGTGGGGACGCCCTGCCCGGAGACGTAGAAGTCCTGCCCGGCGATCTTCAGCGGATCGACGAGGTCGAACTCGCGCAGCGGGTCGAGGATCTTCGGGTTGTTGTACCCCAGCGGCGCGGCGCCGACGTGGGCCGTGAAGTCGAGCAGGACGTTGCCGTCGACGTCGGTGACGAACGGTCCCGCGGCCTCCTCGGCGAGGTCCCAGACGAAGTCGTAGACGTACGTGCTCGGGGCGGCGTACTCCCGGTGGCGGGCGGCCCACTCCTCGGCCCGCTCGCCGGGCATCGATCGTACGGTCGGGGTCGCCGTCTCTCGATCCATGCCCCGCGCTTGGGCCTACCGGGCTAAATAAATGCACGTGTTGCTGACAGTATTTGCGAGGCGAGCTATACGAGGACCGCGAGGCTCGCGAAGACGGCCGCGACGGTGAGACCGGCGCTCCAGGCGGTGACGCGGTAGCCGAACGACCGGGTCGGCCCGGCGAGTGTCAGCGCGGCCTTGACGACGACGCTGGCCACGGTGGCGACCATCACGCCGAGGATGGCGGTGCTCTCCGGGAGCGCGCCCCCGTTGTAGAGGACGACCGCCGACGTGGTCGCGCCGGCACTGGAGACCAGCCCCGACAGCGCCGCCGCGACCAGAAAGCCGGAGTCGCCGAAGTACGCCTGCGCGACGGCGCTGGCGGCGAGGACGACCGCGAACAGCGCGCCGAAGCCCAGCGCGTTCCGGATCGAGAAGGGGCTCTCGAGATCGATCTCGACGGACTCGTCCCAGTCGGCCGTGAACGCGGCGACGGCGACGCTCCCGAGCGCGACGACCCCCAGCGGGACGATCAGGCCGAACAGCGGTCCCCTGGGGAGAGTGAACGCGAGGACGATCGCGAGGTTCCGGACGGCCATGGCGGCGTCGGCGAGCAGGACGGCCGCGACGGCGTAGGAGACTGCCTCGGGGCGCTGGCGGACGTAATCGAGCATCGTCCCGACGACCGCCGTCGAGGACGCCAGCCCACCGAAAAAGCCCGTCACCGCGATCCCGCGGCTCCCGTAGGCCTCGACGATGGCGTAGTTGACGATCCCGATGGCGGCCACCGAGACGACCAGCAGCCACACCATCCGGGGTTCGATCGAGATCGACAGCCCCGCGATCTCGACGGGCACCTCGCCGGGGGGGAGCACGGGGTAGATGACGAACGCCAGCACGCCGAACTCCGTCGCCGACCGCAGTTCCGAGCGGGTCAGCCCCCACGCGAAACTGTGGAGTTCCCGCTTGAGCACGAGCAGCAGCGAGGAGAGCACGGCGACGGTCACTCCCTCGGTGATCATCCCGGCGCCGACGAGCACGCCGACGCCGTAGGCGACGAGCATCGAGGTGGCGGTGGTCAGCGAGAGCCCCTCGCTCCCGCCGAGCAGGCCGCGGACGACCAGCGCGACGCCCTGGAGGGCCACGAGCCCGGCGCCGACCACGAGCAGCCCCTCCCGCCCGAGGACGGTGAACACCGCGCCCAGGAGACTGATCAGGGAGAACGTCCGGATCCCCGCCGAGCGGTGTGACCACTCCCGCTCCAGCCCGAGAAACAGGCCGAGGGCCGTCGCGAGCACGAGCCGCAGGAGCGGCCCGCTGACGACGACGGGGACGGATTGTGACATATATTGATCTATTTAGTGCCATATAGACATAAAACCAGCCCTTGTTCTCGACGCGGGACGCCCCGCGCCGAGCGTGTTCCCTTCGGGCACCGCGAGGAGGGCCTATGGCGCTTTCGGACCCCGACACCACGAGGAGGGCCCGGATCGCGCTGGGACTCGTCCTCGCCGGCGCGCTCCTCTCTGCGCTCTACGCGTTCGTCGGCACGTCCGTCTTCGGGGGCTTCGTCTACTACGCGACCCGGCCGGTTTACGAGCGGCCGCGCCGCCGGATCGCTCCGCCCAGCCTCGCGGCTGCTGTCTCGCTGTTCCTGCTGGCGTACACCCTCGCCGTCGGCCTCCAGGAGTTCCAGCGGCTCGCCGAGAGCGGGGCGGATCGACCTCGGGCCGTTCGTCCCGCTGATCGAACCGTACCTCGGCGTCTCCAAGATCGTCCGGGACTGGGCAACGTCGTCGGCACCCTCGCCGGCGACGGGTACCCCGACGTCTCCGGGATCGTCCGGGGGCCCCGCGGCACTACTGGACGACCCCGACCTCCGGGAGGCGATCTCGGTCGGCCTGCGGGAGGGGCTGGCCTACCTCGGGGTCGTCGGCAACGCCCTCCTGCACCTGTTCGTGATCCTCGCGCTCGCGTTCTACCTGCTCCGGGACGGCCCGCGCCTCTCGGGGTGGATCCGCGGACGGGCCGGCGAGGATCGGGTCCTCTTCGACGCCTACGCCCGGGCGGTCGACGCCGACCTCGCAGCGGCGTTCTTCGGGAACGTCCTGAACGCGATCCTGACGGGGATCATCGGCGCGCTCGCGTACGCGCTGCTCAACGAGGTCGCGCCGCCCGGTGCGGCCGTCCCCTACCCGGCGCTGGTCGGCCTGCTGACCGGCGTCGCCAGCCTCGTCCCGGTCGTCGGAATGAAGCGCGTCTACGTCCCGCTGACGGGCTACCTGCTCGTCCGGGCCACCGCGGTCGGCGAGGGGTTCCGGTTCGTGGCGGCGTTCTTCGCGGTCTCGTTCGTCGTCGTCCACGCCATCCCCGATTTCGTCCTCCGGCCGTACGTCAGCGGCCGGAACCTCCACGTCGGGTCGGTGACGTTCGCGTACATCTTCGGACCGCTGCTGTTCGGCTGGTACGGGATCTTCCTCGGGCCGATGCTCCTCGTGTTGACCTACCACTTCGCGGTGCTCGTCCTGCCGGAACTGCTCGGGGAAGGGACCGTCCGACCGGCCGCCGTCGACCCGGCGGTGGAGACGGAACGGACGGGCGCGAACCCGGGGGTGTCGGACCCCGCCGCCCGGTCGATCCCGGAGCGGATCAGGACACGGAGACGGGGAGGAACGCCGGAACGGTCCCCCCGGACCGGTGACCGCTCACTCCTCGATGTCGACGTACTGGCCCTCCCACTCGCGTCGCGCCTCGAGCTCCCGCCGTCCGCGGCGGGTCAACGTGTAGAAGTTCGTCCGCCGGTCGCGCTGGCCCTTCTCGACGAGGCCCTTCTCGACGAGGGTGTCGAGATTGGGGTAGAGCCGCCCGTGGTGGATCTCCTTCTCGTAGTAGTCCTCGAGTTCCTCCTTGATCGCCAGCCCGTGGGGTTCCTCGCGGCCGGAGATGACGTACAGCAGGTCCCGCTGGAACCCGGTAAGATCGTACATGTGCCTTGGCAGAAATTGTTCGTAATCACGCATAAACGTATCGCCCGATGCCACCAGTACACACTCAGCGGGACGATTCCGAGGAATACGCCGGAGACGGGAACATGTGTTTTCTGACGAACGTCCCAGGTAATGCAAGATCGTTTTCATTACCTCCGAGGACGGTCGGGCGGCGAGCGCGGCGCGTGCACTCGTCGATCAGTCGCCCAGGAAAGGAAAGCAGACCCGAACGGGATGAAAACGCCCGTTCGGGTCCGCCGCCCTGAATTGGTCCCCGCTGACGCTTCGGCCCTCCAAGCGAAGCGTCACCCGATTTGAGTGGCCACAATGGTATAAATGTACCGGGACCCCCTCAGATGTGTTCTTCTTCCAACACCCATCCCAGCGCCCGCCGGTAGTAGGTGAACATCTCCCTGACCCCTTCGTGGCGCATCTCCTCGTCCTGGAGCTGTTCCTTGAGGAACTCGTACTGCTCTCGGATCTCCTCCTCGTCGCGCATGTCGGACGCTTCACGACCCCGCCCAATAACTGCGTGGGTCGTTACCGACGCTCGAGCCGAGCGAGACCGTGCCAGACGGCGTCGACCAGGCGCCGCTCGCCGGCGCCGTCGGCGGCGTCCCATCCCCGGGCGAGCGCGTCCTCGAGGACCAGCAGCGAGTTGTTCTCGAAGTTGTTCGTCGCGCGGAACGACTCGAGAGCCGCGCGATCCGACTCGCCGAACGCGCCGGGAGCGCCGCCGGGTTCCTCCCCGTAGGCGCCCGCGTCGGCCAGCGCCGCCCGAACCTCGTCGGCGGTCGCCCCGGACAGTTCGCGGAGGTCGTCGGGTTCGGAGCGCTCCAGCAGCGTCACGTCGTAGAGCTTGAACACCCGCTCGAGTTCGTCGATCGGGCGCCCGTGGTCGTCGACGCGCACGTCGATCCAGCGGTCGTTGCCCCCGCCGTAGCCGCCCTCCGGCCTGGCGACGTACAACGCCGCGGACTGCTCGCCGCGCCGGTCGCCGCCGGCCTCGTTGCCGGCGTGTAGCGCCGCGATCAGTCGCTCGGGGAGGCCTCCGTCGGTCGACTCGTAGGCCTCGGCCATCGCCTCCAGCGTCGCCGCGTTCTCGAGGATGTTCCCCTGGACGGTGTAGGTCTCCCCCTGCAGGTCGCCGGCGTAGTCGAAACACTCCGCGCCGGTGAACGCCGCGACCGAGCCGTCCCGACTCACGACGCCGACCTGCCGCTGGGGGGCTTGCTCGTCCTCGGCAGTCAGTTCCTCGACGACCGCCTCGGCGCCGCGGCCCTCGCGCAGCAGGTCGAGTCCCTCGGGACCGTAGGCGACGTTCGCGAGGCTCTGGGTGGCGACCGCTCCCGCGTCCGCCGCGGCGAACGGGACGACGCTTCCGACGCTGACGAACTTCGACTGGACGGCGACCCCGACGGCGTCCGCCTCCGGGTCGCGCGCGACGATCGAGAACGTCGACGGGCGCGGCATGGGAGAGCGGAGGACGCGACCGGTAAAGAAGCTACCCGCCGCCGGTCACTCCCGCGGCGACCGCGCGAGGCCGACCCCCAGCGCGGCGAGAACCGCGACGAGCGCGGCGACGGGACCGAAGCCGGGGCCGTCACCGGTCGACGTGCCCTCGGTCGTCTCGTCGAGGTCGCGGATCGAGCCGTTTCCCTCCCCGCCGTCCCCGCTGGCGCTCTCGGTGGTCCCGTTCTCCGGCATCGAGGGCCCCGCGTCGTCGGACGCCTCCGTCGTCGCCGCGTCGGCGTCGGTGGAGGTAGGAGTGGAGGTAAGGGCAGGGGTGGCAGTGGCGGTCGGCGTCGCGGTGGCCGTCGCCTCCTCGGTCCCGACCGTCGCCGTCTCGCCGTCACGGGCGTCGCCGCCGGCGGAATCGCCGTCCGAGTCCGACTCGGTCGGACTGGTTTCGGTCGGCGTCGGCGTCGCGGTCTCGGTCTCGGTCGGCGTCTCCTCGTCGGTCTCGGTCGCTCCGCCGGCCGTACCGCCGAACGAGTCGGGGTCGACCGACTCGCCGTCGATCTCGACCGCGGGGTCGCCGTCCGCGGAGAAGTCGGTCACTTCGCCGGTGAACTCGAAGACGTCGGTGCCGTCGACGACGACGCCCTCGGCGTGGTCCCCGGAGACCGACTCCTCGGTGTCGGTGTCGACCGTCCGGACGGACCCGGTGACGTCGAACTCGTAGTTGATCCGCTCGCCGTCGCTGCTGATCGCGATGCGGCGGGTCTCCTCGCCGGACTCGGTGCCCGTTCCGGTCGACCCCTCGGGGGCCTCCGCAGAGACCGAATACCGGTTGAACCCGGGGACCCCGTCGTCGACGACGTGAACGTAGTACTGTCCGCTCGACTGGGCGTCGACCGTCAGTTCGGGGATGTCACACGGGTCGCTCCCCGGCGCGCAGTTCGTCTCCGAGCGCGCGAGCACGTCGCCGTCGGGGGAGACCACTTCGACGGCGACGCCGGCGCCGATGATCCGCTCGTTGTCGACGTCGACCGAGAGGTCGCCGGCCCGCGGGACCTCGACGGCCCAGTAGTCCTCGTCGCCCTCGCCGAGCACTGCGCGCTCCGAGGAGTCGCCCAGCGACCGCGCCGCCGAGCGGGTGTCGCCGACGCCGTCATCGGAGGCGGTCTCGACCTCGAAGCGGTAGTCGTGCTCGTACGGCGAGTCGCTGGTGAACTCGACGGTGTACTGGCCGCTCTCGGGTGCCTGCGCCCCGAAGCCGATGTACTCGACGTAGACTTCGTGTCCCCCGAGGCGGTCGCCGCTCGGCCCGTAGAGGGTCGCCTCGACCTGATCGGGCGATCCGCTGTAGGTCGTCACGCGGAGGTGCTCGCCCTCCTGGGCCGAGAACGTGTACCGGTCGGCCGACTGGTTCCCCCCGACGGTCCCCTCGTACTCCGTCCCGGGTTCGATCGACTGCAGGCCCGCAGCGGCGGACGCGGTCCCGCCACCGCCGACGGCGGCGACCGCGACGACCGCCGGAGAGACGATCAGAGCGAGAGTGATACAGACTACGATAGCCGTTCGAGCGCGCCGGAACGACGACGGATCGGCTGCCATTCGTGTGCCGGTCGATGGGTGAGAGGGAGGATCCGGTGTCGCCGACTCCGGCGGGTCGCTCGTCGCCTGTGGCGGTACGCGCCCCCGTCTGAGGGGGATCCGCGCGCCTTTTTTCCCCGGGGAGCGCCGAATACCGGGCATGAAAGTACGGGGCCAGCGCGAGTGCACGGAGTGTGGGACGCGGTGGTCGTACTACGACACTGGGGAGGTCGCCTGCCCGGAGTGCGGAAGCCTCAGGAGCACCGGCGTCGACGAGCGCACCCGGCACACCGACGCGCCAGTGGACCTCGACCTGACGGAACCGCGCAACCGGGCCGAGGAGGACCTGACCGCGGCCGCGGAGGCGGCCGCCGAGCGTTGCCGGGGGTTCGTCCGCCGGACGGGGTTCATCAACGCGGGGGAGCTACGACCGCTCTCCGACCGGTATCTCGCGGCCGCGGAACTGGCCGCTGTCGGGGCCGCCGTCGGGCGGGCGATGCGGACCGACGACGACGAGGAGCTCTACCTCCTGTCGCTGCTGCGCGGGGCCGACGCGGGCGACCGGCCCGATCCGGAGGAGGTGCCCGCCTCGCTGGCGGCCACGCGGACGCTCGCCTACGCGAGCGCCGTAGACGACTACCGGAGGGACGTGCGGACGTACCTCGAAGACGACCCCCACCCCGAGGTGCAGTCGGCCCTGGAGTCGATCCGGGACCACGTCCGACGGATCGAGGCCCTCGACGGCGAGGTGGACGTCCGGGCGGCCGAACGGCTCGTCCGGTCCGCCCGCGAGGTCGGTCAGTACCTCGCCGAGGGCGACGAGGCGGCCCTGGCGGCCGCCCAGGACCGCCTCGACGCGCTCTGATCCGACCGGAGTCCGGCGAGCGCCGTACCGCGCGGTGCTCGCCGGCGACTGGTCGGATCACGGGCCGTCCGGCTCCGGTTCCGCATTCAGGCGATCGGAGAACAGGTCGACGACCAGTTCGCGGTCGAAGGTGTTCTCGGGGACCGACGACAGCCAGGCGACGCCGTCGACTTCCGGACCGGGCGCGACTCCGGCGGGGTCGGAGACCGGATCGGCGATGAAGGTGGCGAAGGCGAACTCGAAGCTCTCGTCGCCGCCCTCGCGGACGAACGTCTGTTCGGCGACGGCCCCGAGGTCGGTGACGTCGACCGCGAGACCGGTCTCCTCGTGGACCTCCCGGGCGGCCCCGGCGGCGGGCGACTCGCCGGGCTCCAGTCGCCCGCCGGGCAGTAGCCACGTCTCCCCCTCGCGGACGAACAGCGCCCGGTCGCCGTCGACGACGAGGGCGCCGACCCCCCACGCGCCCGCGTCGCCCCGTTCGACCCCGCGGTCGAACCGATCGGCGTCGATCTCGGTCCGGTCGCGCTTGCGGCGGACGCCGCCGTAGCGGGCGGCGAACGCCTCCGGCGTCGGTCGTTTCACGATCCCAGTCTCGCCTCGCGGGCGCTTAACCGCAGCGGAACGTCGGGAGAGCGGCGGGCGGCGCTCGGAGGACGGGGCGATATTTCTGGCTTACCAACGGTTTTTACGTCGCCTCTCTGGAAGGCCGTGATATGGGATCGGACGACATATCCACCCTGGAGGGGGAATCGACCGGCGGGCGACCGGAGGGGACGCCGTCGCTGGCATACGAGGACGTGAACCTGTCGCTGACGGCGGGATACAAGCCGACGATCGCCGTCAGTCTCGTGGTCGCCGTCTCGTTCGTGCTGTTCGGGGGAGTGATCCCCGGCATGGACGGCGGGGGCGGTGGAATGACGACCATGACCTACACGATCGTGCTGTGGGGGATCGTGGTGGGGAGTCTGGGGTTCGTCTACGAGTACTGGATCGAACGCAACGAGCGGGGGCGGGCGGAATGACGGCGATCGCGGGGGGCGACCGATGAGCGGCCTCCAGGTCACGCCCGAGGTGTCGAGCGGCCCGCTCGCGGTCGGGGTCATCGTCGCGTACTTCGCCGTCGTGATCGGGATCGGGCTGTACTTCTTCAAGCGGTCGCGGTCCTCGACGGGTGATTTCTGGATCGCCGGCGGACAGATCAAGACCTACACGCAGGTGTTCGCGTTCTACGCGGTGCTGGCCAGCGCGGGCTCGTTTTTCGGCATCGGCGGATTCGCCTACGCCTTCGGCGCGAGCTTCGCGATGCAGGTGGCGGTCGCGGTCGCCGCCGGCGGGCTGTTCACGATGATCTTCCTGGCGGGACCGATCCGCCGGGCCGGCGTCTACACGGTGCCGGCGTACCTCCAGATGCGCTACCAGAGCCGGCGAGTCCGGCTGGTCGGCGCGCTCATCTTCGCCATCGCCGCGTGGGCGTACATGATCCCGCAACTGACCGCCGGCGGGATCACCGTCGACTTCGTCCTCCCGCAGCTCGGCTACGAGATCGGCGTGATCGTCGCCGCCATCGGCTTCGCGCTGTACGTCTCGCTGGGCGGGATGTGGGCGGTCACCTGGACCGACTTCATCCAGGGGATCATGATGGTGCTGCTCTCGCTGCTGCCCATCCCGCTGATCCTGCTTGAGTTCGGCGGCGTCGGCGGCACCCTCTCGGCGGCGCTGGCCCAGGACTCCGGGTTCGCCGGATCGTCGCTGCCGTGGGTGACGCACCTCGGCGTCGGCCTCGTCTGGGTGCTCGGCGTGCTGTCGCTGCCGCAGTTCGGCCAGCGGATCCTCTCGAGCGAGAGCGACCGGGCCGCCCGCCGGGGGTTCATGTGGATGGTGCCGATGTACGTCCTGACGTTCGGCCTGTCGGCGTTCATCGTCGCCGCGGCGGCCCTGGTCGTCGAACCGAACCTCGCCAACGCCGACTACTTCTACTACGCCGTCCTGGTGGAGTACTTCGGCCCGGTGATCCAGGGACTGGGCGCCGCGGGACTGCTCGCGGCGATCATGTCGACGACCGACGCGCTGCTGGTCGCGCTGAGCGCCAGCATCAGCCACGACATCCCCGAAACCATGGAGTGGGACCTCGGCGAACGCAAGGAGTTGATCCTCGGACAGGTCGTCATCTGGGCGGGCGCGCTGTCGACGGCCGTCGTCGCCCTCGATCCGCCGGGGCTGATCGCGACGATGACGACGCTCGTCACCGGAGGACTGGCCAGCGGCCTGTTCCCCGCCGTCGCCGTCGGCACGTGGTGGAAACGCGCCAACGAGTGGGGCGCGCTCGCCGCGATGATCGTCGGGTTCCTCGCCTACGGCGTCCTCCTGTTCGGGGACGTCATGGACGCGCTGTTCGCCGAGGCGCTCGTGGCCGTCCCGCTGGGACTCGTCGTCTTCTTCGGCGTCTCGCTGGCGACGCGCCGCCCCACGGGCGAGGAACTCGTCGGCTTCGGGACGTTCCACAGCCACTCCATCTCCCCAGAGAGACGGGCCGCCGCTGACGACGACTGAGCGCCGGCGGGTCCCCGGCCCCCGGGACGCGCCGCGAAACCGCCGTCGCGAGGGCCCGCAGGATTCATTCGCTGCGGGGGTGTACCTCCGCCGTGTTCCGGACGCTGATGGACCGGTTCGTCGGGTCGGAGTGGCGGACGTTCTGCGGGTACGGACCGGACCGCGTTCTCTCGCTCGCGACCGCGGCCCTGGACGACCTCGGCTACGACTACGACCGCGAGACGGTGACGACGACGGGCGCCGAGCGGACGATGCTCGGCGCCGAGGAGACGGGCGACCGGCTCGTGGTCTCGGATCCGGTCCGCTTCGAGGTCGAGATCGTTCGGGCGACCGCCGACCCGCTGACCGGGACCGCCCTCTCGGCGGTCCTCGGGCCCGAGCGCCGCGAGCGCGCCACCGAGGGGCTGTCGGTCGTCACGCTCCGAACGGTGAGCGATGAGACCCGCCCGACGATGGCGGCGTTCGTCGACCGCGTGATCGAGCGGGCCGATCGGCCGCCGTGGGACGTGCGCCACCACGTCGGCCTCCGGGTCGCGGTGCTGCTCCGGTACAAGATCAGACTGCTGTGGATCTACTGGCGGGGCGAACTACCCGACCGGAGGGAGGGATCCGACGGTCCCGGGTAGGCGGCGAAGGGTTGGCCGCCCTGCCGCCGACGCGACCGGGGGTCGGCTCGCGCCGCCGCCGTTCGCCGCGGCCGCGCTACCCGAACGACTGCGGCTCGGCCCCCTGCTCGACGGCCTCGATCTCGCCGGCCTCGAGGTCGGCGACCATGGCGGTCCCGCCGCGCCCGTTGTAGCTGTCGACGCCGCGGGCGATGACCCGCGTCGTCCCGTCCGGGACCGACGCCGAGAACTCGACCGTCCGCTCGGCGGGACCGCCGGCGTCGAAGGACTCCTCAGCCAGCGTCTCGCCGCTCGCTGTCTCGAGGACGGCCGCCGCCGGGTAGCCTCCCTCCGTGACCCGGTCGCGCTGGACCGTGACGCGGAACTCCCGGGTCGATCCCTCGCCGGCGTACAGCAGGCCGGTCACGTCTGTCTCGAGGCGCTGGGGGGTCTCCGTCGGCGTCGCGTCGGGGGTCTCCCCGGTGTCGGCCCCGCCGTCCGTGTCGTTCTCCGCGGAGCCGGCATCGGACCCGTCGTCCTCGCCCGGACCGGCGTCGGACCCGGAGCTACAGCCGGCGAGGGCGGTCGCAGTCGCGGTCGCGGCGCCAGCGAGCAGACGGCGGCGGCCGATCGGCGGTGCAGTGCGGTCGAGAGGTGGCTGGTCCGTCATCGGATCGGTGGCGGCCGTTTCGACCCGGCCACTAAGACCGTTGTGGCGACCGATGACACTCGTCGGACGGCGGTCTGACTACTCCTCGTACAGCGGGAAGTCGGCACAGAGCGCGGCGACCTCCTCGGCGGCCTCGGCTTTGACGTCGGTGTCGTCGTAGTTGTCGACGACGCGGTAGATGATGTCGGCGACCTCCTCGGTGGCCCGCTCGTCGAACCCGCGAGTGGTGAGCGCGGGGGTGCCGGCGCGGATCCCCGAGGGGTTGAACGCCGAGCGGGTCTCGCCGGGGACGGTGTTGGCGTTGAGCACGATTCCGACGTCCTCGAGGGCCTCCTCCGCGTCCTTGCCCGTCGTCTCCGGGTGGGACTCACGCAGGTCCACCAGCACGAGGTGGGTGTCCGTCCCGCCGGAGACCACCGAGAAGCCGTGCTCCTGGAACCGCTCCGCCAGCGCTCGGGCGTTGTCGACGACCTGTTGTGCGTAGGCCTCGAACTCGTCGGTGAGCGCCTCCTCGAAGCCGACGGCCTTGCCGGCGACGTTGTGCATCAGCGGGCCGCCCTGGGCGCCCGGGAACACCGCCGCGTCGACCGCGTCGGCGTGCTCCTCGCCGCACATGATGATCCCACCACGCCCCGACCGGATCGTCTTGTGCGTGCTCCCCGTCACGAAGTCCGCGTGGGAGACGGGATCGGAGTGAACGCCGGCGGCGACCAGTCCCGTGATGTGGGCCATGTCCGCCAGGTGGTAGGCGTCGACCGCCTCGGCGGCCGACTGGACGCGCTCCCACTCGACTTCCCGGGGGTACGCGGAGTACCCCGAGACCACAATGTCGGGGTCGAACTCGCGGGCGGTGGCGGCGAGGTCGTCGTAGTCGATGTAGCCGGTCTCGGGGTCGACCTCGTACTGCTCGACCTCGAACAGCTGCCCCGCGAAGTTCGCCGGATGACCGTGACTCAGGTGCCCGCCGTGGGTCAGGTCCAGCGAGAGGATCCGGTCGCCGGGGTCGAGGACCGCCAGGTACACCCCCATGTTGGCCTGGGTACCGGAGTGGGGCTGGACGTTGACGTGCTCGGCGCCCCACAGCTCTTTGGCCCGCTCGATGGCCAACTCCTCGACCTCGTCGGCGTACTCGCATCCCGCGTAGTAGCGCTCCCCCGGATACCCCTCCGCGTACTTGTTGGTCAACGCCGATCCCTGCGCTTCCAGGACCGCCTCGCTGGCGTGGTTCTCGCTGGCGATCATCGCCAGCGTCGACTCCTGGCGCTCGACCTCGCCGGCCAGCGCGTCAGCGACGGCCGGATCGACCTCCCGCACGTGGTCGTACTCCATACCGGCCGTGAGAGATCCCGCATCAATAATCTACCCTTCCGTCCCCGGAGGTCGGCCGCGAGGCTTTCCACCGCTGGCGATAGCTCTTTGGGAGTGCCGACGAATCGGTCGATGAATGACCGAGCGGGCCGTCGACGCGCTCTCGGACACCGTCACCGGCGACGAGCCACCGACGATCACCGTCGAAGCGACCCCGGAGGGAGTCGCGACGGCGATCACTCACCTCCCCGCGCGGATAGCGACGACGTCGCCGCGGCGCTCTCACCCCGACGCCCGCCCGCACCCGCCGCTGGTCGAGTTCGGAGCGACCCCCGACCTCCCGGGCGGGGTCCCCCCGCCCGAGACGGGCGTCGAACTCCAGCTCCCGGCCGACCGCGAGCACCTGCTCGTCGCCGCGCCGCTGGCGTATTACCTCGGTGCGACGGTCCACGTCGGCACCGAGACCCCCAGACTTCTCACCCCGGACCGGGAACTGTCGTTCGACCGGTTGCCGGCGTTCCAGCACGAGGCGGCGTCGCTGTTCCGGGACGCTTTCTTCCTCGACACGCTGGTCCGGGGGACGTCCGAGGAGGTGGGGGACTCCGGGATCGGTCTGCCGGCGGACCCCGAGCGCGCGTTCGACCTCGACCGCCCGCCGGCCGCGCTGCGCGAGGCGGGCCTGGGCGACCGTCTGGAGACCTATCTCGACGCCGACCGTGAGTCGCTCGCGGGCGCCCGCCCGGCCTGGTACCTCTCGACGTACGCCGACCCGACGGACGCGGCGGCGCGGTGTCTCCCCTTCCTGCTCGACGACCTCAGCCTGATCTACCTCCCCGACGCCTCCGACATCGACGAGCAGGGGCTGTTGCGCCGCTCGCTCGACGACTTCTACCGGGCGCCGGACGACGTGGCCTCCGTCGACGTTGTCGCCCCGGAACTGTACGACGGCGAACTCCACGGGTGGCTGGCCGAGGGCGTCCCCGTCTCGGCGTTCACCCCGTCGCCGGCGGCCTACGAGCACCGCCTGGCCGCCGAGGCCGCTGCGCCCCAAGAAGACCTGTCGGTGGCGGTCGTCCTCAACGACGCCGCGATGGCCGACGAGCACGACGACGTCGCACGGACCTGCCGCGAGCGCGCCGGCGGCCACCCGGCCAGCGTCGAGGTCCACGAGTCGCTGCGGACCGCGCAGCTTGCGCGCGTGCTCGAACGCGACCACGACTTCCTGCACTTCATCGGGCACTGCGAGGTCTCCGGGCTGCAGTGTCCCGACGGCGGACTGGACTGCGAGAGCCTCTCGCGGTCGGGGGCGCGCACGTTCTTCCTGAACGCCTGCGGGTCGTACTACCAGGGTCGGGCGCTGGTCGAGGCCGGCAGCGTCGCCGGCGCGGTCACGCTCCGGACGGTACTCAACCGGCAGGCCGCGACGGTCGGCACGACGTTCGCCCGGCTACTGACCTGCGGGTTCGGCATCGAGCGCGCCGTCCAGCTGGCGCGCAGGCAGATCCTCATGAGCACCGACTACGCGGTCGTCGGCGACGGGACCTACGCGGTCGCCGACGGCGAGCCGACCGTCGTGGAAGTCGAGCCGACCGGGGAGGGGTTCGCCGTTACCTACGGCGTCCCGCCGGAGGGCGCGGTCGGCGCGGGGTACCGCGCGCCTTTCGAGGACGGGCGCCGGCCGCGGGGCACCCCCGCCGAGGCGACCCTCGACCGGACGGCGCTGGCGGACCTGCTGGCCGACCGGTGGTGCCCGGTCGTCTACGACGGCGCGCTCCGATGGCCGAACGAGGTCCTCGAGAAGCTCCCGTAGGATAATCATAAAGAGGTGAAATTTCTTTAATCTGGTCATAACCGCCGAGCCGTCCTGCGATTCTCTCGAATTCGGACCCTCGACGGCCGCTCCGCCCGGTTTCAGTCAGGAACTAGCGATGAAATTAAATACCTGTTCCCCCTATAGTTTAACCAATGAACTCGAATTTACTCGAGTCCAGTGCGAGCGAACTGCTGTCGGAAGCACTCGCCGACGTATCGGGAACCGTTCACCTGCTCAACCCCGCAGCCGAAACCCTCGAGGCAGCGGTCGACGCCCTCGGGGCGACCGACGACGTCTCGGTCCGGCTACTGGGCGACGAGCGGATGCTGAAAGACGTCTTCGACGACTTCATCGTGGCCAGTAGCGCCGCCGACCTCGTCGACGACGGCCGACTGGCCCTGCGGACGTTCGAGGAGTCGACGAACACGCTGCTGGTCACCGACGAGGCGGTGATGGCGGTCGTCGACGCCGGCGACATGGTCGCCGGGCTGGTCACCGACGACGGGGAGTTCGTCGAGCGCGCACGCGAGCAGTACGGCGACGCCTGGGAGGCCGCCCCCGAGTACAACCTCCGGACGCCGCCGATCAGTCGCGTGCGCGAGAGCCTCTCGGCGGAGATCGGCGACGACGTCGCCGACGACTTCGAGGGCGTCCTCTCGTCGCTGGAGACCGCCCGCGGCGACGGTAACGGCCTCGGCGAGGTGACGATCAGCCTGCTCGTCGCGGCGAAAAACGAGGAACTGCTCTACGACATCTCCAAGTGGGGCGAGGACGTCGGCATCGCCTCCAAGGCGACGTTCAGCCGGACGAAGACCCGCATGGAGGAGATGGGCCTGATCGACACCGAGAAGGTCCCCATCGACGTCGGCCGGCCGCGCCTGCGGCTCGTCCTCGGCGACGAACGGCTCCGGGACGCCGAGAACAGCGAACTCACCAACGTCGCCCAGAGCCTGCTGGCCTCGTAGACGCAACCGTCGGCAGTCGCTCCCGACCGGACACACTTTTTATCCGTCGACCGACCGACAGGGTATGCCCACAGTTGCGACCGTCGGCGACGGGCCGGCCGCGGCGGCGGTGCGCGCGACGCTCGAGGACGCGAACCCCGACATCGAGGTCCGCGCGACGGCCGGGATAGAGGAGGTCGGCGACGCTGATCTCGCTGTCGTCGCTGCCCCGACCGGCGCGGCGGCGTTCGCGGCGGCGGCCCGCTCGGGACGGCCCTGGATCGCGGTCGAACTCGGGGGCGTCGGCGGGCACGCGCTCTCGCAGGTGACGGCCGCCGTGACCGGGTTCGCGCCGGAGACCGCCTGTTACGACTGCCTCCGGGGGCGGGTGGCGTCCAACCTCGACGGGGACGCCGAGCGGGAGGCCGCTCCTGATCCCGATCCCGCTCCGGCGGACGCTCGCGTCGCCGGGGCGCTCGGGGGGCGAGCGGCCGTCCGCGCGCTATCGGGCGAGGGGAGCGCGTTCGGGACGGTCCGGGAACGTCCCCACGCCCGTCGGCGGCTGTTACCGCTACCGCACTGCGACTGCGCCCCCGAGCGCGACCGGGCGCTCCGCCGGGAGCACGAGCCCCGGGACCTCGAGGCGGCGCTCAAACGCGCCGAGCGAGCCGTCGATCCCCGAATCGGGATCGTCCGCGAGGTCGGCGAGGTCGAGTCGTTCCCGGTGCCCTACTACCTCGCGACGCTCTGTGACACCTCGGGGTTCAGTGACGCGCGCGCGAGCCGGCAGGCCGCCGGCGTCGACCCCGACTGGAACGCGGCGTTCATGAAAGCCCTCGGGGAAGCCCTCGAGCGGTACGGCGCCGGCGTCTTCCGCCGCAGCGAGTTCGCCGGCAGGCCGGACGCGACCGCCGTCCCACTGGAGTCGTTCGTCCTCCCGGAGGGTACAAGTGCGGGTGCGGGCGGCGACGGGAGCGCCCCGGCCCACGGCTGGGTGCCCGGCGAGGACCTCCACGCCGGCGAGCGGGTCGCGCTGCCGGCCCCGCGGGTGCAGTTCCCGCTGGAGGGGGCCGGCCCGACGATCACGACCGGCCTGGGCCTCGGGAACTCGGGGAGCGAGGCGCTCTCGGCCGGCCTCGCCGAGGTGATCGAGCGCGACGCGGCGATGCTGGCGTGGTACTCGACGTACGAGCCGCTGGGCCTGTCGATCAGCGGGAGCGACGCGGGCGAGCGGTCGGCCTTCGAGGCGGTCCGGCGGCGCGCCCGCGCGGAGGGCCTGACCCTGACGCCGACGCTGCTCACCCAGGACGTCGACGTCCCGGTGGTCGCCTGCGCCGTCCACCGGGACGGCGAGTGGCCCCGCTTCGCGGTCGGGACCGACGCGGCGCTCGACGTCGCGAGCGCCGCCGGGAGCGCGGCCTGCGAGGCGCTGCAGAACTGGTCGGAACTCCGGCGCATGGGCCGCTCGCGGGCCGCCGACGCCGGCGGTCGCATCGGCCACTTCGCCTCGCTGCCCGTCGCCGCGCGGGCGTTCACCGACCCCGAGACGACGATTCCTGCGGACAGCGTCGACGCGGCCGTGCCGCCCGAGGGGCGTCTCGACGCCCTGCTCGACCGGGTCGCCGAGGCGGGGCTCGACGCCTACGCCGCGCGGCTGACCCCCCGGGACGTCGAGGCGCTCGGCTTCGAGGCCGTCCGCGTGCTCGTCCCCGCCGCCCAGCCGCTGTTCCTCGACGACCCCTACTTCGGCGAGCGCGCCGAGCGCGTCCCCCGGGAACTGGGCTTCGAGCCGCGACCGGACCGGGAGGACCACCCATTCCCCTGAGACGCGACCCCGATCGAGGCCGGTGCAGGCGAGCAGAGCCCCCGGCGTCAGATCCCGAACGTCGCCCGGAGCATGTCGCGGGTGCCCGGCCCCAGTCCGACCGCGAGGATGGCGATCAGGAGTAGGATGGCGTACCGCGGGCTCTCCTCGAAGATCTGCTCGTCGAAGATGTAGACGACGAGGGTCGCGGCGACGATCTTCACCAGCAGGAACGGCCAGGCAGTGCCGATCGTCTCGATGACCGACGGGGGGAGCACGCCCTGGGCCAGCGAGATGATGAACTCGTTGACGGGGTGTTTCGGCGAGTAGGAGAAGGGCAGCCCGAACACCGCCGCCCAGTCGGCCGCGAGCACGTTCGCTACCCCGTCGAGGGCGTGGCCGAAGAGGACGACGAACCCGATCAGGCCCGTCCCGGCGGTGACGGTCGGAGCGAACCGCTCGAGCGCGGCGTGGATGACCCCGGCGATCAGCAGCGACAGCACGACGACGACGACCGTCACCATCGGGTAGGACCCCGCGCCCCTGACGGCGGAGGCCAGCGACGTCGTCACGAAGTAGGCCAGGTAGCCGACCGTCGCCAGGAGATAGACCGTCCCGGCGGCGAACAGGGGGTACTCGTAGCGCTCGGCGTGGCCGCTGCGCGCCAGCCAGACCGCGGCGAGCAGCGTCGCCAGCGTGATCCCGAAGACGGTGAAGTAGATGACGGGGCTGATGATCAGGGAGTTCAGCGGGTAGGCGATGGCCTGCTCGACGCCCTCGGGGACGGAGTCGTTCGCGTCCTCGACGACCCGGAGCGCGCCGCCGAAGAACATGAACGGGATCAGGGCGAAAAAGAGCCCCCGCTCCCGACCGATGCCGAGCCCCCGGAGGAGGAAGAGCACGCCCGCGAGCATGAAGATCAGCGTGACCGCGTAGCCGACCTCCGAGACGAGCGTGTACCCCGGTTCGGCGACGATCCGGCCGGCCGCGGCCGCCTCCTGGCAGGCCGCCTGCGAGTACAGCGGCTCGACGCCGCCGTTCCGGGCCGCGCAGACCGCGTTGTTGGCGTCGGCGTAGACCGGTCCCCAGAAGTACTTCCAGAGGAAGCGCTCGTAGACTAGCTCCCGGAAGACGATCGAACCGCCGGCGAGCGCGACCACCGCGGCGGCGGCGGCGGCGAGCCACGCCCGAACGGGGTCGACGCCCGTCCGGCCTTCGAGTTCCATACCGGAATGGTTCTCCGGTCGATGTTGAGGATTCCGGTCGCGTGCGGCGGCGTTACACGAGCCCCGGGGGGACCCGCTTCGGCGAGGGATCGGCGGTCGGCGCCCGCGTCACTCGTCGTCGATCCCCCGGGCCGCGGCCAGCACCGCGTCGTGGCAGGCGCCCGTAGAGGCGACCAGCCCGTCGCTGTCGTGGCGCCAGGGGTCGCCGTCCAGCCCCGTCACCCGGCCGCCGGCGCGCTCGATCATGAACGCGCCGGCGACCGTGTCCCACGGGTTGGGACCGACGTTCGTGAGCACGCCGTCGACGGCGCCGGCCGCGACCGCCGACAGCGCCGCCTGCGCGCAGCCGAACCGCCGCATGTCGCCGAAGCGCGCGACGATCTCTCGGCAGGCCGCGGCGTACTCGTCGCGGCGGTCGAAGTCCCACCAGAACGTCGGGACGACCGTGCACTGCTCGGGGTCGGCCCGCTCGCGGACCGAGACCGACCGCCCGTTGCGCTCGACGCCGCCGGGACCGGCGACGTAGGCGTCGCCCAGCGCCGGCATGACGTTCGCGGCCGCGACGGGGTCGCCGTCGATCACGCAGGCGACGCTGGTCGCCCAGGTCCGGATCCCCCGCACGTAGTTGTTCGTCCCGTCGATCGGATCGACGATCCAGGCCGGCCCCGACTCGGGGACCGCCTTCAGGGCGTCCTCCTCCTCGCCGACGACCGCGTCGTCGGGGAACACCCCCCGAACCGTCTCGACGACCCGCCGCTGGGCGGCCCGGTCGGCGGCCGTCACGACGTCGGTCTTGCCGTCTTTCGTCTCCACGTCGAGGTCACCGCGGAACCCGTCGGCCGCGACGGCCGCGCCGGCGCGGGCGGCGCGCTCGGCGACGGCGACGCGGGTCCGCGCGTCGTCGCCGGCGGTGTGGCTGCTCATACGGCCCCTGCTCGCGGACGGCGGAAAGCGGCACCGATTACTCCCCGGCGGGCGTCGGGCACCCATGAACACGCTCGCCAAGCGCGCCCACAACATCGCCCCCGACCCCGTCGCCCTCATCGTCGACGGCGAGACGATCGAACTGCGCCCCCGGAGCGCCGAGTTCTTCCAGGAGGAGTTCCGCGCCGAGGGCGTCGCCGACGGGACCGTCTACCGGATGGTCAGCG
The DNA here is from genome assembly GCA_003021975.1 of Halobacteriales archaeon QS_5_70_17. Taxonomy (GTDB): domain Archaea; phylum Halobacteriota; class Halobacteria; order Halobacteriales; family Haloarculaceae; genus Halomarina. The sequence continues at coordinate 17,963 of PXRR01000005.1, read as the reverse complement.
ACGGGGCGGACGACCCGCTCGTGATCGCCCGCGAGACGGCCGACGGCTGGGCGGTCGTCGGTGCCGTGAGCGCGGTCGAGCGAGCGTGAGGGCGGCGCCCGCCGCCGGTCGAGCGGTCGAGGGCGGGGGAGCGTGCTCGACTCCGCTCCGGGTCGGCGGGCGGCGGCGGATCCCAGCAGGGATATAGCTGGGTCGCCACCGGTGGCCCATGCGCGCCGCCGCCGCGGTCTGTCTGCTGGTGGTCGTCGCGGGCTGTACCGGCGTCCTACTGGGCGACGACCCCGCCGGGGGCAACGACGTCGACACGCCGACCGAAGGGGCCCTCGAGGTCCACCTCATCAACGTCGGCCAGGGAGCAGCGATGCTCGTCGTCTCCCCGACCGGCGAGACGCTGCTGGTCGACTCCGGGAACTACGAGGACGACGGCGAGTACGTCCTGGAGTACCTCCGAGCGCGGGGAATCGACCGGATCGACTACCTGGTGACCAGCCACGCTCACGCCGACCACATCGGCGGCCACGCGGCGGTGATCGACCACTTCGAGACGGATGGCGAGGGCGTCGGCGCGGTCTACGACCCCGGAATCGCCGCCTCGACGCAGACCTACGAGGAGTACCTCGACGCCGTCGAGCGCCACGACGTGCCGCTGTATCGGACCGCCGCGGGCGACGGGATCCCGCTGGCCGGCGCCGACCTGCGGGTGCTCGGCCCGCCCGAGGATCACCTCGCCGGCGGCGATCGCAACGAGAACAGCATCGTCCTCCGGATCGAGTACGGCGACGCCAGCGTCCTGTTCGCCGGGGACGCCGAGAAGCGCGCCGAACGGTCGCTCGTCGACCGGTACGGTGACGGCCTCGCGTCGACGGTGCTCGTCGCCGGTCACCACGGCAGCGCAACGAGTACCCACGGCTTCTTCCTCGACCACGTCGACCCCGAGGCGGTCGTCGTCTCCAGCGCCTACGACTCCGAGTACGGCCACCCCCACGAATCGGTCCTCGGACGACTGGCCGCGCGGTCGCTCCCCACCTACTGGACGGGGACCCACGGCGACGTGGCGTTCGTCACCGACGGGCGGACGGTGACGGTCAGAACCCAGCGCGCCGCCCCGACCGATCCGCGGCGCCTCGAGAACGGCTCCCGGACCGATCCCGACATCGACGACGCCCTCGAGTCGCGGGGGACCCTCGGAGACGGCGACCCCACCACGCTCACCCCCACGAGCACCCCGGCTGTGACCGACGGCGGAACGTCCGTCGGGACCGACACCGGGGCGGCCGACGCGCTCGCCGTCGTCGAGGTCCACGCGGACGCCGCCGGCGACGACCGGGAGAACCTGAACGACGAGTACGTCGTCTTCGGGAACACCGGCAACGCGACCATCGACCTCTCGGGGTGGGAGGTCCGCGACGAGGCCGGCAAGCGCTACGCGTCCCCCGAGGGGACGTCGCTCGCCCCGGGCGAGACCGTGACGCTGCACACCGGCGACGGGACCGACCGCGACGGCCACCGCTACTGGGGCGCCGGCGGCCCGGTCTGGAACAACGGGGGCGACACGGTGATCGTCGAAGTGCCGAACGGGACGGAGGTGCTGAGACAGCAGTATGACTGACGGCGAGTACACCGCGGTCGTCGACCGCGTCGAGGACGGACTGGCAGTCCTCCTGCTCGAGGCCGACGGCGAGACCGTCGACGACCTCCTCGTCCCGCCAGAGCGCCTCCCCCGCCGGGCGCGTACGGCCGGCGCCGTCCTGACGGTCGTCGTCGAGGACGGCGACCTGATCGAGGCGCGCTATCGGCCGGAGGAAACCCGCGAGCGTGCCGAGCGTGCCCAGTCGCGGTTCGACCGACTGGCCGAGCGCCCGCCGAAGCGCGACGACCGGGCGAGCGAGGACGACAGGAGAGACGGGGACCCGGACGCGCACCGCGGCTGACGGCGCGAGGGTTCAAATACGAGAGGGCGACCACCGGTCCCGTGGCACCGAGAGTCGCCCTGTCGCTCGCCGTCGCCCTCGCAGCGCTCGCCGCCGTCCCGACGGCGGCCCCGCCGCCGGACCGGACCGCCGTCCTCGACCGCTTCGAGGGGGAGCGTGCGGTGCTCGCCCTCGACGAGCGGCGGTCGTCGCTCGCGGTCGACCGGTCGGCGCTCCCGACCGCGGGCCGCCACGCCGACGCTGTCTTCCGGGTGCGGGTCGCCCACGGGACGCTCGCCAGCGTCCGCTACGACCCCGAGCGGACGCGCCGGCGGGCCCGCGAGTCGCGCGAGCAGTTCGACCGGCTGGCCGACCCGCCGCCCGCCCGGGGGAACCGCCGTGACGCCCGTCCCGGTCCGAAGGAGCGATGTGGAGCACGCCGGAGCGGGGCCGACGCGGAGGGGTAGACCGGAGCCGTCGCTGACCGGTGTCGTCGGGGAGGAAGTCTGCGAGGGAAGACCGCCCTGCGGTCTTCCGCACCGCTCGCGCGATGCGAGGGGTAGGATTTGAACCCACGGACCTCTACAGGAGCGGAGCTTGAATCCGCCGCCGTTTCCAGACTTGGCTACCCTCGCACGCGGAGGGGTGTACCTCGCGTCGGGGTTTCAAGCCTCCGATTCGTGGTGTAGTGGTCTTCGTATCGTAGTAGTGATCCACGATTGTTATAAATATTTTGATATATCGGGGTCTGTTTACTTCGTCTTTCCCTAGAGATAATACTTTGGCGCGGGCGTTTTTATCGATACCGCATATATGTTATATGCTAACATCAGACAATATCTAAGTGTTAGTAAATTAACCACTTGATGGGTGGAACAATGGCAAACCCACAGCATATCGTCGTAGTGGAAGCATTGGAATCGGACGGAAAATCCGACTACACTATCAACGCGACAGGCCAGATCGATATGGTCGACGGGATGCTAGGGGGCGTGAACGTCAGCCGAGACTCTGATGCGCCGGCGCAGGGAAGTACCCAAGAGGGAACCGTCTGGGCCGGCGCTGACGGCTACCGGGTATACGGGGGGATCAAGTCCATCGATATTGAAGACCCGGATCACGTCCAGCTCCACGTGGAGAAGATATCGGACCCGGGGCCCGGCGAGGACTGCCAAGTGACGGTCCGCCTAGAGAGTGTTGACTTCATCAGCGGCCAAGGCGCAGGGGAAGGAGCCCTTGAGCTTACCATCGAAAGCGATATTCATGGCGAGCAGAGCGTGACCAGATCGACTAGACTCCCCACGGGCAGCTCGCAGAACATCGCAGAGTCAATCGAGTCGTTCGAAGTGCCCCAAGGACGGTCGCTCACGAAGCAACTCACCACCAAGGTGACCGAGCGAGAGGTTGGATCGGACTGGTTCACCGGGAATGACGACTATGGCGAATCGACCACGGATATCGTCATGCAATGTGGCGCACCAAAGACGGTGAGTGAGGAGGTGACGATCAGTTCAGATCGAGGGAACGAGGGAAAGGTACGGGTCAACTACACGATCGGCGACCTCTCGCGGTAACGTGCCCGCGGGACCGTCGATCTACTCTAACCGTTATCCGAAATATGTTAACGAATGACAGATCCAAATGCGGAAAAGGCAGCATCCACGGAGAGTGAGGGACCTGCCGCGGAGAGCAGCACTGATCCGGCAGGCATGCAGTCAGTAGTGGAGCGACAATCCACGCCCTGGTACGATGATTCCACAGGCCGGCGCATTGTTGCTGTTTTGGTCGCGCTGACGCCAGCCTCTCTCGTCGGGCCGCACTCTTGATCGGTCACTCGCACGTCTGGAACAAGAAGGCGGAAAGCGGCCTGTCGCCGTTC
>PXRR01000005.1:0-14140 GCA_003021975.1 Halobacteriales archaeon QS_5_70_17 | reverse complement strand
GGACGAGGCGGGAGCCACTTGCCAACCGGCGACGCCGGCCGGGCTTGAATCCGCCGCCGTCTCCAGACTTGGCTACCCTCGCACGCGCTGCCGGCTTGGGACTTCCGGGAATTGAAGCCTCCGGTTCTGATTCCGGTTCCGGATCCGGTTCGGGGATCGCCCAGTCACCGCCGGTCTCCGGTCCGGCGGACGGTCTCGGCCCGTACCGGGGCGGCCACGCCGTCCCGGAGCGTGGCGTTGACGACGACGCCCAGCAGGAGCACGACCGCGGCGACGTAGAGACTGGAGAGGATGAGGATGATTCCGCTGAGGACGCCGTAGATCGCGTAGCGGGCCGCGTGGACGACGTAGTACTGGATGGCCGCGTGGATCACCGTCCAGCCGACCGCGGCGGTGACGGCGCCGGGCAGGGCCGCCCGCGGCGAGTCGACGACCGACGACGGGACGTAGTACAGCGGAACGAAGATGAGGATGAGGACGACGACCAGGGCGGCGGCGCCGATCGCGGTCGCGAGCAGTTCCCCGGGAAGGAGGACGAAAAGGGTGCTCGTGAGCGCGATCGAGACGATGGCGAGGGCGATAGTCACGAGGACGGCGGCCGCGTCGCGGACCTGCTCGGCGAGCGGTCCCTCGGGGGCGCCCTCGACGCGCTCGACCACCGTCCGGAAGTCCACGGCCACGTTGGCGCCGCTCCAGGCCAGCGCGGCGATGGCGAGCAGCGTCGCGCCGACCTGCCCGGAGGCGGCGTTCATCGCGTCGTAGACGAGTCCCTGGGCGCCGGGCGGGAGGAACTGCGGCGTGGTCGTGTAGACGCGGCCGGCCAGCCGCTGGCCCAGCACGCCGAACGCGAGGACCAGCAGCGGCACGAACGCGACGAACCCGTAGTACGCCAGCGCCGCCGCCGGGTACCGGACGTCGTGCTCGTGGGCCGTCCGAGCGACGGACGCGGCAAGGTCGACGGCGTCGGCCAACCGCATGGGGAGCGGTACGGCAACCGCCGGTAAACGTTCTGGGCCTCCGGACAGAGACGAGAGCCCGGGTCGGGGTCCGCGGGATAATAAACTCTATTACTCGAACCGCCCTGGATTAATACATGACCGTAGTCAGCGTCTCGATGCCCGACTCGCTGCTCGATCGGCTCGACGAGTTCGCCGAGGAGCACGGCTACACGGGCCGCAGCGAGGTCGTTCGCGAGGCCGCCCGGAACCTGCTCGGGGAGTTCGAGGACCGGCGGCTGGAGGACCGCCCGCTGATGGGCGTCGTCACCGTCCTGTTCAACTACGAGACGACGAACGTCGAGGAGCGGATGATGCACCTACGCCACGAACACGAGTCGCTGGTCGCCTCGAACGTTCACAGCCACGTGGGCAACCACTACTGCATGGAACTGTTCATCCTGGAGGGGGCCCTCGAGGAGATCTCGACGTTCGTCGGCAAGATCCGCGCGACGAAGGACACGCTCACCGTGGACTACTCGGTGATCCCGGTCGACGACTTCGAGCGGACGCTGGCGGCCGACTCCTGAGGGAGTCGCCCCCGCCCCGGCGCCGACCGGTCGACACTTGTCCCCGGCGGCGCCAGGTCCGGGTATGGCCACGCCGCCGCACCTCGTCGAGGAGGGGGAGCTGAAACCGGACGTCTCGGTCGGCACCATCCGCCGGCAGTTCGTGCTGTCCGACGGGCCGAGAACCTGCTGTGGGACCTGGGATGCGGTCCCGCGGACGTCGTCCCCTGGGTGACGACGAAGGCGCTCGTCTTCGCCGGGGCCGCGACGCTCCCGGAGGGGAACGACGAGCGCGCGACCGCCTGGGACCTCACGGGCGCGGACGGCGGCCGGCGCGCGACCGAGGAGGAACTGCGCCGGCTGGCGGCGTTCCTGGAGGATCGGACCGTCCCCGAGCGCTCGCTGGCGGCGCTGCGCGAGCACGTCCGGTCGACGCGCCTCGCGGACTCCCTCGACGCCGCCGACCTCCGCGGGCGCGCCGAGAAAGACCAGGGACCTCAGCGACATCGCCCGGGACCTGTAGCCGGTCGGAGCCGCGACCGGCGGCGCGAAACCGATTCGAGTTCTGTCTCGCGCCTCTCGAAACCGTATCTATTTACCGTTCGCGTCCGTGGTCGCGTTCGAATGGCGAACGGCGGACTCGCGCCGCGGCTCCGGTCCCCCCTGCAGGGCCGCCGCCGGGCGATCGTGAAGACGGTTCTCTACCGCGCGGTGATGGTGCTCGTGACCGTCGGCGCCGCGTTGGCCGTGACCGGCGACGTCGCCGCGGCGGTCAACATCGGGCTGGCCGCGAACGTGGTCAAGACGGCGACGTACTTCCTCTACGAGCGGCTCTGGGATCGGATCGCGTGGGGCGTCGGCGCCTGACCGACGCGTCGGCCGGGGCGGCCACAACCACTATTCCGGTCACGCCGCGACCATGCCCATGACCGCTCTCGACAGGGTCTTCGACCTTCTGAGCGAGGAGCGCCGGCGCTACGCGCTGTACTACCTGGCGAACCGAGAGGGGGCGGTCCCGGTCGCGGACCTAGCCGAGGCGGTGGCCGACTGGGAGACCCTCCAGCACGACCACCTCCCGAAGGCGTCGGAGGCGGAGTTCGTCGAGTACGACGCCGACGAGGGGGTCGTGCGGACGGCGGACGCCCCACGGGAGTACGAGGCGGTCGTGGCCGTCGCCAGGCTGATCGAACAGCCGGACGACGGAGGCTCCGACCCCGACCTCGGGTGACCGCCGGTCCCGGGGGACTCGGCCGATCGGGAGCGGATCGCGGTCCGCGGCGCGCCGCGTTCGGAACAGGTCGGCGGCGACGCCGTTACACGGCTCGCTCCCCACGTCGGCACATGGACGATCACACGCGCGACCCTTCCGTCGGACCGCCGGCAGCGGGCGACCCGGCGGGGTGGCGGTCCGACGGGCAGTGGGAGCACGCCACGCTCCGCCGGGCCACCGAACACGGCGTCGCGCTGTACAACGCCGGGGCCTACCACCCCGCCCACGACTGCTTCGAGGTCGAGTGGTACAACTACGGCCGCGGGACGACCGAGTCGAAGTTCCTCCACGGGATGGTGCAGGTCGCCGCGGGCGCCTACAAGCACGTCGACGCCGAGGACGACGGCGGCATGCGCTCGCTGTTCCGGACGGCGCTGCAGTACTTCCAGGGGGTGCCGAAGGACTTCTACGGCGTGGACGTCCTCGACGTCCGGACGCGGCTGACCAACGCGCTGGAGGATCCCACGGCGCTGCACGGCTGGCAGATCCGTCTCGACGGCCAGTGTCCGGAGGCCGGCCCCGAGGACTACACGTACGTGGAGGGCCTCGACCACTGACCGGGCGAGACCGGGCGACTAATGATCCGGGGCGGGTAACTCTCCCGTAGATGCGCGTCGAACAGTTGGGCGAGGGCGATCCGGAGATCGGGGTGCTGGCGGCGGTCCACGGCGACGAACCCTGCGGCGTCCGCGCCGTCGAGACGGTGTTCTCGGGGGAGCCGGAGCTACAGCGGCCGGTGAAGGTGGTCGTCGCCAACGAGCGGGCGCTGGCCCGCGGGGTCCGGTACACCGAGGAGGACCTCAACCGGGTGTTCCCGGGCGACCCCGACGCCGACAGCTACGAGCGGCGGCTGGCCCACCGGATCTCCCAGGAACTGCGCGGGCTCACCACCTTCTCGATGCACTCGACGCAGTCCTACGGCCGCCCGTTCGCCGTGGTCGGGTCGGCGGACGCGCTGGCGGAGGCGGTCTGTCCGTACCTCTCGATCGACGCCGTCGTGGAGGCGACGGAGTTCTCGGAGGGACGGCTGGTCGAGTACGCCGACGTGATCGAGGTGGAGTGCGGCCTCCAGGGGACCGCGCGGGCCGGCGAGAACGCCGTCGCCCTGCTCGAGGAGTTCCTCTCGGCGGTCGGTGCGCTCCCCAGCGACCGGGGGGATCCGGAGGAGGTGCCGGTGTTCCGGCTCAGCCGCATGGTGACGAAGCGACCGGCCGACGAGTACGCCGTCTTCGCGGCCAACTTCGAGCGGGTCTCGGCCGGCGAGCCGTTCGCGGCCGTCGACGGCGAGAAGCTGATCGCCGACGAACCGTTCTACCCCGTATTGATGTCGCCGTACGGCTACGAGAACGAGTTCGGCTACGCCGGCGAATTGACCGGGAAGCTCGGCGGGTCGCCCGTCAACGAGCCCTCGTCGAACCGGTCGTACTCCGGCTGACGGGGACCCGTCGATCCCGGTCGGGACCGGGTCACTCCGACCCCGGCTCCGACCCGGACTCGGACTCGGGGGGCGCGAACTCCACCAGCGTCAGGTCCCGGTCGAGCGCGCAGTAGTCGTGGGGCGGGTCGCCGGGTACCTCGCTGATCCGATAGCGCTCGCCGAAGGCGGCGCCCGCCGGCTCGCAGTACTCGTGGCTCGGGCAGTCGGTGTGCGGACAGGGGCCCTCGAGCGAGACCGTCGACCCGGCGTAGGCGCCGCTGGCGTCGACGTTCGCTCGGACGGGCGCGGGTTCGACCTCGACGGCCGTGACGCCGACGTCGTGGACCGCACACTCGAGCGTGCCGGAGTCGCGCACGCCGGTCACCCGGTACCGGACGTCCGGTTCGAGGTTGAGACACTGCTCGCGGTAAGGACAGCCCTCGCACAGCGAGGACTCCCCCAGGTAGACGAACTCGGAACCCTCCTCGGCGAGGCGCTGTCCGACGAGCGTGACGGTGGCCATGTGGTCGGTAGGGCGGTCGCGGCGGTTAAGGCTCTCGCCCGGTCAGTTCGTCGAGACGCGCGAAGTACGCCTCCCGCGGTACCTGGTAGAGCGCCCGGTAGTCGACCTCGCCGTCGACGAACCGCGCGGCGAGGTCCCGCGCGCCCTCGACGGCGGCCGCGCGGTCCCCGTAGCTGCCGGTCTCGCGCTCGACGTCCGGTTCGAGAAAGAGCGTGACGTACCAGGGCGTCCCGGGGCGGGGGTCGCGGTCGACCCCTGGCCGCCGGTCGCGCCGCCCCTGGGTGACGTAGATGGTCGGGAGACACTCCGGCGGGAACTCGCCGCCGTCGAAGACGTCGGGCCGGTAGGCGAACACGAGTCGGCGCTCGTCCTCGCTCCAGACCCGCCACCCCGCGGCGAGCGCGTCGTCGTCCATGCGTCCGCTACCGGCGGGGCGGCAATGAGTCGTGCGGTCCCGCGCAGGGGTCGCCGGCGGTATATAAACCCCCGGGCGGGGGCACACTACTCGAGCGGCGTAATGCTGTCATGGCGTGCGGTTCCAGTCGCCGTCGTCCCGACGCTTCCGGGGTGTCTGCGACAAGACTTATCTATGTGAAGGCGTAACACTAATCATAGTATCGGTGGTCACGAGCGCTCCCTCCTCGACGTACCCCGATCCGCTATCGGGTCGCGGGCGGAGGGCTGTGCGGTGCGTTAACGACGGTCGCGGCAGCGGGTCGCGTATCGCGTCGGGTGGCCATCGAGGCTTGCGGGCAGCGTGGCTGTCCGTCCCCCACCGGGGGAAGAGATACACCGTCTCCGTGATACAATGACAAGCGACATGGAAACCCTCGAAGACCTCAGCCAGGAGTACCGGGACTCGATCCCCGCGGATCTGCGCGAGACGCGCACCTTCGACTGGTATCTCGACGAGGTGTACGAGGACCCGCGGGTCGCGCGCAACGCCCACCAGCGCGTCGCGGACATGTTCGATTACTACGGCACCGAGTACGACGAGGACCTCGGCGTCGTGGAGTACCGCCTCGCCAGCGAGGACCCCATCAACGACGGGGAGAACACCTTCTACGGGCGCAACATCCACGAGTCGATCCACGAGTTCGTCAACAAGGTGAAATCCGGCGCCCGCGGCCTGGGTCCGGAGAAGCGGATCAAACTCCTGCTCGGTCCGGTCGGCTCCGGGAAGTCCGACTTCGACCGGCAGGTGCGCCGCTACTTCGAGGACTACACCAGCCGCGAGGAGGGCCGGATGTACACCTTCCGGTGGACGAACCTCTGTGACGTCATCCCCGACCAGGACCCCGCCGACGACGTGGTGCGCAGTCCGATGAACCAGGACCCCCTCGTCTTGCTCCCCGGCGCCGTACCCCATCCGCAACGAGCAGAGCCTCGACCCCGCCAGCGAGTTCTACATGGACCGGCTGCTGGAGTACTACGACGACGACCTCCAACAGGTGCTCGAGAACCACGTCGAGATCATCCGGCTGGTCGCCGACGAGAACAAGCGCCAGTCCATCGAGACCTTCGAGCCCAAGGACAAGAAAAACCAGGACGAGACCGAGCTCACCGGCGACGTCAACTACTCGAAGATCGCCGTCTACGGCGAGAGCGACCCGCGGGCGTTCGACTACTCCGGGGCGTTCTGTAACGCCAACCGGGGGATCTTCTCCGGCGAAGAACTGCTCAAACTCCAGCGGGAGTTCCTGTACGACTTCCTGCACGCGACCCAGGAGCAGACGATCAAGCCCAAGAACAACCCCCGGATCGACATCGACCAGGTGATCGTCGGGCGGACGAACATGCCCGAGTACAAGGACAAGAAGGGAGACGAGAAGATGGAGGCGTTCAACGACCGGACCAAGCGCATCGACTTCCCGTACGTCCTCCAGTACGAGGAGGAGTCGCGCATCTACCGGAAGATGCTGCGCAACGCCGATGTCCCCGACATCCACGTCGAACCCCACACCCTGGAGATGGCGGGGCTGTTCGGCGTGCTCACGCGCATCGAGGAGCCCTCCGGGGGCAACGTCGAGATCGTCCAGAAGGCGAAGGCCTACAACGGCGAGATCGACGACGCCGAGGACATCGACCTCAAGAAGCTCCGCGACGAGGCCGAGGAACTCGCCGAGATCGGCGAGGGCATGGAGGGCGTCTCCCCGCGGTTCATCGGCGACGAGATCGCCGAGGCGATCATGGACTCGATGCACCGCGGCCGGCAGTTCCTCTCGCCGCTGACGACGTTCAACCACCTGGAGCGCAACCTCGAGAACCACGGCTCGATCCCCGAGGACCGCTTCGAGACGTACTACCGGTACCTCGAGATGGTCCGCGAGGAGTACAAGGAGCGGGCCATCGAGGACGTGCGCCACGCGCTGGCCTACGACGTCGACGAGATCCAGCGCCAAGGCGAGAAGTACATGGACCACGTGATGGCGTACATCGACGACGACACCATCGAGGACGAAATCACGGGCCGGGAGGCGGAACCCGACGAGCAGTTCCTCCGGAGCGTCGAGGAGAAGCTCAACATCCCGGAGGACCGGAAGAACGACTTCCGCCAGGAGGTCTCGAACTGGGTGTCGCGGCGCGCCCGCGAGGGCACCTCGTTCAACCCCCAGGACAACGACCGCCTGCGCCGGGCGCTGGAGCGGAAGCTCTGGGAGGACAAGAAGCACAACATCAACTTCTCGGCGCTGGTCTCCTCCGGGGAGATGGAAGACGACGAGCGCAACGCCTGGGTCGAGGCGCTCGTCGAGCAGGGCTACTCCCGGGAGGGCGCCAAGGAGGTCCTCGAGTTCGCCGGCGCCGAGGTCGCCAAGACCGAGATGGAGGAATGAGCTCGACTACCCACTCGGCCGGGCACGCCCCGGCCCCCGAACCGCCATGAGCGACTCCGGACGCGACCGGACCGGCGCCGACCGCGGAGTCGACCGCGGGACCGACCGGTCGGACTTCATCGACGCGGCCGACCGCGCGCTCACCGAGACCTACGAGGAGCCGATGGGCATCGAGGAGTACGTCGACCGCGTGTTCGAGCGGCCGGAACTGGCCGCCCACGCCTCGAAGTACCTCCTGGCGGCCATCGAGGACGCGGGCACTCGGACGGTCATCGAGGAGGGCGAGCAGAAGGAGCGCTACCGCTTCTTCGACGACCCGCACAACGACGGCGAGCACGCCATCCTCGGCAACACGGAAGTGCTGAACGCCTTCGTCGACGACCTGCGGTCGATCGCCGCCCGCCGCGGAAAAGAGGAGAAGATCGTCTGGCTGGAGGGCCCGACCGCGACCGGCAAGTCCGAACTGAAGCGCTGCCTGATCAACGGGTTGCGCGAGTACTCCAAGACGGACGCCGGCCGGCGGTACACCCTCGAGTGGAACGTCTCGGGCACCGAGTCCGGGGGCGGGCTGACCTACGGCGACGGCCCCGGCGGCGACGAGGACGACTGGTACGTCAGCCCCGTCCAGTCTCACCCGCTGACGGTCTTCCCCAAGGAAGTGCGCCGGGACCTGCTCGCGGCGATCAACGACCGGCTCGACGACCACATCGACGTGCGGGTCGACGGCGACCTCGACCCGTTCTGCCGGGAGGCCTACGACTACCTCGAGGAGCAGTACCGCCGCGAGGGCCGGGAGGACCTCTTCTCGGCGATCACCGACGAGCGCCACCTCCGGGTGAAGAACTTCGTCGTCGACGTCGGCGACGGGATCGGCGTCCTCCACAGCGAGGACGACGGCACGCCCAAGGAGCGGCTGGTCGGCTCGTGGATGCACGGGATGCTCCGGGAACTGGACTCCCGCGGGCGGAAGAACCCCCAGGCGTTCAGCTACGACGGCGTGCTCTCGCAGGGCAACGGCCTGCTCACACTCGTCGAGGACGCGGCTCAGCACGCCGACCTGCTGCGGAAGCTGCTGAACGTCCCCGACGAGGGCCACGTGAAACTCGACAAGGGGATCGGGATGGACATCGACACCCAGCTGATCATCATCTCGAACCCGGACCTGGAGGCCCAGCTCAACCAGCACGCCGACCGGGCGGGCCAGGATCCCCTGAAGGCGCTCAAGCGCCGGCTGGACAAACACGAGTTCAACTACCTGACGAACCTCTCGCTGGAGGCCGAACTGCTCCGCCGGGAGCTGACCAACGAGACGACCGTCTGGACCGCCGACTCCTACGACGAACTCGCCCGGAAGATCCGCGAGCCGATCCACATCTCGGTGCGGCGCGACGACGGCGAGGTGCGGAGCAAGGAGCTGGCGCCCCACGCCGTCGAGGCGGCGGCGCTGTACGACGTCGTCACGCGGCTGGACGCCGACGACCTGCCGACGGGGCTGGACCTCGTCGACAAGGCGGCGCTGTTCGACGCCGGCTTCATCAGCGACGGCGAGGAGCGCCGGGAGAAAGACGACTTCGAGTTCGGCTCCGATCCCCGGGACGGCGAACACGGCATCCCCGTCACCTACACCCGGGACGTCGTCGCCGACCTGCTCCACGAGCCCTCCGAGCGCCACCACCCCGACCTCCCAGTCGAGGACGTGCTCATGCCCCGGGACGTGCTCAACGGGATGGCCGACGGGTTCGTCGACGCGCCCGTCTTCGCGGACGCCGAGCGCACCGAGTTCGAGAACCGCGTCGTACAGGTCAAAAACCGGATCTTCAGCCAGCAGGAGGAGGACGTGCTGGCGGCGATCATGCGCGAGAAGCGCGTCGAGGAGGAGACAGTCGAGGAGTACATCGAGCACGTCTACGCCTGGACCGAGAGCGAACAGATCGAGAACGAGCGCGGCGAGTACGAGGAGCCCGACCCGCTGAAGATGAAGGTCTTCGAGATCGAGCACCTCGGCCGGTTCGACGAGTCCGACTACGACGGCACCGACCCCGGACCGGCGGTTCGGGAGTTCCGCACCGAGAAGATCATCACGGCGCTGAACCGCCACGCCTGGCGCAACCGCGACGACGAGTTCCGCGTCGCGGACGTCAACGTCAAGGAGATCCCGGTGATCCGGACGGTGCTGGGGAGCCACGACTGGGACGACGTGCGCCGGGCCTTCGAGGACTTCGACCCCCGGCAGTGGGACGACCCGCCGGGCGGCACCGAGACCGCCGCGGTGAAAGCCCGGGCCGTCCGGAACCTCCAGGAGATGTTCGACTACAGCGAGGCGTCGGCCGAGCTGACCAGCCGACACGTCATGAGCCAGGTGAGTTACCGATGGGACTGAGAGACGACCTCGAACGCTACCGGGAGGTCGGCGAGGAGCGCCGGCAGGACCTCTCGGAGTTCATCCAGTACGGCGACCTCGGGGAGAGCCTCCCCGACGAGGTGAAGATCCCGATCAAGATCGTCGACCTGCCGGAGTTCGCCTACGATCCCCGCGACAAGGGCGGGGTGGGACAGGGCGACGGCGGTACCCCCGACGTGGGCGACCCCGTCGGCCAGCCCCAGCCCCAGCCGGGCGACGGCGACGAGGACGGCGACCCCGGCGAGGAGGGCGGCGAACACGAGTACTACGAGATGGACCCCGAGGAGTTCGCCCAGGAACTCGACGAGGAACTCGGCCTGGACCTCGAACCGAAGGGCAAGAAGGTCGTCGAGGAGAAGGAGGGCGACTACACGGACATCACGCGCACGGGCCCGGCCTCGACGCTCGACTTCGAGCGGCTGTTCAAGGAGGGCCTGAAGCGCAAGCTGGCGATGGACTTCGACGAGGAGTACGTCCGCGAGGCGCTGAAAGTCGAGGGGTGGGGCCCGGACGCGGTCTTCGAGTGGGCCCGCGGGGAGAACCTCCCCGTCTCCCGGGCGTGGATCGAGAACGCCTACGACGAGCTCCCCCGCGGGGAGCGCACCACGTGGGACTCCATCGAGCAGATGGAGGCCAACGTCGAGGAGACGACGGCGCTCCAGCGCATCCGCCGGGAGGGGCTGGAGCAGGTGCCCTTTCGCCGGGAGGACGAGCGCTACCGCTACCCGGAGATCGTCGAGGAGAAAGAGAAGAACGTCGTCGTGGTCAACATCCGGGACGTCTCGGGGAGCATGCGCGAGAAGAAACGCGAGCTCGTCGAGCGGACGTTCACGCCGCTGGACTGGTATCTCACCGGCAAGTACGACAACGCCGAGTTCATCTACATCGCCCACGACGCCGAGGCCTGGGCGGTCGAGCGCGAGGAGTTCTTCGGCATCCGCAGCGGCGGCGGGACGCGCATCTCCAGCGCCTACGAACTCGCCGCCGAACTGCTCGAGGAGTACCCCTTCAGCGAGTGGAACCGCTACGTGTTCGCGGCGGGCGACTCCGAGAACTCCTCGAACGACACCGAGGAGCGGGTGATCCCGCTGATGGAGCAGATCCCGGCGAACCTCCACGCCTACGTGGAGACCCAGCCCAGCGGGAACGCGATCAACGCGACCCACGCCGAGGAGGTCGAGCGGCACTTCGACGGCAACGACGTGGCCGTCGCCTACGTCACTGGCCCCGAGGACGTCGTCGACGCCATCTACACCATCTTGAGCACCGAGAACAATGAGTGAGTCAGACCAGGACCGCATACAGAAGCAGCGCATCGCCGAGGGGCTCGAGGAGCCGGTGGCGGAGGCCAACCGACTCGCCCGGAAGCTCGGACTCGACCCGTTCCCGGTGAACTACTGGATCATCGATTACGACGAGATGAACGAACTCATCGCCTACGGGGGGTTCCAGGAGCGGTACCCCCACTGGCGGTGGGGGATGCAGTACGACCGCCAGCAGAAACAGCGGCAGTTCCTCGGCGGCAAGGCCTTCGAGATCGTCAACAACGACAATCCGAGCCACGCGTTCCTCCAGGAGTCGAACTCGCTGGCCGATCAGAAAGCGGTCATCACACACGTCGAGGCCCACGCCGACTTCTTCAAGAACAACCAGTGGTTCGGGCTGTTCGCCGACGATCCCGACGCGGCGGCGATGCTGGCGAGTCACGCCCGCACCGTGGAGTCGTACATGTCCGACCCGGACATCGACCGCGAGGAGGTCGAGGCGTGGATCGACCACGTGCTCTGTCTGGAGGACTGCATCGACCAGCACCAGCCGTTCGCCCCGGTCGAGGGCGACGACGGGGCGGGGCCGGACCTGGAGGACGTCGACGAGCGCCTCGAGGAACTCGGCCTCAGCGACGAGGTGCGCAGCCAGGTCTTCGACGACGAGTGGCGCGAGGCCCAGCGCCCCGAGGAGGACGGCGCCGCGTTCCCCGAGGAACCCGAACTCGACGTGATCGGCTTCCTCCGGAAGCACGGCCGGGCCTACGACGAGGACGCAGGGAAGGCCGTCGAGTACGAGGACTGGCAGCGGGACGTCATCGAACTCCTCCGACGGGAGGCGTACTACTTCGCCCCCCAGAAGATGACGAAGTGCATGAACGAGGGGTGGGCCGCCTACTGGGAGTCGATGATGATGGGCGAGGAGGGGTTCGCGGGGGCCGACGAGTTCCTCCACTACGCCGATCACCAGGCGATGGTACTCAACTCGCCGGGGTTCAATCCCTACAAGCTCGGCAAGGAACTCTGGGAGTACATCGAGAACGCGACCAACCGCCGGGAGGTCGCAGAGCACCTGCTGCGCGTCGAGGGAGTGACCTGGCGGAACTTCCCCGACCGGGTCGACCTCGACGAGGTGCTGGCGGCGCTGGAGCCCGACCGGGCCATCGACCGGATCGACGCCGACTCGATCGCCGACCTCGATCCCGAGGACCCGCGGGTCGACGCCGAGGCGCTAGAGCGGGCCCGCGCCGGCGAGATCGACCTCGAGCGGTACCCCTGGAAGGTACTCACCTACGAGGGGCTCTGCGAGCGGCACTACTCGCTGGTGAAACCCCAGTACCGGGGCTTCCTCAAGCAGCTCTCGCAGTCGGACCTGGAGCGCATCGCGCGGTACATGTTCGACGACGCGCGCTACGACAGCGTCGAGGAGGCGGTCGCAGCCGTCGATCGGACGGCCGGCTGGGACCGCATGCGCGAGATCCGCGAGAGCCACAACGACGTCACCTTCCTCGACGAGTTCCTCACCCAGGAGTTCGTCGACGCGAACGACTACTTCACCTACGAGTACACCCAGACCACGCGGGACTTCCGGGCGACGAGCACGGACGTCGAGGACGTGAAGAAGAAGCTGATGCTCCAGTTCACGAACTTCGGCAAACCGACGGTCGTCGTCGAGGACGCCAACTACAACAACCGCAACGAGCTCCTGTTGGCCCACCAGTACAACGGCGTCATGCTGGACCTCCAGCAGGCCCAGCAGACGCTGGAGCGCGTCTTCGAACTGTGGGGTCGGCCGGTGGGGCTGAAGACCATCGTCAAGGAACTCGACGAGCACGACGTCGAGGTCGCCCGGCGGCGCGACCGGGAGCCCGAACCCGAGGAGCAGGGCAAGCTCATCCGGTTCGACGGCGAGGAGTTCGCCATCGAGGACCTCCCGTGGGAGGAGGTCGAACACCTCGCGGCGACGGACGTCGACTACGACACCAAACCCGACGACTGGCTGGCCTGAACGCGGGGACTGCGATCCGGACGGCCTCTCTCCTTTCCGCTGAATCCTCCCGTCAGTCGGATAGATTTGTTACCCTCAACAAATTGTCTCGTCTGAGATGGTAGTTCAGAGAGAAAGAGATGGTGATAGCCGACGATCGCACGCTCGACGAGGGAGACATCCACGACGTGCTGCGCAACGACCGCCGGCGGATCGCCATCGAGCACCTCCGGAAGCGCGACGGGAGAGCGGTGAGCCTCGGCGCCCTCTCCGAGCGGGTGGCGAGCCCGGAGACCGGCGAGGGACCCGCCGCCGCGGGACAAGCGCCAGAGCGCGTACGTCTCGCTCCACCGGACCCACCTCCCCCGGCTCCAGGAGCTCGGTATCGTCGACTACGACGCCGAGACCAAGGAAGTCCGGCTCCGGGAGCGCGTCCGGGGGCTGGAGGTGTACATGGGGGTCGCCCCCGAACGCCCCCTCTCGTGAGCGGAGCACTACGCCGCGCTCTCGGTGCTCGGTCCGGTGACCGTCGCTGCGTCGGTGCTGTCGGTGCCGGTCGTCTCCGCCGTCAGTACGACCGCGTGAGCCGTCGCCTTCCTCGGGACCGTCGCCCTCTTGGCGGCCTACCAGTCGCGCTTCGCGGAGGCCCCGTCGCCGCTCGCCCTCGACCGGTAGCCGGGAGGACCGACGCCGCGTGCGTCCGCCGCTGGCGCCCGCGCCCCCGCCCCGGGGCCGTGCCGTCCGTAGACACGGGAACTGATCGGTGTGGCGATCGGACGGCCCAGTCCGGTGCGACGAACCGCCCCCGACGGATACCGAGCGGAGCGCGGTCTCGCCAGCCGTTCGCCGTGCGGTCGACTGTTCACCGCACGCGCGGTTCCGCAGTTCTATTGCCCGCCTGCGCAACGGTCGGACTCCCCATCGCTCCGTGGGTCACCC
>PXRR01000004.1:59442-60860 GCA_003021975.1 Halobacteriales archaeon QS_5_70_17 | reverse complement strand
GCCTCTCGCATGCTCAACTCCGTTACCGGCGTCAGCGAAGAGCGCAAAAATCGCATCATTAATATTCTCGATGTTGACCCCGAGTGGCGCATGCACAAGGTTTCTGACGGCCAGCGCCGCCGTGTCCAGCTCGCCGTTGGCCTCCTAAAGGAGTTCAAGGTGCTCCTTCTGGACGAGATCACGGTTGACCTTGACATTCTTGTTCGTGCTAATCTCATGCGCTTCTTGAAGGAAGAAACAGAGCAGCGGGGTGCCACCGTCGTGTATGTAACGCACATATTTGACGGCCTTGAGGACTGGGCCACCCATCTGACGTACGTTGCACACGGTCAGCTTCAGTTCAAAGAGCCCGTGCAAAGCTTCCCCGACCTCAATCGCCTTGGCGGACTACTCGATCTCATCTCCGGATGGTTACGTAGTGAAAAAGAGGAGCGCGAGCGACGCGAACGCGAGTTGGGCTATCCGACGGAGCAGCGCAAACGAACCGCGATGAATAACGGCTGGGCTGCCGGTCGCGCTCTGAGCGGGACATCGAAGAGTGACGTTGAAGCCGCATCCGAGCGAGGCGTATCCAACAGCGCTAATACTGTGGTCCGCATGTGACGCCCAAGTTTTTAACATCTTCATTTTTTTGAAAGCATTGTTCCATTATTATCTTATCTTTGGATTTAGGGATTCTTTGCACCTCCAAATGTACATTATTTGGCACAATACAGATTGTTCGTATATCCATGCATACGACTCACTGCTCACCGATTGCCGTACTGTCTTCATCACCTTATAAAGATATCCAGATAAAATACATGCTCAGCTAGCATCTTAAGAAGCAGATGGAGATAAGAAGCATGCTTAAGCAGCAGTTTCTTTCACCCAGTGCAGCTACTTCTAGATTGCACTACGATTCCTAAGCTCAGACCCTTATTGCATCTCACGACTGCTGTTCTCCTGCTCGTTCAACGGCAGGAAGAGCGGGGAGCCAGCGCGCTCTCGATGCACAAGGATTATTGCGAAGATAAGCAAGAAAAGACCCGCTATAGGTACAGCAATGACCGTAGCGAGCGTACGCGTAGTGTACGACTTGTCCGAGCTCTCTGACTCTGCCTTGGTGAAGATAAAGGGCTCGAACGCGTGCAAGACGCAAGTCTCTTTGAACACTTCGCGACGTGGCTCGCTTACGTTATTTTCCATATATGTGCCGGCGAGGCTATAGTACGGGGCGGACGCAAAGGCCGTGCCATTCTGCACAGCTTCGAGAACCTCCTGGCTGTTCGCATAGTATTGCGGATTCTCTTCAATGGAACCAACCTCTTTGTACTCGTCAGCTATGCGTTTCAGGAGGGCAACTTCGAGTCGGGGAAACCAGCCAGAGAAGCCGTCGCCACCTGCCACGAAGGTGCTCTTGTCCTTCGGGTACTCGC
>PXRR01000004.1:55752-59367 GCA_003021975.1 Halobacteriales archaeon QS_5_70_17 | reverse complement strand
CTCGTTTAGGAAGCCCAGCTGGGCCACGGGAAGTGAGCCGTTGTCGACCACCTGTTTGAGAACGTCGGAGCTGTCGAGGTCGGCGTAGCTTGGGTACTGGTAGAGGTCAGCTTGAGGTGCGCAAGTCTGCACCTGTTTGCCGGAAATACCGCCCTCAAAGTCGGCTTCAAGCTTTGAGTAGCCGCCGTCGGCAATGAAGTCGACGATGGCGGCGTCGAGGGCGCGCAAGAGCCCAGTGTTGGAGTAGTTGCCGCTTTCGGTGACAACGGGCCCATCTTTGAGCAGCATAGCACGGGTGGTGAGCGCCATGCTGCTGAACTGGTTCAGCTCAGAATCATCAACGCCCCCGTTAGTGACGCCAGCGAGGATAAGATCCTCTTTGACCCAACGCTTGAGCTCCTCAGCGGAACCCTGCACAACCTCCACTCCCGTGGGGGTTGAGCTCGACGGATCGCCAATATCGCCGACAAAAGAGCCGTTGAGGCCAGTAGAAGCGGTAAACTGGTGCGCAACTGCGTCCCAGTCGCCCTCGGAGATAAAGCCAAGTCGCCCGCCGCCACGGTCCTGGAGCGCGCTCTGCAGCTCGCGAAGGTTGGTGATCTCCGCGTTAGCGCCCTTCGCGGATAGCGCAATCACGGCCAGTAGAATTGCGGAGCTCAACTTCCATACGACACTCGCCATGGTGCTCCGCCCTGCTCGTATCGCTCGCGGACAACAGCGCGGGTATGCTCTGGGAGTCGCAGGCTGTAACGCTAAACGATCGTTCACATTCACACGTGCTGTTGTCCGTGAGAACGCTGCCGCCTCCCTCGATGGCAGCGTCCGCTGCGTGACCCTCTGTGTGGACGAGCCTGACGAATCCCTTGGCTCGCGCTGGTTCCACTCATTCTCTTCTCCTGGCATGGGCATCGCACTCGCCCAGCCCGAACACGCTCACCACGCCGTGCACCTGCCCATTGCTTCCTCTCCGTATGAGGTCCGCACTCTCAGCGTCGAGCTCAGCGCTAGCATCGTGCACGTCTTCTGCGATAGCAGCGACCGCTTCACTCTCCCCGGATCTACCCAGCTCGAGCTCCGCTCTCTCGCTCCCGTCCGCGCTCGCCTCCGCGGGATCGACCACCTCGCCCGTCGCGGGGTAGACGCCCACCTGCTCGCAGAGGTCGGCCATCGGGCACGCCTCGGGGTCCTCGAGGCAGGCAGGATTGCGCGCGCTGCAGTACTCCCGCCCGAACTGGATCGAGGCGGTGTGGCCGAAGCCGCACTTCTCCGCCGGCACGTCCCGTTCGAGGACCGCCCGGACCTCCTCGTGGTCGGCGTCGGGCGGCGCGATCCCCAGCCGTCGGTAGATGCGGTGGACGTGCGTGTCGACGGGGAAGACGCCGCCGCGTCCGCCGGCGAACAGCAACACGCAGTCCGCCGTCTTGGGGCCGACGCCCTTCATGTCGAGCAGCGCGTCGCGGACCGCGCCGTACTCCGCCTCGCGGACGAAGTCGTCGAACCCCTCGGCGCTGCCGTACTCCTCGCGGACCCGCCCGGCGACGCGGATCAGTGTCTCCGACTTCTGGTTGTACAGCCCCGCCGACGCGATGGTTTCGGCGAGCTCTTCTCGATCGGCCTCTGCCAGCGCGCTCGCGAGGTCTCCCGCCCCCTCGTACCGCGCCATCAGGTCGTCGTGGGCCGGCTGGCTCGCCTTGTCGCTGGTGTTCTGTGAGAGGATCGTCCGGACGAGACACTCGAAAGCGTCCCGTCCGCCGTAGGTTTTCTGCCGCCGGTTCGTCGCCGCTCCGGCCCTCGTCTCCGCTCATAGCCGAATTACGGTCCCCGCCGCTAAATCCCCTCTGCCCGTCGCTCGGTCCGGTCCCCCGCGGTCGGCTCGGGACTCGACTCGCCCTCCCGGCGCTCTCGGCGAGCGGCCCCGGCGAGATCCGAGGGCGTTCACTCGACGCGGAGCGTCACCGTCAGATCGGCGCCCGCCGAGAGCGCCGCCGCGAACTCCCGGTCAAGGTCGGCCGCGGCGGCGTCGGCGCCGACCATCACGGTCCGCTCGTCGACGTGGCCGCTCGTCCGGAACACCATGCTCCGATCGCTCTCGAACGAGAGGTCGGGGTCGCCGCGGCCGGTGACAGTCCGTTCGTGGCCGTCAGCGGCGAGCGTCGCGGCGATCGTCGCACCGTCGTCGCGACAGGCGGCGGTGAACGCCGCCGGCAGGTCGGCCGGCGTCGCGTCGGCCTCCACTCCGACGATGCAGTCGCCGGCGGGCGTCAGCCAGTCGTCGCTGGTCACCTCGAGCGTGCTCTCGTGGGTCGCGCTCACGTACTCGTGTCCGCGCGCCCGGACGGTGACCGTCCCGCTGCCCTCGTCGGTGCCGGTCTCGCGTGTGCCCTCGTCGGTCATCGCCCCCGGATCCGTCCCGCGTCCACTTCAACGGGGCGCTCCCCGGCACTCCCCGATCCGTGCCTCCAGCCCCCATGTGAACAGATAACGGGGGAGCTGAGGCCGAACGCGCCGTTTCACGGTCGCGGCGTGGAAAAGGCTTAAGTATCGTCTCGCGGTATCAACAACTACCAGAACGCCTCCGGCGTTTCGGTGGATCGCACGGCGACCAGAATGACAGGAGACCCTGATTATCGGTCGGTTGCACCACACGCCTCCGAGCCGCCGGAGTCGGTAATGGATCGTAGCTAACCATGGCAGAGACTATCGACGAATCCAAGAACGTAGAACTCACGGACGACGACCTCGAAAACAAATCCAAGGGCGAGCTGATCAAGCTCGCCGGGCAGCTCCGCGACCGACGGAACGAGCTCAACCAGATGGCCTCGGAGCGCGCCTCCAAGCGCGACGAGCTCAACGCGAAGACCCGCGAGAAGGTCGACGAGGCCCAGGAACACCGCGAGGAGCGCGACGAGCTCAACGAGCAGGTTCAGGAGCACAAGCAGAAGCGCAACGAGCTCAACGCGAAAGCCAACGAGCTGTTCTCGAAGGTCGACGAGGCCAAGGAGGACCTCGACCTCGACGAGGGCAAGAGCCTCGAGGAGCTCAAAGAGGAGATCGAGCAACTCGAATTCCGCCAGCAGACCGAGGTCCTGTCGACCGAGGACGAGCGCGAGCTCATCGAGAAGATCGAGGACAAGCGCGACCAGTACCAGGAACGCAAGGAGAAGCTCGACGACACCGACGGCATCGAGGACCTCAAGTCCGAGGCCCAGGAGGTCCGCGCCGAGGCCTCCCAGCACCACCAGAAGGTGACCGAGCTCGCCGACGAGGCCCAGGAGCACCACAACCAGATGATCGAGGCCTACCGCGAGGCCGACGACATCCGCGACGAGGCCGACGAGTGGCACGAGAAGTTCGTCGAGGCACAGGAGGCCGCCGACCGCCACCACGAGGACTTCGTCCGCGTCCAGAAGCGCCTGCGCGAACTCGACAAGGAAGAAGAGCAGGAGCGCAAGGACGAGCGCGAGCAGGAGCGCCAGGCCGCCAAGGAGGAGGCCGAGGAGATCTACCAGAAGTTCAAGGAAGGCGAGACCCTCGACACCGAGGACCTGATGAAGCTCCAGAAGTCGGGACTGCTCTAAGTCGGCCGGTCGAGGGGTCTCTGCCCCTCTCGTTCTA
>PXRR01000004.1:8423-55624 GCA_003021975.1 Halobacteriales archaeon QS_5_70_17 | reverse complement strand
ACGTCGACCCCGACCGGCAGCGACGCCTCGTCGACGTCGAAGGTGGCGGTGTGGTGGCCGCCGGGGGGGTCGGTCCCGACGCCGACGTAGCAGGCCTTTCCGCCCCGCTCTTGGACGCGCCGCATGAGGTAGGTGGCGTCCTCGCTGCCCCCGAGGTCGTCGCTGCGAACCAGCGAGTCGACGCCTTCGACCCCGCCGGCGACGTCGTAGACCAGATCGGTGACGGCGTCGTCGCTCCTCGCGCTGGGCGCCTCGCCGGCGGTCCCGACGTCGACTTCGCAGGCGTGCATCTCGGCGGCCGACTCCAGCACGCGGATCGCCCGCTCGCGCATGTACTCCTTGAGGTCTGTCGTCTCGCCCCGGACCTCCCCCTCCACGCGGGCCTCCTCGGCGACGATGTTGGTCGCCGAGCCCCCCTCGACGATACCGGCGTTGACCCGGGTGGCGCCGTCCTGGTGCCGGGGGATCGCGTAGAGGTTCTGGACTGCGGTCGCCAGCGCCTGGTTCGCGTTGCGGCCGTCGCCCGGGTCGGCGCCCGCGTGGGCGGGTTCGCCCGTGAACGTCGCCTCGAAGTGGTGCACCGCGAGGAAGCCGTCGATGCCGGCGACCACCTCGCCGGTAGGATGGTCGAGGCCGACGTGGGCCGCGAGCAGGTAGTCGCAGTCGTCGAGGTGGCCCGACTCGGCGACGGCCTTCCCGCCCCCGATCACCTCCTCGGCGGGCTGGAAGATCACCTTCAGCGTCCCCGCGAAGCCGCTCTCGAGGATCGACTCCAGGACGCCCAGCCCGAAAGTGACGTGAGCGTCGTGCCCGCAGGCGTGCATCGCGCCGGTCTCCGAGCGGAAGCCCTCGGCGGCGGGCGCGTGATCGTCGCCCTCGGCCTCCCGGCGCGGGAGGCCGTCGATGTCGACTCGAAGGCCGATCGTCGGTCCCTCGCCGCGGCGCAGCACGGCCAGCGCGCCGGTGTACCCGCCCTCGGTCTTCGCGAGGACGTCCTCCCGGGCGCCGGCCTCGCGGGCGGCCTCGTACCACTCGGCGATCTCCTCGTCGTCCGGGACGCCCATCCGCTCGTCCTCGGCGAGGATCTCGCGGCCGACGTACACCTCCCGGTCGTCCTCGACGCCGAACCCCAGGCGTTCGAGTTCGTCGACGATCCGGCTGGTCGTCCGGAACTCCCGCCATGCGGGTTCGGGGTGGCGGTGGAGGTCCCGGCGGAGCGCGACCAGGTCTCGGTCCTCCGCGGCGTGGCTCATGTCTCCCCTTCCGGGCGGGTAGCGTTAAGTATGTGGTCCCCGTCGCCGTCACCTGACGGGCCCTCCAGGCCGCCTCCGGCGGTCGTCGCGGCCGCTCGCGCGGCGATATTCGCCGTAGAACACATACTTTTATGAACGGTCCGGTCAGCAGGCCGGAACGTGACGCACAATGGCGACTGATCCAGATCCGGGAGACGGCGCCGAGAGCGTCGACTCCCTCGACATGGGTCGACGGGGAGAGGAATCGGGACCGACGATCGAGTTCTACGGCGGGCGCGGGATGAGCGCCTTCCCGCTCGTCTTCTTCATCGTCTGGGCGGTCGTCCAGAGCGGGCTGTTGCGGATCGGCGACACGACGGGGCTGGTCGCCGGCATGCTCGTCGGACTCATCCTCGGGATGTTGTTCGTCCGCGGCTCCTGGCAGGGCTACGCGAACACCGTCGGCGGTCTCGTGTGGGCAGCCAGCGTCGCCGATATCGGCGCCTCGCTGTTCCCCGCGATCACGTTCATCCTCGCGGGCCTGCTGGCGACCGGCATCGGCACCGGCTACGGGACGACCGTCGCGTTCACGACGCTGTTTTTCCCCGCCGGCATCCTGCTGGGGGCCAGCCCCGTACTCATGTTCGGGGCGATCCTCTCGGGGGCGGTCTTCGGAGACAACCTGGCGCCGGTCAGCGACACGACCATCGTCAGCGCCGTCACCCAGCAGGCGGACATCGGCGGCGTCGTCGCCTCGCGGTTCAAGTATGCCATCGTCGCGGCGATCCTCGCGTTCGCGGGGTACGTCGTCGCCGGCGGCGCGATGCCCGGCCTGGACATCTCGGGACAGCAACAGCAGATCTTCCTCGAGAACAGCCGGCCGCTGGGGCTGGTCCACCTCGTCTCGATGTTCGCCGTCATCGGAACGGCCGTCGCCGGCCGCCACATCGTCGAGGCCATCTCCTGGGGGATCATCGTGGCGTTCGTCGCCAACGTCGCCCTCGGGCTGGCGTCGGTCGCCGAGATGGTCGTCTTCCGGGCGCCGCCGGACCTGGCGATCGCCGAGTCGCTGTCCTGGCTTCCGTTCGTGACGCTCGCCGAGAGCCAGGACGCGGTGGGCGTCGGGGGGAGCCTCTACTCCGGCGCGGAGGGCTTCTTCCCGCTGATCGTACTCGTGCTCCTGATCGTCGCCGGCGCCCAGATCACTATCAACGGCGGCGGGTTCGCGGCCATTCAGGACTGGCTGCTGACCTCCGTGGCGACCTCCGTGCGCCGGTCGGAACTGACGATGGTCCTCGGGACTGCCATCGTCAACGCGATGATCACGATCAACACTGCCGCGGAGATCGCCATCGCGCCGTACATCGCGCGACTGGGCGAGCGGTTCAACATCAACGGCTACCGGCGGGCGAACATCCTCGACGCCAACACCGCGGCGCTGGGCTACATCTTCCCGTGGTCCGGCGGCGTGCTCGTCGGCTACGCCGTCATCCAAGACCTGCCCAACCGCTTCGAGTGGTTCACCCAGTCGATGGTCGTCAACCCCGTCGAAGTCGTCCCGTTCGTCTTCCACGGCTGGCTGCTCGTGACGGTGTTCATCATCGCGGCGCTGACCGGCTTCGGGCGGGAGTACACCGTCGACCGCGAGAGCGAGGAGGTGGCTCGCGTATGAGCCTCCTCGAGGAGTTCCGCTACGGCTGGTCGTTCCGCAGTTCCCGGCCGGAGTTCGAGCGGGGCCAGGAGCTGTCGGCGTTCGTCACCGGCTACGACGGCGGCGACGCGATCGTCAGGATCGGCGATACCACGCTGCGGATCCCGGACGCACCGAGCGGCCTGCTCGACAGGCGGGTGCGACTGCGCGTGACCGACTTCGACGGCACCGAACACGACGGCGAGGCGGAGTACGTCGAGACCGTCGGCGAGGGCGCGTTCTGAGCCGGGCGGGAGCCGTCCTCGTCGCCGTCTCGGCCCCGTCGGTCGACGCCGATCGCTCCGCGGTCGGCTCCCCGGCGGGCCGGGCGATCGGCTATCTACCGCCCCGAGCCGTCGATCGGTCATCGACGGCAAGAAGTTCCTCTCCTGTTCGCCCGACGCGGCGCTCGCCGGGGACCCGGCCTGGCAGGTTTCCCCGGGAGGGCCACGACGTGAGATACTACGTCGAGGCCGAGTCCGACCGGGAGATTGCCGACGGGCCCGTTCCCAAGACCGACGACTGGCGCGCGGAGGTCGACTGGGCCGACGTGATCGTGTTCGACGATGTCTGGATGGGCGACGACGTCGGCACCGGGGCGCTGGCCCGGGAACTGCGGGCGGAGGGCCACGCCGTCGTCGGCGGGACGCCGAACACGGACCGCCTGGAGGGCGACCGGGGCTACGCGACGGACGTCCTCGAGTCCAGGGCGTCGGTACGGTCGAGCACCGCGTCTTCAGGGACTTCGGCGAGGCCGTCCGGTACGTCCGGGACCACCCCGCGCCCTACGTCGTCGAGCCCCTCGGGGAGGTCCAGGACGTCAAGCGGTTGCTCTACGTCGGCAGCGAGGACGACGGCGGCGACGTGATCGACGTCCTGCGGGCCTACGAGAAGGCCTGGGGTCACCGGATGAAGGGGTTCCAGCTACAGCGGAGGGTCGAGGGCGTCGAGGTCGCGGTCCGCGGCCTCTTCGACGGCAGCGGGTTCGTCGACCCGATCAACTTCAACTCCGAGCACGAGCGGCTGTTCCCCGGCGACGTCGGCCCCTCGACCGGGGAGATCGGAACGTCCGTGTTCTGGCCCGGCCGGAACGACCTCTTCGAGGAGACTCTCGGTCGACTGGAGGGGTGGCTCGCCGAGGAGGGGTACCTCGGGAGCATCGACCTCAACTGCATCGTCAGCGCCGACGGCGTCGCGCCCCTGGAGTTCACGCCGCGGTTCGGCTACCCCACCATCGCGGTCCAGGAGGAGTCCTTCGAGTCCCCGACCGGACGGTTCCTCTACGACCTCGCTCACGGGAAGCCCCCGACCTGAGGGTCCACCGGGGGTACTAGGTCGGCGTCCGGGTCGTCCTGCCGCCGTTTCCCTTCGACGACCCGGAGACCGACGACGAGAGCTCCCGGACGCGGCCGTCGTCTCCGACGGCGAGGACAGGGAGGGCGTCCACACCGGGGACGCGAGGATGGTCGACGGCCAGTGGCGGGCGGCCGGCGAGTCGGGGGTGCCCATCGTCGTGGTCGGGACGGGAGAGACGATGGCCGCGGCGCGAGAGCGGGCCTACGGGCGGATCGACGACGTCCTCCTCCCGAACATGTACTACCGCGACGACGTCGGCGAGCGCTGGATCGAGGGCGATGGCGACCGCCTGCAGGCGTGGGGCTACTTGGGACTGAGCGGTCGGGCCGAGAGAGGCGAGCGGCGAGCCCTGGGGGACAAGACCTTCGCTCCGTCGCGGTGATGGGGCGGGGGTGATCGCCCCCGCCGAGTCCGTCCGCGCCGCCCTCTCGGAGCTACTGGCCGACGAGTGCGACGCCGTCGTCTGCGGCGGTTCCGACGGCGAGACGGTCCTCCAGGAGGGGGCCGTGAGCGTCCGCCCGAGCGGGTGGCTCGAACTCCCGACCGGCTGCCTCTTATCGCCGTCGGCAGTCCACCACGTCGACGCGGACGGCGGTCGCTGACCGGACTCCCCGCTGTTGGCGCCGACCGCCCTTCCCTCGGCGGTCTGACGATCCCGGGTCCTAGCTCCGTCCGGCGCCCGTCACCTGTTCGACCTCCGCCTCGACGTGGATCCCGTCGGGGAACGACTGCTGGGCGGTCTCGCGGGCGAACCCGTCGTGGCCGATGATCCGCATCGACCGGGTGTACACGGAGTACGACCACGGCTCGAAGGCGCCGCCGTCGGCGTCGAGGCGCTTTGCCTGCGGGACGCGGTAGTCCTCCGGCGGTCGCGGGTGTGGACCTTTCAGTTCGACGCCCTTGCGCTCGGCGGCCGACTTGATGTCCCCGACGACTCGCTCGAGGACCCGGCGGTCCCCGCTGGAGAACGTGAGCGTCGTGACGAAGGTCATGGTTACCCGTCGCGGTGCGAGGTGCAAAAACTCCACTCATCGCCCGCGCGGACCGGCGCCCACAGGGCGATATTCTCTTAAGCGGGGACTCAGTATTCAGTGGCATGATAGAGGCCACGAGCTCCGGAGCGATCCTGTTCCGAGACACGCGTGGCCGTCGCGAGTACCTCCTCCTCAAGAGCCGCACGGGCGACTGGGAGTTTCCCAAGGGCGGCGTGGAGGGGGACGAAGAGCTACAGCAGACGGCCATCCGAGAGGTCGAGGAGGAGGCCGGAATCGGCGACATACGGCTCATCGACGGCTTCCGCGAGGACTACGACTACATCTTCGAGGCGAACGGCAACACGATCCACAAGACGGTGCACCTGTTCATCGCCCGCTCGTTCGAGGCCAGCGCCGAACTCTCGAACGAACACCGGGACCTGCAGTGGCGCGACTACGAGCAGGCGATCAACACGATCACGCAGGACGGCCCGCGAGAGATCCTCGAGCAGGCCCACGAGTTCCTCGAGGACGGCGGGCTCGAGGACGACGGCTGAATGAGCGAGCCGGAGTTCACGTTCGAACTCCGCGTCTGTCAGTGGGCCGAGCGGGAGTGGCCCCCCGAGGGGACGCTCTCTGACGACCGGGTCGCGCTGGTCGCCCGCCAGCTGGGCGTCCGCGAGCGGCGCTGGGACACCCTGATCGTCGAGTGCGACGCCGACGCGCTGGCCGCCCGGGCGGTCTTCGGCGACGAGCGCCTGGACTCCGACCTGCTGCACGTCGTCCGCAACGCCCCCGACGAGTGGGCCTACTACCGCGACGCGCTGCCCGATCCGGGCTACCCCTGGCGGTACGTCCGCGAGGCGGTCCACGACGCGGCCGACCGCGACGCCGTCGAGACCCGGCGGGCGGGCAACCGCATCGAGATCCGCCGGCGGTGGCACTACCCCGACTGGGTCGAGCGGATCGTCGCCGTCGAGAACAAGCCAGACCTCGACGCGGCGGCCGCCGACGCGCTGGCGGACCAGATCGAGCGCGACGTCGCGCTCGGGCTGGCCGACGAGGTCTGGGTGGCGACCCGGGCGACCGGCGACCGGATCGAGCCGGCGCTGTTCGAGGACCTCCCCGTCGAGGCGGGGATCCTCGCGTTCGACGACGGCGCGGCGGACGGGGGCGGGGGGACCGATCCGGACGCGGCTCCGGGCGCCGCCCAAGAGGGCGGCGAGCGCGCGTCGGTCGTCTGGCGGCCGAGCGCGCTCGCCGTCGACGAGCCCGGGACGCGCATCCGCGAGCGGCCGGAGGGGGCGACCGCGACCGGCGACCGCTCGGCGGCCCGCTTCGAGTACGTCGACCCCGAGTGGAAGCGCGGCAAGCGCCTCGAGATCGCAGAGCGGGCCTACGAGCGCGGCTGGCGGGCCTACGCGGACACGATGCGCACCGACTGCCGGCACTTCCGGCTGCGCCGGCACGACGGCGACGTCCTCCCGTGGTGCGGGGCGAAACGCCGCGGCCCGACGGGACGGGAGTGCTCGGGGTCGTGCCCGGAGTTCGCGCCGGAGCCGCCGGCCTGGCGGACGCGCGGGTGGCCGATCGAGGGGGGCCCCGGGAAGGGGTTCGAGCGGCTGCTCGCTCGGCGGCGCGAGCGGGTCCGCCGGCCCTGACCGGGGAGTTCCCCGGTCGACCGTCCCGGCCCCGCCCTCCCTACTCCAGCGGTTCGACCTCGAGCGCCTCCCGCTCGGTCGCCAGCTGGAACGTGGGGACGGTCAGGCGGACGGACTCGACGATCCCCTTGTCCTCCAGGCTTCGGAGCCCCGAGCGCACCGCGTCGACGTCGGTCTCGACGCCGGCCTCCTCCAGAGAGTGGAGCACGGAGACGACGCTCTCGGGGTCCCCGTCCGGTCCCGCCAGCACCTCGGTGATGCGCACCTGGAGCTCGGGTACCCGGACGACGTCCCGGCTGCCCTCGATGCCCAACAGCTCGCGGGCCTCGCCGGTCGCGCGGACGAGGCTGTTCTCGTCGCGGAAGTAGTAGTCTTTCAGCTCCGACTCGAGGTACTGGTGGACCTCGCTGCCGCTGTCCATGTCCCAGCGGTCCTGTAACTCGGCGTTCTTCGTCGGCTGGAGCTCCACGATGTCCCGGAGCCGCGATCGCGCTTCCTCTGAGAGGGTCACTGGCGACGCCTACGGACGGACTGGTACAATGCCGTTGCGCTTCGTTCCCCTCCGGCGGTCGCCGGAGCCGCCCCGACCGTCGAATTCTGGGCGCCGCGCCCGCGGTGCGGGGGCGATCCAGCGCGGGCACGAGCAGCGCTCAGTACTTCGGGTCGGCGCCGGTGGTCTCGTAGACCTCCTCCATGACGCGGTCGCGCTTGACCCGCCAGGCGCCGAACTCGGCGGGGTCGTCGGGGTAGCTCTCGTAGTGCTCGAGCAGGCGGTCGGCCAGGTGCTTCGTCCGGTAGAGGTCGTACATCGTCTCCCAGTGGCCGCGGGACTTCCAGAGCGTCTCGGCGATCAGCGACGGGCTCACCCCGGCGGTCCCGGAGTACAGCGCCTCCGAGAGCTGCTGGCCGGGCAGCGCGGCTAGCAGGCCCATCAGGTCGTCGAGGTCCGAGGCCGTCGAGAAGACGTTGTAGACGTCGAGCGCGGCGTACCGGCCGCCGTAGTGGTCCATCACCCGCTCGTTGTACCGCCAGAGGCTCTCCTCGCTGACGTCCCCGCGCTCGATGGCGCGGATCGCCTGCTCGCCGGCGTACTGGCCGGCGTAGGCCGCCCCGGCGATCCCGCCGCCGGTGGTAGGGTTGACGTGGCCGGCGGCGTCGCCGGCGGCGATGAAGCCGGGGGCGACCGCCGAATCGTAGGGCCGGCGCGTCGGGAGTGCGGCCCCGAGTTTGTCCTTGACCGTCGCGCCCGCGAACTCCGCGCGGTTCCGGAGGTCGTCCCGGAGGTCGTCGACGAGTTTCATCGGCTGTTCGTTCATCTGGAAGCCGAGCCCGACGTTGATCTCGGTGGCGGTCCGCGGGAAGTACCAGAGGTAGCCCGCCGACCGCTTGGTGGGTTTGAGCACGAGCGCGTCGTCCCAGTCGACGGGCTCCTCGACCTCGACGACCTCGCGGTAGGCCGAGGAGAACTGCGAGTAGTTCACGTTCGTGTCGAAGGTCGCCCCCGAGAGGTCCGCCTTGTCCTGGAGGATCGACAGCGATCCCGCCGCGTCGACGGTCATCGGCGCCTCGTAGGTGACGGAATCGCCCTCTCGGACCGCCGACAGTCCCGTCACGCGGCCGTCGCCGTCCTGTTCGACGTCGCGGACGACGGTGTCGTAGTGGAACTCGACGCCGGTGCGGTCGGCGGCGTCGATCAGCCTGCGACCGTACTCGTAGCGGTCGATGACGGCGATCTCGCCGGGGACGGGGATCTCGAGGACCGCGTCCTCGCTGGGGATCTCGAAGCGGCCGTGATCGACGTCCGTGTTCGTGAAGGAAGGTTCGATCTCCGATTTCGGGATCGCCTCCGGGAAGTTCGCGGCCCCCTTGAGCGCGTCGCCGCAGGCGATGTGTCCGGCCTCTTCCGCGGTCTTGCGCTCGAGGATGACGACGTCGTAGCCCTCGCGGGCGACTGTCGCGGCGGCGTAACAGCCGGCGGTCCCGGCCCCGACGACGGCCACGTCGTACTCGTGGGTGGTCATAGTCGTGAGTGGCCGGGTACGGGGAAAACGTTTACCGAAGCCGTACGCACCCGTCGTCCTATCTTGTCCCCGGGCGGGCGACGAGACGGTGCAACAAGAGTTTTGTCCGGGTTCGACAAACCGGTGGGCATGACCGAGTACACCGTCGAGTTCGTCGGGACCGGTGAGCGGATTACCTGTTCCGACAAGGAGACGATCCTCAGCCGCTGTATCGAGGAGGGGATCGCACAGGAGTACTCCTGTCGCGTCGGGATGTGTCTGGCCTGCTCCGCCGAGATCGTGGAGGGGGAGGTCGAACAGCAGGTCGCGGCCGCCCGGGGACTCACCGAGGAGGAGGCCGAGCACTACGCGCTGACCTGTATGGCCCGGCCCGCCTCGGATCTGAAACTCGACCGGGGCAAGTACCCGCCGAGCATCGAGGAGACGGCGGGCGGACAGTCCTCCGCGGCGGCGGACGACTAGTCAGTCGTCGGCCGAGGCGGCCTCCTCTTCGCCCTCGCTGAACGCGCGGGCGCGTTCCCGGAGGCGGTCGGAGACGGCCGGCACCTCCGACTCCGCGACCTCGCCGCCGTCCTCGATCTCCTCGAGCGGACGGGGGAACTCCCGGAGGTCGTAGTGGAGGGCGATGCCCGCCTTGGCCCCCTGGCCCATCGCCACCGGGATCTGGTTGTGCCCGGGGGTGAGGTCGCCGACGGCGAAGACGCCGTCGACCGAGGTGCGGCCGTGGTCGTCGACGGCGCGTCCTCGAAGACGAACGCCTCGAGCCAGCCGTCCTCGCCCTTCTCGATCTCCGCGATGTCCTCGTGGATCACGTCGACGGGGTGGGCGGCGAGCTGCCGGTCGGTCTCCTCGCTCCACTCCGGTTCCTCCCCGCGCGTGAGGAGGTCCACCTCGTCGGTGAAGTTGAGCATGATCATGGCGACGTGGGCGGCCGCCTCGCCGGTCCCCATCACGTACACCGGTCGGTCGACGAACATGTAGGCGTCGCAGTGGAGACACCAGTGGAGGCCGCGGCCGGTCCGGGGCAGCGGCGGGTCGGGGCGAACGTCGGTAAAGCCCGTCGCAAAGACGACCGCATCGGTCCGCACCTCGACGTTGCCGGCGGTGACGTGGACCCGGCCGTCGTCGGTCCGCTCGACGCCCGTGACCGTGTCCTGGTAGTACTCGGCACCGTACTCTTGGATCTGCTCGGTTGCGGTCCGGAGCAGTTCGTTGCCGCTGACGTCCTCGGTGACGCCGATGACGTTGTGGGTGTCGAGCATCATCGCGGCGCGTCCCCCTCCCCGGTTGATCATCGCGGTGTCGTGGCCCAGTCGCGTCGTGTACAGCGCAGTCGTCAGGCCGGCGGCATGTCCGGTGGGACTCCCGGGTGGGGCTTGACGGTATCGGTGGCCACGGAGACACCGACACCTCGTCGACGCGGCGGCGAAAGGGGTTTCCTTACCGCAGCGGTAGGAACGAGCATGACGTTCAACCCCGAACCGGACCTCTCCGAGGAGGAGGTCCGAGAGCGCGTCGACTCGGCCATCGAGGACAACGACGTGGTGCTGTTCATGAAGGGAACTCCCCTGATGCCCCAGTGCGGGTACTCCCGGCGCGCGGTCGGCCTCGTCGGGCAGCACCGCGACGACGTCGAGACCGTCGACGTACTGGAGGCGCTGGACGCCTACCGGGCGGCCCTGGAGGACCACAGCGGCTGGGAGACGATCCCCCAGACGTACGTCGACGGGGAGTTCGTCGGCGGGAGCGACGTGCTCGCGGAACTCGACGAGCGGGGCGAACTCGAAGAGACGCTCCGGACGTAGGGTTCCGAACGAGCGCACGGAGGGCCAGCGAGGGCGCTCACTCCGCCCTCCCGTGTGCACGTGTGACAAAAAGGGCAGAAAATATAAGCGACAACCCCCTATAGTGAGATGACCAGTTCCGGTCGCGGGGAGGGATCGGCCCCCGGTTAGCGCTCGCCACATCCATGACCAGCCACGTATACACGCTCCATTCAACGCTCGAACTGCCGCTCGAAGACGTCCACGACTACTTCGAGGACCCCGATTTGCCCGCCGAGATCGAGGACATCGAAATCACTCGCCGAAACAACACGCTGATCGTCAGCGCCGTCGCCGCCGAGGACACCATCAGCAAGTACACCCCGACCGCACAGCTGAAAGCTAGCGTCACGGAGAACCGGATCTACCTCGACGAGGAGGAAGAGGACGAGGAGGGCCCCGGTCCGATGGGCGGCGGCCCCTCCGGGGGCCCCCAGTGGGGCGCGTTCGGTCAGGAAGAGGAGATGGAACGCCCCTCGGAACTCGTGGAGTACGCCTGCTTCAAGGGCGACCGCGAGACCGTGCTCCAGAACACCGCGCTCCAGTATCCCATGTTCGAGGTGCTCTGCGGCCTCGCAAAGCAGTGCGAGAAGGGATCGCTGACGGCCGTCACCGCTCGCGACGGTCAGCTGGAGGCGACGCGAATCGTCGACGGCGAGGAGCGCGCCGCGACCCTCGAAGTCGTCGAGGACCCCCGCGAGAACGGCGAGGGCGGCGGTGTCAACTGGCGGGACAACAAGTTCATTAGCTAAATAACCTACGGATAGCCTCTGTAGAGTCTCGCACGGAAACTAACCGAATAGCTCCGCTGAAACCCTCAGGTAACCCAGCGTGCTGCATACAGAGCGTGTATGCAACGATATTCTCCGGAAAAGCAACGACAGCACTTGAAAATACTTTTCGTTCGTTCACGATTTTCACGCCATGATTCCAAATTACGATGAGAAGTACGACGCCGATAGTGTATTCTCTCCCGAAGATGCAATCGAAGCACAGGGCGATGGACTTCCCGACTGTCCACGCGCTATCATTTTGGGCTACCAAGACGTACTGCATGAGATCGTGCGGACGCAGACTGCCGACGTCACAACGCTCGTTCGGTCGCAGAAACTCTACTCGCTCTCGGATACGGTCGGGTTCATTCCGGTTAACGAATTCGGGATCGGTGCCCCTGCTACGGCGACAGTATCCGAGAACGTTATTGCCGCCGGAGCGGAGGTTGTGATAATGCTCGGCGGCTGTGCGTGCCTCCAGCCGGAGTTCGCTCCTGACGCAGCACTCTTCCCAACCCGGGCAGTCCGGGATGAAGGCGTTTCCTACCACTACGTTCCGGCAGACCAACCAGTGAGAGCCACGTCTGCTCTTGTTGATCGTCTTACGGACACCTTCACCGCTGCTGACTTCGAAACCCATCGTGGCCCGACGTGGACGACGAGTGCAATGTATCGCGAGACTGGTAAAGAAGTTGAACACTACCTCGAAAGTGGTTTTATTTCGTTGTGCATGGAATCAGCAGCGCTCTGGGCTGTTTGTCAATACCGAGGTGTTGATACGGCCACTATTCATCAAATAGGCGACTACCTCGCACCCGGGCGGTGGACTCCTGAATCCGGCGGTGAACGGGGCCTCCCAGAAATGCTGCCTCTGGCAGTAGACGCGCTGGAGGCGTATATTCACAGTGGTTGAGATGCTATCTCGAATATGGATCCAGCGCTAGACACGCAGCACGTGTCTCACTTCGCCCCGTCGTTCGACCCAGAGCGTGTACGTATCACTGGAGGAGTGGATTTTGCGTCTACTCAGTAAGTCCGAACTAACGACCGATTACCATCCCGCCTGTTCACTTACTGTTCTTTGATTTAGTCGTCCTTACCGTCTAATCATCATTTCTGCGTGTCGAATCTGTCGCTTCTGAACCGGAGCTCCGTCCAATGAACGTCGTCAGTATACTCTACGAGAAAATATGCTCGGTGAGTAAGCTGGTCTTGCTCATCGTCGTAGTTTAAGGCGTTCTCAACACGGTCAGCAAATCGCTGGAAGAGGTCACGAACCGGCTCTGTTACCGTAGCCTCATTGCGACTCGTGATTCGATAGCCGGTTTGGTTGTCAATTGCCTCACCGATGATGGCTTTTTCATCGGCAGAGAGGCCAGCAAGCGTGAATGCGTATTGAGTGCGGAGTTGCTTTCCGACCTCTTGGACCGTCCCAACGTGGTCAGCTGTATACTGGTACGTCTTGCCCTCATACTGTCTGCTGTCTTCAATGCGAATCTGCCTTCGGACATCGGACTCCCACTCAATAACCGAGTACTCAGGAGTTGGAACAAGCACTGACTGATTTTGCTCCGCTGGTGTATAGGTGAGTTGGAATCCTACCCCGGGACCGATTTCTGGTGTCCCTGCGCCGAAGCCGTTCGCTGCCAATTTCGACCGGTCAACAGCCGGGAGGGCATCATATGCAACCCGCTTGGATCCCGACACATCCTCATCAGCGCTGTCGATTATGACTTCGTATTGATAGGTCGCTGTCCCATGCGTTTCCACAACGCTCGAAGAGAACTGGTACACCGAGCCCTCATATCGTTGTTTGAGCGTTGTGTCTGGATCGATCGCCGGGGTTGTGGCTGTATGGTTTGTCGATCCGTTCGCAATCGCCGCTGTGAGCTGGGGTTGATACTTATGCGTTGGTCCCTTGGAGAGCGCAACCACGTGGCGCCGACTAATCTCCGCATCTGTGACTGGCGTCATCGTGAGGATGAAGATCTCGTTTGATGTTCCTGCTGCTCCCTCGCCGCTTCTATCCAGACAGCCACTCAGGAGACCCCCCAGCGTCGCAAGCCATCTGCGGCGATGCATATTACCCTAATCTAACCGATCTGTCCGATAAACATTTTCCCTAGGGTACAATTGAGATAGAAGCGTGCGAAACAAGGCCGAATCTTCCGAAGGAGATGGAAAGGGGCGGTCGCTGTTACACGCGCGGCACGAGTCTCTCACTTCGCCCCGTCGTTCAGCTCAGAGCGTTTGTTTATCGAATTCGCAAACAGAAAAAATTACTGCTGTCACCTGGATACAAAATATCTATATAATATACTATACCAATGAATCCGTATGAGTAGTTTTCAGTACGTTCTTCTCTGGCCAGCGTCGGGATATCAGATCGGTCTTGGCATTCTGCTTACGATCGGTTTGCTGGTCGCCCTCCTCGGAATGGGCCGCCTGCTCTCGTGGGCCGGTCTGTAATCGCCACTAGCTGCCTGTTATATCCGCGGTATGAGTCTGGCGATAGATACACTCTGGGCCTATCGCCAGTCAGCATCCATCTCCAATTCCGAGGAGGTGGTCGTGCGTTCGAGTCTTACTCGGTTCGAACGTCGATGTGATGGACTGCCCCAGGCGACAGAAGCCGTCCTGTCGGGAGTTCAATCCACCCATCGGCGCGTATACGGATCGCTCCCTCGTGAAGCACCGTTTCTCCGTCCTTGTCGCCGTAGACGACGACCTCCGTGTATCGCTGCTCGAATACATCCCTGAACGCCTCACGTACCGCACTCGTTGGACCAGCGGGGAATACCATGTTCTCTCGATTCGATCCACGAACGAAAACAGTGCCGGAGTTACTCGTGATGGTCGACTCGCGGCACGTGTCTCTCACTTCGCCCCGTCGTTCAACTCAGAGCGGGGGTGGCTCACTCTTGCCTTGTCTCCGCTGTTGTGGTGTTGCCGACGCGGATGGGGATACCACCGTCGCGCGGGTCACTGCCGGGGGAATCGCCTCCCTCGCGATAGACGGCACTTTCGTTGATGAAATAGGAAACCGAGTGGTGGCCGTCGCTTACTCCCAATGCACCGCCCGCACAGTCATAGAGCGCAAATAGGCTCTCGATGCGAACCAGCCATCCATCGTCGAGTCGAGTCACGGTATCTGGTTCCGAGTCGAATGTTATCTTCGTGATATTTTCATCGCCTGCATACTGGTTGTAGAGGTACGCTTCTTCAAGGGTCGCGACGAACGCACTCACGGAATCGTTCGTCAGCGAGGCAGGGCGGTCGGGAAACGGAACCGGTGTGAGGCGCTCCTCGGAACACGTCGACGTCGACTCATCAGACGCGAATTGGCCAAGACAGCCGCTCAACACGACGATAGCGCAAATCGTGATGGCGAGCGGAAACCGCCTACCGGAGAGAAGGGAGGGCACATCTGCGCAGAAGATAGTCAACGTAATGAACGTTCGGGCGCCTCCCT
This sequence comes from Halobacteriales archaeon QS_5_70_17, assembly GCA_003021975.1. GTDB lineage: Archaea > Halobacteriota > Halobacteria > Halobacteriales > Haloarculaceae > Halomarina. The sequence goes on along the minus strand of PXRR01000004.1, from coordinate 40,622 downwards.
GCCACACACCCGGCCTGACTCTACCGGCTGTGCTACTGCAGATCAGTCTGGAAAGACTGCCGTCTCGTCGAGTGCCGATTTTGAGCGACAGAGAGCGTCTCTGTATCATTGGGCTCTCGCATCGGTACATGTACAATCGCAATACGAGCGACGGGAAGGCCTATCAGGAAACGACGACAGATAGACACCATGCTGCTCATTTGCACCTTATTCTCTCGCGTTCCGCCCCGGCTTCTCTATGGGCGGAACGGGGCCGCGACGAAGGGGGGCCTTGTTCTTGCCGGACTGTTGTTCGTCCTCTCGTATCTGTTCTGGCGGCTCCCCGGTGTCTCGGAAGCTGCCTATGACCTGCTTCCGGTTGATGTTATTGGTGGTGGTATCGTCGTTCTACTGCTTCTCGCCGCCGCTCATGCCTATCTCAACGACGGGCTCATCGTCAGTTGGCTGCTCGTGTTCGGGTCACTGTTGGGGGCGACCCTGAATCGCGTCGGTGTCGGACTCACGAGCAGTGACCCGTTGGCTGTGCTCGCTCTCAGCGTCGGTCTTCCCCTCGGCGGGGCCGTCATTATCGGAACGAGCGGTCATCTCGTTGGAGTTGGGCTCCGAGTGCTAATTCGAGCAGCTGCCGTCGATTGATATGGAACTCTACGAGAGAGACGGGGGCGCGTACAGCCACTGTTACACACGCGGCACGCGTCTGGCGATAGGCGCAGAGCGTGAGTTCAGCAGCGAAAGCGCCGGGGTCGGGCAGCACGTTCTGGATCATCTGATTACCAAGCGAGGGTATTGATTACGCGAATCGCTCTCCCTGTATGATTCTCGCCCACGCAGACGACGCCGGGATGGACGTGACCGTGACGAGCACACACGGTCGATCCGGAACTAGCCGGTACGCGAACGGAAACGTCGCCGGGAAAGTCGTCGGGCTCGCCGACCTCCCCGTGCCGACGGTCCGCGCAGCCGACGCCTGAGGTGGGATTCGGCGCGAGATACGCGCCCTCTATTCAGTGCGTCCGGTGATCGCACCATCGGCTGCGGGTTCCGACAGCCGGCGGAACCCACCTGGTCTCGATTCGACTTCTCGACGTGCTCTCTCGGGGCCGTCAGACTGACCCGGGAACGTCGGCCCGTCAGGCTGCGCGGGCTTCACCAGGGATCGAAGCCCGGATCGAGTTCGTCGAACGGAGATATCGGTCCGGAGCGGCGGCCGCTCCGAGAGGCCGACGGCCGAGCGGCGCTCCTCTCAACGGTGTCCGCGACTCACTCGGGCGGCCCCGCGTCCGCCGGAATCCCGTGAGCGGCGAGTGCTAGTTCGTCCGGATCGAGCGTGTAGTACCGCTCCCAGATCGGCGCGAGGCTGACGGTTCGGACGCCCTCGACCTCGGCCGCTCGGTGCCGGTGGTGGTGGCCGACGAGGCAGAGTTCCGGGTCGAGGGCTCCGAGGAGGTCGTTCACGTGATCGCACCCGGGGTCGTACCCGTAACAGAGGAGGCCCGTCGGCGCCTCGTGAGTCAGGAGGACATCCACACCCTCGAGGTCGGCCGCCCGTCCGACGTCCTCCCGGGTGAAGTGACGCCGGCGGTCGCCCTCGAGGTCGCTCCGGGGGCGGTCGTACCGCGTCGGCGCGAAGTTCCCCGACAGGCCGGCGACCCGAAGGCCCGCCACGTCGGCGGCGGTGCTGGCGAGCAGGTGAGCGTTCCGGACGCCGTCAGGTCGCTCCCCGGCGCGGAGGGCGTCGATCACGTCGAAGTCCTCGTTGTTGCCCGCCACGAACCACGTCGGGGCGGGGAAGTCGTAGTACTCGGCGTCGCCGACGTGAAGCGCGACGTCCGACTCCGCCGTCCGGTACGCGGCCAGGAGCGCGTCCCGGCGGTCGGGCGTCGACGCGTGTGCGTCACCGAGAACGAGCATCGGGAGTTACTCCGCCGGCAGCGGGCAAAGCGGTTTGGATCGCCCGGGGGAATTGCAGCGCTTGCGACGAGCCACAAACTGTTTATGACTCCTAATGATATCTAATTACGAGATGGCAGACGAATTCCCCGACTATCTGGACGTCGACTACAGCCTCGGCGAGGGCGAGTCCCCCGAGGACTATCCGACGATCGAAGACAAGGTCGAAGAGGCGATCGAAGTCACGCGGCGCGGCCTCGAGGAGTACCGCAACCCCGCGATCATGTGGACCGGCGGGAAGGACTCCACGCTGACGCTGTACTTCGTCAAGGAGGTCGCCGAGCAGTTCGACATGGAGGTACCGCCGGCGATCTTCATCGACCACTTCCAGCACTTCGACGAACTCCACGACTTCGTCGACCGCTGGGCCGAGGAGTGGGACCTCGACGTCGTCTACGCGCGCAACGAGGACGTCGGCGCCTACGTCGACGAGCACGACCTCACGCCCGGCGACGACATCCCCGTCGACCAGCTCAACGAGCAGAACCAGCACCACGTCCGGAACCTGCTGGAGTACGAGGACGACACGTTCCCGTTCCTGCTGGACACGTACGTCGGCAACCACCTGCTGAAGACCGTCGCGCTGAACAACGCCCTCGAGGAGCACGGCGTCGACGGCATCCTCTCGGGCATCCGCTGGGACGAGCAGGAGGCCCGGGCCGACGAGACGTTCTTCTCGCCGCGTCACGATCCCGAGGTCTACCCGCCCCACGACCGCATTCAGCCGATCCTCCAGTTCGACGAGCGGGCCGTCTGGGAGGCCTTCTGGAACTACGTGGTCCCCGAGACCGTCGAGGGCTACCCCGCCGGGCACGTCCCCCAGGACTACGACGACCTGCCCGAAGGCGTCGGCCACGAGGACTTGCCGATCTCGCCGAAGTACTTCGAGGGCTTCCGCTCGCTGGGCAGCGAGATCTCGACCGACAAGAGCGCTCAGGAGCCCGCCTGGCTCCAGGATCTCGAGGGGACGACCGAGCGCGCCGGCCGCGCCCAGGACAAGGAGGACCTGATGGAGCGCCTGCGCGACCTCGGCTACATGTAGGAGTCCGCGGGGAGCGCCCCGTCGGCACGTCGAACCGTAGCTTCACCGAACTTTCCTCCGCAAACCGACGATTCATAGCTGTGGTGTTACTTGAACTACCTATGGGGACGACTACCGCCTACCGACCACCGGTCGAGTGTCCGCTCTGCTACGCGCGGTTCAACGGGGAACCGACGCTGCGTAGCCACATCGCGGACGACCACGCCCGCGACGAACTCGTCGATTTCGTCGTCCGGGTGCTGGAGGAGCGGAACCTCACGGGCGGACCGACGGAGGGCTGACGCCCCTCGGGGTCCGAGAGAGGCGACCTACGAGCGAAGCAGCGAGGGGGACACGGCGGGCCGGACGTCACCCGTCACCGCCGGGTCGCGCGGTGCTCGCCGTACTGGACGCCGAGCCCCAGACAGAGCGCTCCGAAGACGATCATCGCGGGCAGTACCATCATCAGCACGGTCGAGGCAGCCATGAACGGCGCTGCGAGCAGCGCGCCGACGCCGAGCGCGACCAACGCCGCGAACGCGGCCACCGTTCTCGTCAGGTCCAGTGCCATGTCGATGTTCGGAACGCCGGGAACAAAGAATCCCCGAAACAGTCCGGCGAGCGGTTCCCGCGGTCGCCCCGGCGGGAGTACCCGGGGCTACGCGCTCGCCTCGTCGCCGGGCTTCGGCCGGACCGCGTCCGCAAGGGTGACGACCGCGCCCAGCAGCCACCCGATCGGGACCGCGATGGCCGACCACATGGCGACGTACGCCGCCCCCTTCAGGGTGAACCGGGCGCGGAGGTAGCTGTTGACGTTCCCGACGACGAGGACGTTGTCCAGCAGCCAGCGCGCCAGCGTCGTGCTCTCGGGAAACACCACGCCTGCGAGCGACGGCGAGTACAGCGCCGCGACCACCGGCGGGAGGAAGAAGGCGTTCATCGCCATCGGGTAGCTCAGCAGGACGGTCGTCGCCCGGCCCCCGACCCGCGAGAAGACGACGGCCACGCCGGCGCTGGTGACGGCGACGGCGCTTGCGGCCGCGACCGCCAGGAATCCCTCCGGGGAGAACCGCAGGCGGGCCAGGAGGGTCAGCAGCCCCCAGACGACCGCCGAGAGGACCAGCACGCCCGCCAGACCGATGCGGGTCGCCGTCGAGTCCGCCCGCCGGGAGTAAAACCGGGTGGCGAATCCCAGCAACAGGAGGGGGTATCCCACCAGGAGGGCCAGCGCGCCCAGGACCCCCCAGACGTAGAAGGCGGCGCGTTGGCCCGCGCTCGTGGGCCGCCAGCGACCCATGACGGCGTGGGTCCGGCGGAGCTGCGGAAACACGATCGCCATCCAGTAATCGTGTAACTCCTGGATGTCCGCTCGAATGCCGCTTACGATGCCGTACTGCTCGCGCTCGACGACCATGGGGAGCGATTGCCGTCGTTTCCCCTGAATGTTCCGACTACAATAATTGCCCTACCACTCGTCGGGACCGAACTCGGGGTCGATCTTTCGGTCGCCGGGGTCCATCTCGTCGATGGCCGTGACGTCCTCCTCGTCGAGGTCGAGCGCGAGCGAGGCCCAGTTGTCCTCGATGCGGTCCTCGCCCGTGGCCTTCGGGATGGCGGTGACGCCCTTCTCGCGGAGCCACGCGAGGCTCACCTGCGCGGCGCTGGCGTCGTGTTTCTCCGCGATGTCGCCGAGCGTGTCGTCCTCGAAGACGTCCCCGCGGGCCAGCGGCGAGTACGCCACCAGTTCGACGTCCTCCTCGGCGGCGAACTCCCGGAGTTCCTCCTGCTGGAGCAGCGGGTGCATCTCGACCTGGTTGGCGAAGATCGGCGCGTCGGCGGCCTCCATGGCCTCGTCGAGGTGCCGGGGTTCGAAGTTCGAGACGCCGACGCGCTCGATCTTGCCCTCGTCGTAGAGTTCGTCGAACGCGCTCAGCGTCTCCTCGGGGTCGTACTCACCGGCCGGCCAGTGGATGTACAGCAGGTCGACGTAGTCGACGCCGAGTTTCTCCAGCGAGGACTCCGTGGACTCGATGACGTCGTCGTGAGAGAGGTTGTCGTTCCAGACCTTCGTCGCCAGGAAGACGTCCCCCCGGTCCACGTCGGCGTTCGCGACGCCCTCGCCGACGGCCTCCTCGTTGCCGTAGGCCTGCGCGGTGTCGATGTGCCGGTAGCCCGCATCGAGGGCGTACTCGACGCTCTCGGCGCACTGGTCGGCGTCGTCGTTCTGCCAGGTACCGAGTCCGAGCATCGGCATCCCGCTGGCCCGCGGTACGTCCTCCGGCGAAAGCTGACGCTGTTGACTCATCTCGACGCTGTCTACACGCGGTAGCCGAATAGTGGTTGTGAAAGGGGAAGGTGTGGGAAGGCGTGGCGAGTGGGGCTCAGTACTTCGGCTCCGCGCCGGTGAGTTCGTAGACGTCGTTGAGGATCCGGTCTCGCCTTGCCTGCCAGTCGGGGAACCCCGACGGCGACTCGGGGAACGCCTCGTAGATGTCCTTCAGTTCGGCGGCCCTGTCGTTGACCCGCTTCATCTCGTAGAGGGTGCGCCAGTGCCCGAAGGAACCGATCGCGGTCCTGAGCTTCAATTGCAGCGGCATCGACGTGGTCCCCTCCGCGCCCAGCACGTCCGCGATCTGCTGGCCGGGGAGGCTGGTGAGGATCTCGACCATCTCCTCGACCTCGGTGGCGCTCCCCCAGATGTTGAAGAGATCCATCGCGGCGAAGCGCTTGCCGAAGTCCGTCTGGACTTTCCGGTTGTACTCCCAGAGCGCGGCCTCGTCGTCGGTGGTCCCCTCGCCGATGGCCTCGACGGCCTGCTGGGCGGCCCAGTAGCCGGCCTTCGCGGCGCCCGGGATCCCGCCGCCGGTGGTGGGGTTGACGTGGCCGGCGGCGTCGCCGGCGGCGATGAGGCCGGGGGCGACCGCCGAGTCGTAGGGCCGGCGGGTCGGGAGGGCGGCGCCGAGTTTGTCCTTGACCGTCGCGCCCGCGAACTCCGCGCGGTTCCGGAGGTCCTGCTTGAGCACCTCCACTAGTTTCATCGGGGACTTGTTCATCTGGAAGCCGAGCCCGACGTTGATCTCGGTGGCGGTCCGCGGGAAGTACCAGAGGTAGCCAAGTTCCTCGGTCGGTTTGAACACGAGCGCGTCGTCCCAGTCGACGGGCTCCTCGACCTCGACGACCTCGCGGTAGGCGGAACAGAACTGCGAGTAGTTCACGTTCGTGTCGAAGGTCGCCCCCGAGAGGTCCGCCTTGTCCTGGAGGATCGACAGCGATCCCGCCGCGTCGATGACGACCTCGGCGTCGTAGTTGGTCACCGAGCCCTTCCGCGTGGCGTTGACTCCCTCGACGGCGCCGTTCTGGACGACGTCGCGGACGACGGTGTCGTAGTGGATCTCGGCGCCGGCGCGCTCGACCTCCTCGAGGAGCACCTCCCCGTAGCGCTTCCGATCGACGACGGCGCCGCTCTCGGCGAACGGGATGTCGACCGTCTCGTCGTTCCTCGGGTTCTCGAAGCGCGCGCGCAGGATGTTCTCGTTGGTGAACGACTCCTCCCGGAGGTACTCCCGATCGATGACGTCGGGGAAGGTGCTCTTCCCCTTGATCGCGTCGCCGCAGGCGATGTGTCCGGCCTCGCCGGCGCTCTTGCGCTCGAGGACGGCGACATCGAGGCCCTCGCCGGCGACCGTCGCGGCGGCGAACGCCCCTGCCGTCCCCCCGCCGACGACGACTACGTCGTATGAGTCCGCAGGCATAGACGCGCCTTGATGGCCGTCTCATAAAAATCAGTCGTCATACAGGCCCGAGCGGCGGCGTGGCGGTCGCGGTTCGGCGCCTGCTCCCGTCGCGCTCGCCGCTCGGCGGCGTTCGCCGCTGTGCCCTCGCGGACGACGGCCGCCCGAAGTATAAAGCGTCAGTAGTGTCGATAGAGTGGGTGAATCGAGCGATGACCGCCCTCGCCCCCGGAGCGTCCACCGCGTACGCCGACCGCCGACCATGAGCGAGACGTCCGACCCGCGCTGTCCCGAGTGTGGCGGGCCGATCGGTCGGACCGCCACCTACTGTATGCACTGCTCCGCGGACCTCACCGAGGAGCGCTCGGCGGCCGACGCCGACGGGGACGGAGCGTGGGACCGGACGGGGCCCTCGGTGTCCGGGCCGGCGGACGCCGCCGTCGACGCCAGTACCGACGCGAGCGGCGTCGACCGCGCTCCCGGGGCAGGCGATACGGGCGGGCGCACCGACCGCCTGCTGGCGCCGGACGGACTCGTCGACGACACGCTCACCGTCCTAGTCGGAATCGCAGGGGGGATCGCCGTCGGACTGGTGGGGACGGTCGTCCTGCTGGTCGCGACCGGGAGCGGGTGGGCGGTCGCCTTCGGCGTCACCGCCTGGCTGGTGGCCACCGCCTACCTCGTACGCCGCCGGACCGTCCAGGCTGCGGTCGCCAAGAGCGGCTACGCCGTCGCCGCCGTCCTGCTGTCGGTGCCGGTGATCGCACTCAGTCCGGTCGTCGAGGTGGATGGGGGTCTCGAGGAACGCGGCGGACTCTTTCTGGTCCTACTGGTCGGGGTCGCCGTGCCCGCGGCCGTCGCCGCGGCGGTCGGCTGGATCGCGGGGCGATTCGTCGCGGTCGACGAACCGTGACCGAACGCCGGACGACGGCGGACCGATCGCTGACTTGGACCGTCGCGCGTTCGGGTCCGTGCAGCGAGACGAATTCTCCGGCGGACCGGGCGTCCTCAGTCGTCGGTCGCCGCCGTTGGGTCGCGCTCCGGGACCTCCCTTCGGTCCTCGACCGCGCTCAGCCGCTCTCGTAACCTCTCGTTTTCCTCCCGGAGTTCATCGATGCGCTCGTCGCGCTCCGCGCTCTCGTCGCGCAACTGCGAGGTCCGCTCCCCGAGCCACCCGGCCAGCTCCTTGCTAGCCGCGAACGACAGCCCGTCGGCGTTGACGGAGTTGATATGCTCGTCACCGTCGCCGACGTCGGCGACCTCGTGGGAGTCCTCGGCCATCGGACCGATGTGACGAACGCCTTGGCCGTCGCCGTCTACGTCCGCGTACTCCCGGGTCGATACCGCCATCTCCTCGACACCGTCCAGTACTTCCCCGGCGTCCACCGGTTCGACGTTCGTTTTGGCCGCCCGCCTCGAGGTGGTCTGCCAGCCCGCCGACCCGCTCCGGACGTACGTTACGGCCCTTGTCTCCGTCTCTGCCTCCCCGGTGACGAATCGGACGCCGCCCTGCGCGCTCGCGTGGAACGTCTGTTCGCCGGTGGGTTCCCTCCTGTTCACCACGGGCTTCGAAGCCGAGAACCCGCTTCCTTTCCTATCCCCGAAGTCGTGGTACCCCGAGCCGTCGTTCCAGACGAAGGTGTGATCGCCGTCGGCCTTCGCCCGGGTGCCGGCGGCGAACGCGTCGATGCCGTCGGCGACATTCGACCGTCCCCCGGGGGCTGTCGCGGTTCGAGCAGTAGCTTCGTTCAGCTGTCCCCCGACTGACGGTCGCGCCGCTCCCGCTTGCTTTGTTGCCGCTGCCGCCCTCGACGGTCGCCTGGTTGCTCGTGGCGTCGCTGTCTAACCCCCCTGCGATAGTCGCATACGCGTCGTTCGCGACGTTCTCTCGGCCGCCGCCGATCGTGGCATCGTTCGCGGCGACCCCGTTACCGCGTCCGCCTCCTACGGTCGCGTCGTCGGCGCTGCCGATGTCGTTTCCCCGTCCGCCATTGATGGTCGCGTCGTCGCCATCGATCTCGTTGGCGCGACCGCCGCTAACGGTCGCCCACCGACTGCCGGCTACGTTGATGAGTCCGCCCGAAACGGTCGCTTCGGCGTGACCGTCGCCGGCCGGGTCAGGAGTGGCGCGCGGCGAGCGCCGCTTGGTCTCCGGAGCGGGCCCCGAGGTCGGTCCGGTACTCCCCCGGAGCGAGCGCGACGCCCACCCAGTCGCAGTCGCGCTGGCTGCAGGCGTAGAGGCCCTGTCCGTCGACCAACCGTTCGGCACAGGCGGGACAGCGGTCCGGGTCCCCGTCGCTTCGACCAGCCCAGGGACGTTCGGTCGGTACCGATCGGCCCGTATCGCGTCGAGGGCCTCTCCGACCGGGTGCCGGCCGTCGCCGTCGCTGTGCGGGTGGACGGCCACTAGCTGCCCGTTGGGATACGTCGCGACGCAGACCGCCGGCGTGACGATCACCTTTCGGGACTCGCCGGTGATCGTTGACGCGCGGGTCTCGCGGCCGAACGGGGGTCTGATGGTCCGCCCCGTCCGCTCGGCCCACCTGACGAACGACTCGAACGCGGCCACGGCCTCGCTCTCCCGGGTGGCCCCGGAGAGCGCAATCACGCTCGGCCACGTGCGGACCACGACGCCGTCGAGTCGCCCCTCGTCGAGATGTCACCGGAGCGCGGCGACGGTGTCTTCGGCTGTGCTCGATGTCGGTTCCGACGCGCGGACGTGGCAGGTGACGGTGGGTCCTGTGGCGTGCGGTTCCATGGTAGTCCTCCCCGCGACATAGATGACCGTGAAAAGAGACAACGTATTTCATCGTATTGTCCGAGGGTCACTGCGCTCCAATTCACGGTATCGACTGTGTCCCGCGAGCGGTAGCGACGGGGACCCGACCGCTGATCGGAGCCGCTGTGAGGGAGCGATGCGGTCGGAATCGACGGTTGCCGGGCCGAGGGAGCCGGTCCGCTGATTCCGACCACGGCGACGCCGCCGGACCGACTACCCGACGGACTGTCGGGCGGTCAGTAGAACTCCCGGACGAGATCCATCCCGTCCTCGGGGGCGCCCTCGGGGATGTCGGACATGTCCTCGGTGAGGCCTATCCGCTCGTTGTAGGGCACCGAGTCCTCGTCCTGGTAGATGACGCCCTGGTGTTCCGTCTCGGCGTCGAGGATGGCGTCTTTGGCCTCGTCGAAGTCGTCGGGGTCGTAGCCCTCCTCCTCCTGGACGTCGACCAGCGAGTCCCGGAAGTAGTCGTAGGTGTCGACGTCGTTGAACGTGACACACGGGGAGTAGACGTTGACGAACCCGAAGCCGTCGTGTTCGATGGCCTCCTGGACGATCTCGGCGTGCCGCTGGGAGTCCGAGGAGAACGACTGCGCGATGAACGTACCGCCGGCCGCCAGCGCGAGCGCCAGCGGGTTCACCGGCGACTGCTTGGTCCCCTCGGGCGACGTCGACGTCTCGAAGTCCTCGCGGCTGGTCGGGGAGAACTGCCCCTTGGTCAGCCCGTAGATGCGGTTGTCCATGACCACATAGGTCATGTCCATGTTCCGCCGGACGGCGTGGATGAAGTGCCCCGCCCCGATGGAGTAGCCGTCGCCGTCGCCGCCGGCGACCATCACCTCCAGGTCCGGGTTGGCGGCCTTCACGCCGATGCCGACCGGAAGTGCGCGCCCGTGAACGCCGTGGAGCGCGTAGCTGTGCATGTAGGTGCCGATCTTGCCCGAACAGCCGATGCCGGCGACGACGAACGTGTTGTCGGGGTCGTTGCCCGTGTTCGCCAGCGCCTTCATCATGCCGTTCATCGTCCCGAAGTCGCCGCAACCGGGACACCAGGTGGGCTGCTTGTCGGATTTGAAGTCGGTGAATCGAACGTCCGAACTCATGCTGTGACCTCCGTTCCCTCCGCGAGGGACTGCTTGATTTCCTCGGCCAGTTCGTCGGCCTTGAAGCGCACGCCGTTGTACTTGTTCACTCGCTCGACGCGGGTCAAGGTGTCGTGTTCGACCACGTCGGCGAACTGACCGGTCGCGTTACACTCGACGACGATGACTTCCTCGGCGGTCTCGACGGCCTCCGAGAGGTCCGGTCGAGGGAAGATGTAGGGGACCGAGAGGAACCGCACCGAGACGCCGTCCTCCTCGAGGAACTCCATGGCCTCGCGCATCGCGCCCTCGTTGGACCCCCACGAGAGCACGAGCGTGTCGGCGTCGGGGTCGCCGAACTCCCGGTAGTCCCACTCCTCTTCGCGCTTGGCGGTCTCGACCTTGCGGTTGCGCTTGTCGACCTGGTCGGTCCGAACCTCGGTGTCCTCGGTTCGGCGACCGAGTTCGTCGTGTTCGAGGCCGGTGGTCATGTGCGCGCCGCCGGAGGTCCCCGGGAACGTCCGCGGGGAGATCCCGTCGTCGGTCGGCAGGTGAGGCTGGAACTGCCCCTGATCGTTCTGCCATCCGTCGACCGCGCCGGCGTCGATGACCTTTCCGCGCTCGATCTCGACGCCGTCCATGTCGAACTCCTCGGGCGGGAACGTCTGCTCGGTGACCGCGAGCGAGAGGTCCGAGACGAGGTAGACGGGCGTCTGGTACTTCTCGGCGTAGTTGAACGCCTCGATCGTCTTGTGGAAACACTCGCTGACGGTCGTCGGCGCGAGGACGAACCGCGGGATCTCGCCGTGGCCGCCGTACAGCACCATGTCGAGGTCGCCCTGCTCCTGCTTGGTCGGCATCCCCGTCGAGGGGCCCGAGCGCATCACGTCGGCGATGACCAGCGGCGTCTCCGTCGTCGCGATCAGCCCGAAGGTCTCGGCCATCAGATCGATGCCGGGACCGGACGTGGCGGTCATCGCGCGCGCGCCGGCGCGAGCCGCCCCCAGCGCCATGTTGATCGCCGACAGTTCGTCCTCGGCCTGGATGACCGCGCCGCCGTAGTGCTCGATGCGGCCCGTCAGGTACTCCATCACGTTCGTCGCGGGGGTGATGGGGTACCCCGAGTAGAACCGACAGCCCGCCGCCAGCGCGCCCATGCCGATCGCCTCGTCGCCGTTGAGCAACACGTAGTCGCTGTCGGTGGTCTCGAGGTCGTAGTCGAAGTCCTGATCGAAGTTCTCCTCGACGTACTCCTGGCCCAGTCGCGCGGCCTTCTTGTTGTTCTCGACGATCGACTCCCCCTTGTCGCCGAAGTTCTTCTCGAGGGCCTCGTCCAGGTTCTCGATGGGGAAGTTCGCCGCCTCGCAGGCCGCCCCGAGCGCGACGATGTTGCGCATGATCGCCCCGCCCGCGTCCTCGGCTAGCGACTTCAGCGGGACGTCCAGCCCGATCATTCCCTCCGGGATCTCGAGGTCCTGCATCGTCGTCCGCTCGCCGTCGTAGATGATGACCGACCCCTCGTGGAGTTCGTCGAGGTTCTCGTCGACCGTCCGCTGGGTCAGCGCGATCAGGACGTCGAGTCGATCGACGACGCTCTCGACTGGGTCGACGGCGGTCCGGATCTTGTAGGCCGTGTACCCGCCCCGTATCCGCGAGGCGAAGTCCTTCGACGTGAAGACGTGCCGACCCGCCCGGGAGAGGGCTTGGGCGAAAATCTTCCCGGTCGAGTTGATTCCATCGCCGGCTTCGCCGCCGATGGCCCAGTTGAGGTCTTCTGGCATGCTACGTCGGGCTACCCTTCCACACCGCAAAAGCCTTCTGAATAATGAAGGACCGCCCTAGATCCGGACCGAAACCCACACCAACGAACCGCCCCGAGAGTAGTCATGGACCCGACTGACGCCACGGTCGTGGCCGTCCGCGACGTGGGGGCACACGCCGTCGCCCTCTCGGTCGAGACGCCCGCCGGCTTCGACGCCCGCCCCGGCCAGTTCGTGAAACTCTCGCTCGTGATCGGCGGCGAACCGGAGTCGCGGTTCTACACCGTCTCCTCGCCCGACGCCGAAGACACCTTCGAGGTGACACTCACCTACGACGCCGGGGCCGACGAGGAGGCCCTCGGACCGCGGCTGGCCGCCCTCGACCCCGGCGACACCGTCGCCGTCACCGGCCCGTTCGGCGACGCCTACTACGAGGGCGAACCCCGGACGCTCGTACTCGCCGGCGGACCGGGGATCGGTCCCGCCGTCGGCATCGCCGAGCGGACGCTGGCCGACGGCGGCGAGGCGGCGGTCGTCTACCGGACTGCGGCCGTCACGCCCGGCGCCGACGACGGCGACCCGCCGATCCACGAGGAGCGCCTCGGCGCGCTGGCGGCCGCCGGCGCCCCCGTCGCAGTCGTCGATTCCGACGACGCACTCGCGGCCGCCGTCCGCGAGGTCGCGGGAGACGGCGACCGACGGGCGTTCGTCTACGGCTTCGAGGGGTTCGTCGAGGCCGCCCGCGAGGCCCTCGACGCCGGGGGGATCGACCCCGCGACCGCGAAGGTCGAGAGCTTCGGCCCCGACCCCGAGTAGCGCACCGGTCGGCTCCCGTCCCGGGAGCGACGGGCGGCCGCTCTCTCACCGGTCCACGGGCGGGCTTTTCTCGCCTCGGACCGACCGTCGACCGCGTCTATCAGTACTCCGTTCACCGAGCGCTTCGGCGTCGACTGTCCGATCGCGCAGGCGCCGGTCGAGATCGTCACCCGTCCCCGACTCGCCGCCGCCGTCTCCGACGCCGGCGGCCTCGGGAGCCTCGCCGTGACCTGGCGGGACAGCGAGGCGACCCGGGCGGCGATCCGCGAGACCCGCGAGCGTTCCGCCGGCCGGCGCGGTCGTCGGCGACCTCGTCGACCGCGCCTCGCGGTCCGACTGAAGTGACCGGGACGAGGACCTTTGTCGCTCCGGCCCCGCGAACGGGGTATGGACGCTGCCAGTGCCTCCGCCACGGTCGCTCCCGCCGCGGTCGCCGCCGCACCGTCAGTCGACCGCCGCCGGCCGACCCGGAGAGCGCCGCCCCGAACGGGGGTGGAGCGGCGTGACTGACGACGCGCCGCTCTCGGTGCGCTCCCGGGAGGGCGTCGAGCGCGCGCTCGCGGGTCTCAGGGAGCGCTACGGCGAGTTCCCGGTCGAGGGCAGGACCGTCGAGCGCGACGGCGACGCCTTCGAGGGGAGCACCGCGCGCGTCCCCGGCGACTGGATGGGGACCGCGAGCGCGTGGATCAGCGACGCCGACGGGCGCGTACTCTTCCTGCGCCGGGCGGCCGCGCCGGACCGGTGGGCCCCCCCGGACGCGCTCCGGACGGCCGGAGAGGCCCTCGACGGGACGGCGGCCCGCGCCGTCGCCGAACTCACGGGCATCGACTGCGCCCTCTCCAGGGTCCGGCGGGCCGAGCGGATCCGGATCGTCGACAGCGCGGCCCCCGAGCGGCGCTACTACGCGCTGGACGTCGATTTCGAGGGGCGCTACGTCGCCGGATCACTCACGCTCGCCGAGAAGGGGTCGGTCCTCGGGGCCCGCTGGTTCGACGAACGCCCCGACCGGGTCGCGGCCGGCGCCCGGGCGGCCGCCGACGAGTGGTTCGGCGAGGCGGACGCCGGCGGGTCCTGACCTCCCCGCGTGACGGTGTCAGAAGACTTAGACGCGGCCTGGCCGGAAACCGGGCCACGGGGATGAACGACAACGACCGATCGATCGTCGGGTTCGCCATGCTGGGGCACGCGCTCTTTCACACCTACGAGCTGTCGATCCCGGTGTTCATCGTCGCCTGGCTGGAGTACTTCTCGACGACGGAGGCCACGCTGGGGCTGGTCGTCGGCGCCGGCTACGCGCTGGTCGGGGTCGGCGCGCTCCCCAGCGGAATCCTCTCCGACCGGTACGGCTCCCGCCGGCCCGTCGTCCTCGCCGTGTTCGGGATGGGGGTCGGCTTCCTCGCGCTCGCGCTCGCGCCGAACGTCCTCGTTCTCGGGGCCGCGCTCGTGATCTGGGGGGCCGCCGCCAGCGTCTACCACCCCGCCGCGCTCGCGCTCCTCTCCCGGGGAACCGAACAGCGGGGCACCGCGCTCGCCTACCACGGGGCCGCGGGCAACGTCGGGACGGTCCTCGGACCGCTGGCGGCGGCCCTGCTGTTGGCCTTCCTCGAGTGGCGACTCGTCGCCGCGCTGTTCGTCCTCCCGGCGCTGGGGGGCGGTCTGGCGGCGCTTCGGCTCGACTTCGACGAGGGCGCGGGCGTCGAAGACGGACACCCGGCCGACGGGAGCGACGCCGATCCCGACCCCGACCCCGAACCCGAGGCCGACGGCGGCGCGACCGTCGGCGGCATCCGGGGGCTCTACCGCGACTCGCGGGCGCTGTTCTCCGGCGGGTTCGTCCTCGTGTTCGCGATCATCCTGCTGTACGGGCTGTTCTACCGCGGAGTGCTGACCTTCCTGCCGGAGGTGCTCGCCGACCTCCCGCTGTTCGATCCGGTGGTCGTCGGCGCGACGGAGTTCGAGCCCGGGCAGTACGTCTACGCCGGCCTGCTCACCGTCGGCGTGCTCGGCCAGTACGCCGGCGGACGGCTCACCGACGCGACCGACACCGTCCGCCTGCTCGGCGGGACCTTCCTGGCACTGGCGCTGGTCGCGCTCGCGTTCGTCCCCGCCTCGCGGGCCGGACTCGGGCCGCTGCTGGCGGTCTGTGTCGCCCTCGGATTCCTGATCTACTTCGTCGCGCCGGTCTACCAGGCGACGGTCGCCGACTACGCCGACAGCGACGTCCACGGCCTCTCGTACGGGTTCACTTACCTCAGCATGTTCGGCGTCGGTGCGCTGGGCGCGGTCCTCGCGGGCACCGTCCTCTCGTTCACGGGGACGGCCGTGCTGTTCGTCGTCCTCGCCGGAGTGGTCGTCGTCGCGGCGGGGCTCTGTGGCTGGTTGCTCCTCCGGGGGTGAGCCGGGGCCGTCCCGGCGCCCCGCTTCGGTCAGTGCTCGACGAGTTCCAGCAGGATGCCGCCGGTCGACTTCGGGTGGATGAAGGCGACGTCGTGGCCCCAGGCGCCGGGGCGGGGTTGCTCGTCGATGAGGTCCGCGCCGCTGGTCTTCACGCGGGCCAGCGCCGCCTCGATGTCCGGCGTCCGCAGCGCGAGGTGGTGGACGCCGGGACCGTTGTCCGCTACGTAGTCGTCGACCGGTCCCCCGCCGGTGGGTTCGAGCAGCTCGAAGTAGCTCCCGCCGAAGTCGAGGAAGCCCACCCGGATGTTCTCGAGTTGCTCGGTATGGACGACCCGCGTGTCGAACAGATCGCCGTACAGCGACGCCAGGGCGTCGATGTCGTCGGTGGCGATGCCGGCGTGATCGAACTCCATGTCGGGCCAACGGTCCCCCCCGAAATAAATCCGGTTTACTCCGAAGAATTATACGTTTCCTCGGGCTTGACAGACCGATGGGTGACGGCACGGGGGCGGGCGCTCGGATCTCGTACGGGGTGACTGCCGTCGGGGTCCTGCTCGCCGGACTGGTCGTTCTGCGGGCCACCATTGACAACGAGGTCCTGTTCGCGGACGTCCGCGAGGGAGCGCTCGCCGTCGTGTTGGCCACGGTGGTTGCCGTCCTGGGGGCCTCGATCGACCGGTTCGACGTCCGTCCGGGGGACGGCAAGCGCGTGTTCGCCTGGACGCTACTCGGCGGGGCGGCGACCGCGGCGGCGACCGGCTGGTTCGTCTACTTCCAGGCCGCGGAGGGCACTCCGGTCGCCGAGCCGGCTCTCGCCATGACGACGCCGACCGCGCTGGGGACGCTCTCGGGGGCCATCGTGGGAATCTACGACGCCGAGCGGCGGGCGGCGCTGGCCCGCATCGAGGCCGAGCGCGAGAACCTGGCGCTGCTCAACCGGCTCCTCGGGCACAACGTCCGCAACGGGATCAACGTCGTTCGGGGCCGCGTCGACGCGCTCCGTCGGCAGTCGCTCGACGACCGGGAGCGCCGCGACCTCGCGATCATCGACCGGCGTGCGGACCGGATCGCGCGCCTCGTCGACCGGGTCGGACTGCTCACCGACCGGTCCCGGGAGCTCCGGCCCGTGGCGCTCGGGCCGGCCGTCGAGGCGGCCGCCGAGGCCGTCCGCGACGCCATCGGCGAACCGTGCACGATCCGGACGACCGTCCCCGCCGGAACGTACGTCCGCGCTGACGAGGGCCTCTCGGAGCTGATCGAACTGCTGCTCGTCGACGTCATCGAGCGCGCCGGCCCCGCCGCTCCGACGGTGACCGTGACGGCGACCCCGAAGGGATCGCTGGTCGTCCTCGAACTGGGAACTGCCGGCGACTGCGGGATCGCGGTCGGGGGCAGCGCCCGGGCCGACCGGGACATCGTTCCCGGCTCGCGCGCCTCGTCGGGCGAGTCCGGCGTCGTCACGGCCGGTCGGGGGTTCCTCCGGTCCCTGGCCGGCCGGTACGACGGGACCGTCGACCGCGACGGCGAGACGACGCTCGTCGCGACGCTCCGCCGGACCGACCCCCCGGAGCGAGACGCCGACGGGGAACCGAAACCGGAACCGGAGCCAGCCCTGCGCCCGGGAGCGGGCCCCCAGGAGCGGGGAAAGGGGCATATACCCCCACGCCAAAGGAGGGAGCGATGAGTGACGAGGGCCGGGAGACGGTACTCATCGTCGAGGACGAACAGGAGATGCTCGAGATCTACGAACTGTGGCTCGGCGACCGCTTCGACGTCCGGACGGCACTCGACGGCGAGGCGGCGCTGTCCTCGCTCGACGGCGACGTCGACGTCGTCCTGCTCGACCGGATGATGCCCGGGCTCTCGGGCGACGAGGTGCTCGCCCGGATCAACGACCGGGCCCTCGACTGCCGGGTCGCGATCGTCTCCGCGCTCGACCCCGACTTCGACATCGTCCTCGAAGGGTTCGACACCTACCTGACCAAGCCCGTCGACGAGGGGGACCTGATCGAGACCGTCGAGACGCTGCTCCGCCGCAGCGAGTACGACGACCGAGTCGGGGAGTACTACGAACTCGTCTCACAGCGGGCCGCCCTGGAGGCCAACCACCCGGTCCCCGAACTCGAAGAGGACGACCGCTACGCCGAGCTCTCCGAGCGCATCGAGGAGCTAGAGGCGGAACTCGACGGCCACCTGACGGAGTTCTCCGCCGACGAGGACTACCCGGTGTTGCTCCGAGACGCCTCCCGGGAGACGGAGTGACCGCTCGGACCGGTGACGGCGACGGACCCGGACCGCGTCCGCGACCCCGGCTCAGCGGCCCGGCGGGGTAGCTCGGCAGGCCGAGAGCGGATCAGATGCCGGGGTTGTACTCCCCGAAGACATCGCGCATCGCGTCGCAGATCTCGCCGGTGGTCGCGTAGGCCTTCACCGCGTCGACGATGTACGGCATCACGTTCTCGTCGCCCGCCGCCGCGTCGCGCAGGTCCGCCAGCGCCGCCTCCACCGCCCCCTCGTCGCGGTCCTCGCGGACCGCCGCGAGGCGCTCCTTCTGCCGGCGCTCGTCCTCCTGGTCGACCTCCTCGATGTCCTCCTCGACCTCCTCGTCGTCGACCTCGTACTCGTTGACGCCGACGATGATCCGCTCGTTCTCGTCGATCTCCCGCTGGCGCTCGAAGGCGACGTCCTGGATCTGGCGCTGGACCCACTGCTCCTCGATGGCCTGGCGCATCCCGCCCCGGTCGTCGACCTCCTGGATGATCTCGAAGGCCTCCTCCTCGAGTTCGTCGGTGAGCGCCTCGACGTAGTAACTGCCCGCGAGCGGGTCGATCGTGTCCGCGGCCCCGGACTCGTGGGCGAGGATCTGCTGGGTCCGCAGCGCGGTGCGGACCGACTCCTCGGTCGGGAGACTCAGCGCCTCGTCTTTCCCGTTGGTGTGCAGCGACTGCGTGCCCCCGAGGACGGCCGCCAGCGCCTGGTAGGCGACCCGGACGACGTTGTTCTCGATCTGCTGGGCGGTCAGCGTCGACCCCGCGGTCTGGGTGTGGAACTTCAACTGCTTGGCCTCGGGGGTCTCCGCGCCGAACCGCTCTTCCATGACCTTCGCCCACATGCGGCGGGCGGCCCGGAACTTGGCGACCTCCTCTAAGATGTTGTTGTAGGACGCGAAGAAAAACGACAGCTGGGGGGCGAACTCGTCGACGTCGAGGCCGGCGTCGACCGCCGCCTGGACGTACTCGATGCCGTCGCCGAGCGTGAACGCGATCTCCTGGGCGGCCGTCGATCCCGCCTCGCGGATGTGGTACCCCGAGATGGAGATGGTCTTGAACTTCGGCACCTCCGCGGCGCAGAACTCGAAGAGGTCGGTGATGATCCGCATCGACGGCCCGGGCGGGTAGATGTAGGTGTTGCGCGCGGTGTACTCCTTGAGGATGTCGTTCTGGATCGTCCCGCGCAGCTCCTCGCGGTCGACGCCCTGCTCGTCGGCGACGGCGATGTACATCGCCAGCAGGACGCTCGCGGGGGCGTTGATCGTCATGCTCGTCGACACCTCGTCCAGCGGGATGCCGTCGAACACCGTCTCCATGTCGTGCAACGAGTCGATGGCGACGCCGGACTTGCCGACCTCGCCGGCGGCCATCTCGTCGTCGGAGTCGTACCCCATCTGGGTCGGCAGGTCGAACGCCATCGACAGCCCCGTCTGGCCGTTATCGAGCAGGTAGTGGTACCGCTCGTTGGTCTCCTCGGCGGTGCCGAAGCCGGCGTACTGGCGCATCGTCCACAGCCGACCGCGGTACATCGTCGGGTAGACCCCGCGGGTGAACGGCTCCTCGCCCGGGAACCCGAGGTCCTCGCCGTAGTCCTTCGGGGCGACGTCCTCGGGGGTGTAGATCGGGTCGACCTCGTGGCCGCCGGTGTCGGTGGTGAACGTCTCCTTGCGCTCACCGTACCGGTCGAGGGTCGGTCCGAGGGTCTCCTCCTCCCAGGATTCCCGCCCCTCCCGGATCTCCCGCAGGTCGTCCTCGTCGAACATGCTCGGATCGTGGCCGTCCGGCGGCTTAACAGTTAGTCGTCACCCCGGTCCGATCCCGGGGCGCGGCCGCGACCGCGGCGGGTGCGGTGACGGGGTCGCGCGGGAGCGGCGGGTGCCGCGGACCGCGAGGTCGCCCGAGCCCCGTCTATTTCATCTATCCCGCCCCGTCCAGTTCCCGGAGCGCTCACCCGGTGTCGTACTTGTAGGTCGCGGAGTCGGTGTCGATGCCGAAGTCCTCGGGGGTCTCCTCGGGTTCCGGCTCGTGGGTCTCGGCGGCCACCTTGAACCGCTCGCGGAGCTGTTCGGGCATGCGGAACTCGGCGACCCGGAGGCGCATCGGGATCGCGTCGGGCGCGAGGGCGTCGCGTTTCTCGGCCAGCCGCCGGGCCAGGACGTCCGGCAGGTCCCTCTCCTCGATGGCCTCGAAGCCGAACTGCGCGAGGTAGTTGGGCTCGTCGGTCAGCGCGTACGCGGTCTCGAAGCCCTCGCTATCGGCGGTCCGGACCAGTCGCTCGACGACGTGCGCGCCGACGCCCTGCTCGCGCCACCCCTTGAGGACGCCGATGCTGGTCAGCTCACAGACCTCGCGATCGCCGCCCTCGCTGTCGCTGTCGCCGTCGTCCCCGCTGGCCTTGTGGATCCGGATGCGGCCGAACCCGGCTTTCGCGTTGGACGCCTCGTCGATAGCGACGACGTAGTCGCGGGACCGAAACGCCTGCTCGTCGAGGCCCATCGCCTCGATGTGATCGAGCAACCAGACTTCCTCGCGGTTTTTCGCGTCCCGGACGTACATACCGGGCGGTTGGCCATCCGACCGCAAAAGGGTTTGCCGGCCGCGGGACGGCGCGAAAAACTACTTGCCCCCGGGGCTGTCAGATCCCACCATGAGCGCCGACTCCTTGCCCGACCTCGACGAGGTCGTCTACGAACCCGACGAGGAGACCGCCCGGTCGACGAACGTCCGGGCGTTCATGGACGAACACGGGATCGACGACTTCGACGAACTCGTCGACCGGGCGAACGACCTCGAGTGGTTCTGGGACGTCCTCCCGGACCACCTCGGCATCGACTGGTACGAGGAGTACGACGCGGTCCGGGACGCCTCGGACGGCCCTCAGTTCACCGACTGGTACGTCGGGGGCGAACTCAACATCGCGCACAACGTCGTCGACCGCCACGCCGCTCGGGACAGCGAGCGGCGCAACAAGGTCGCCACCATCTGGGAGGGCGAGGACGGCGAGGTCCGGGAGGTGACCTACCACGAACTCCGCTGCCAGTCGAACAAGGTCGCCAACGCGCTCGAGGAGCGCGGCGTCGGGACCGGTGACACCGTCGGCCTCTACATGCCCATGGTGCCGGAGGTCGCCAGCATCCTCTACGGCTGTTTCAAGGTCGGCGCGGTCGCCGTCCCCATCTTCTCGGGGTTCGGCGTCGACGCGACCGCGACCCGCATCGCCGACTCGGAGTGTTCCGTGCTGTTCACCGGCGACGGCTTCCTCCGGCGGGGCAGCGAGGTGCTGCTCAAGGGGAGCGCCGACGACGCCATCGCGGAGGCCGGCCACGTCGAGCACACCATCGTCTTCGACCGACTGGGCGGCCGCGGGGGCGACGTCGAGGTGCCCTGGGACGACGACCGCGACGAGTGGTGGCGCGACGCCGTCGGCGGGGCCGACGACGAGTACGACACGAAGCGCCTCGACGCCGACCGGGAGTCGATGCTGCTGTACTCGTCGGGGACGACCGGCAAGCCCAAGGGGATCGTCCACACCCACGCCGGCGCCCAGGTCCAGACCGCCAAGGAGGTCTACTTCGGCTTCGATCTGAAGCCGTCCGATCGGTTCTTCTGGGTCAGCGACATCGGCTGGATGATGGGTCCGTGGACGCTGATCGGCAACCACACCCACGGCGGCACCGTCTTCCTCTACGAGGGGGCGCCCGACCACCCCGACCCCGACCGCTTCTGGGAGATGATCGACCGCCACGGCCTCACGCAGTTCGGCATCTCGCCGACCGCGATCCGCGCGCTGCGCAAGCACGGCGACGAGTGGCTGGAGGGCCACGATCTCTCCTCGCTGCGCCTGCTCGGATCGACCGGCGAGCCGTGGGACCCCGAGTCGTGGATGTGGTTCTTCGAGAACGTCGGCGGCGGTGACACGCCCGTCATTAACATCTCCGGCGGGACCGAGATCTGCGGCTGCTTCCTGATGCCCCTGCCCGGGATGCCCCTGAAACCCTGCACGCTCGGCAAGCCGGGCCTCGGGATGTCCGTCGACGTCGTCGACGGCAGCGGCGAGAGCGTCGCCGACGAGGGCGAGCGCGGCTTCCTGGTCGCCCGCGACTCCAACCCCTCGATGACGAAGTCGCTGTGGTCGGGCGACGAGCGCTACCTCGAGGAGTACTGGTCGTCCTTCGAGGACCCGCCGATGTGGGACCACGGCGACTGGGCTCAGCGGGACGACGACGGCTTCTGGTTCCTCCACGGCCGGGCCGACGACGCGCTCAACGTCGCCGGCCGGAAGGTCGGCCCCGCCGAGGTGGAGGGGGCGCTGATCGACCACCCGGCGGTCAACCAGGCGGCCGCGGTCGGCGCGCCCGACGAAACCACCGGCACGGCCGTCGTCGCCTACGTCATCCTCGAAGAGGGCGTCGAGGAGAGCGACGACCTGCGGGAGGAACTCCGCGCGCAGGTCGGCGAGGAACTGGGCAAGCCCTTCCGGCCCCGGGAGGTGCTGTTCGTCGACGAGTTCCCCAAGACGCAGTCGGGGAAGATCATCCGGCGGGCCATCGCCTCCATCTACCGCGGCGAGGACCTCGGCGACATGTCCAGCATCGAGAACCCCGACGCGCTGGAGAACCTCGAGGACGCCCGCTGAGCGCCCTCCCGCCCGGCGCCTGCCGTCCGCCGTCGCTCACAGTTCGCCGCGGAGCCGTCCCGCGGCGCCGATGCAGACCGCTCCGACCAGGCCGAGCGCCCCGGTGACGAGAAACACGGGCCGGTAGCTCCCCAGCGCGCCGTAACCGACCGTCGCCAGCGGGGGCGCCGCGAGCCCGGCGACCGCGAACGCGACCGACGCGAGCCCGTAGAGCGTCCCGAGCTGGTCGGTTCCGAACAGGTCCGCGATCAGCGGCGAGAGCAGAGCGCCGTTGCCGCCGTAGCCGACTCCGAAGCAGACCGCGACGGCGAACAGCGCGACGGGCTCGCGCGCGAACGGCAGCGCGAGCAGCCCCGCGCCCATGACCGCCGAGCAGGCGACGAAGATCCGCACTCGGCCGATCCGGTCCGAGGCCGGCCCGACGGTGAGGCGGGCGGCGCTGGTCGACACGCCGACGACCGTCAGCGTCGCCACGCCCGCCCACCGCATCCCCGCGCGCTCGGCGAAGGGGACGACGTGGTTGACCAGCACGTACAGCGTCGCGTAGATGAGCGCCCACCCCGCGACCACCAGGGCGAACGGAACTGAGCGCACCCGGTCGCCGACCGCCGCAAGGCGGGCGCGCCAGTCGCCCGCGCCGGTAGCGGCCCCGGAGCGGCCCGCGGGGAACTCGACGACCGGGTCCGCGCCGACGTCCCCGTGGCGGTCGGCCATCAGGTAGGTCGCGGCCGCCAGCACGACCAGGAAGCCCGCCGCCAGCGCGCGGAGCGCGGACCGCCAGCCGCCCCGGGCGATCAGTTCCGCGGCGGTCGGCGCGACGACCAGCAGACCGGCGCCCAGCCCCGCGCTGGCGAGTCCCGTCGCGGCGCCGCGGCGGCGGTCGAACCACAGCGGGACCGTCGCGTAGGCGGCGACGTAGAGCGCGCTCATCCCGAGGCCGGTGACGACGCCGTAGGTCGCCAGCAGCGCCGCGTAGCTGGAACTGTAGCTCGCACCGACCAGCCCCGCGGCGAGAAAGACTGCGCCCGCCGCGAGCAACCGCCTGGGGCCGACCCGGTCGAGGGCGCCCCCCAGTCCCGCGGCCCCGACGAAGATGACGAACGTCTGGAGGCCGTAGACCAGCGAGATTCGCGCCGGCCGGACCGGGAACGACGACAGCAGCGGGTCGAAGAAGACGCTGAACGAGTAGGTCATCCCGAACATGACGCCGGCGGCGACGAAGCAGCACCCGGCGACGATCCAGCCGTAGTACGTCCGTTCGGCGAGGCGGCCGCGCACGTCCCGCACTCTCGGACGACCGACAAAGCCGCTCCGGTTCGCGGAACCGCCCCCGTGCCGTCGGGCGTTCGCCGTGAGACTGGCTACAGCCCGGAGACGTCGGAGGGTTCGATGACGGCGGGTTCGGGCGCGTCGCCGACCGCGACGGCGTGGGTCCCCTCGCTCCGTCCGTCGGGCAGGAGAACCGCCGCGCCGGCCAGTACCGGCGCGACCAGTCCCGCGACGACGGTCCCCGGTGGGCCAGCGTCGCGCCGTCGCGGAGCAGCGCCGCGTCCGCTGCGACGGGATCCGGCGGTTCGGTCGGGTTTTCGCTCCAGACGTCCCGCTCGAAGTGCCCGACCGCCGGATCGTCCGGCGGGCCGCCGTAGGCGACCCGCTTGGTGGTCGATCCGCCCCCCACGCCGATCCGATCGACCGGCGCGAGCAGCGCCCGCGGGGGATCGTCGCCCTCGCCGCCCGCCCCCTCCTCGAGGTCGACGAACGCGACGCTCGCGCCCAGCAGGCCGGCGCCGAACAGCGCGAGGACCGGTTCGGGCGTCGGGTCGTCAGCGACGGCGACGGTCCGGCCCCCGCCCACCCCGAGGTGGGTGAGGAAGTTACCGACCTTCCAGGCGGTCGTACAGAACCGCCGGTAGTCGTACTCGCGGTCGAGCGCCGGGGCGCGCAGCGCTGGCGCGTCGGGGCGTAGTTCGGCCGGCGGCCCTCCGGGCACATGATCCGGCGGCACGGGGCGGTCCCCCGGATCGAGTCGGTCGCGGGCGACTAGGTCTCCGAGGACTCGCGGGTCGAATTCGCGGTCCGCGTCGGCGTCCGGGTTCGAGTCCGGATCCATGCCCCGACTCGGCGCGCCGGGCGCAAAAACCCTCCCGGCGTACCGCAGGATTCACGCCGCCGCGGTCCACGCACGTGGGATATGGTTTCGGACGCCCAGGCGCGCGTCGCCGCGTTCCTCGACGCCAACGACCTGCACGCCCCGCCCGCCAACCGCGCGCTCGACCTCGCCTCGGAGGTCGGCGAGGTGGCCAAGGAGGTCAACGTCTCGACGGAGAACGGCGCCGGCGCCGGCGCGACCGTCGCAGCGGGCGAACTCGGCGACGCGCTGTTCGCCCTGCTGGCGCTGTGCGAGGAGACCGACACCGACGCCGAGGCCGCGCTGGCGACGGCCATCGAGAAGTACGAGCGACGCCTCGACGCGAGCGGCGACGCCGGCAGCGGCGAATAGGGGCCGACCGCCGCTCGGCTTCGGTTCCCGCGCCGACGCCCGGTTCCCGATCGTTCCTGGATCACGCTCCCGCCCGAATGGGTGAGGGTGCTCTCGAGGCGACGCGGTCTCACCCTCAGTGCTGTCGAAATCCGACTCCAGGGTGTGCTTCGGCGGGACCGCGTGCGGTCGACGCCCTGACGTCGACGGAACCGATCGGCCGACCGGTTTTGCGGGCGTAAGTGGATCACTATACCGAACGACGGTCGAAAATCGGTGGCGGTAGGTACGTGCGGCGCTGATAGACACGCTCCGCGTATCTTGCAGGTTCGTTTTCGCCGGTGCTGGCATGAGGTGAGCGATACACTACGCAGCTATCCACCAAGCCTATGATTGGGCCCTGAACACGGCATCGTGTGAGCGACCCATTACCCGGGGACCGGTCGCCGGATCCGGTCACGGAGGAATCACTCGTGAGCGACCTTCGTGCGCTCGGTGTCGGAGCGGGAGACACAGTGCTCGTCCACGGGTCGCTCTCCGCACTGGGCTGGGTCTGTGGCGGTGCGCCCGCGGTTATCGACGCGCTCAAGCGTGTCATCGGTGAGGGCGGGACGATCGTGATGCCGACGCACTCGCCCGGAAATAGAGACCCTGCAGACATGGAGTATCCGCCAGTCCCCGAGTCGTGGTACGGTACCGTCCGTGAACAGATGCCACCATACCGACCGTCCGTTACGCCCACCCAGGGGATGGGCGTGATCGCCGAGTGCTTCCGCTCGTATCCGGAGGTGCGACGAAGCGACCATCCACAACACTCTTTCGCCGCATGGGGAACAGATAGCGAGTTCGTCACCGAGAATCACACGTACGATTACTCGCTCGGGGAGGAGTCGCCGCTCGCCCACGTCTACGACTGTGACGGCGACGTCTTGTATCTCGGGACGTCGCACACGACAAATACCTCGTTACATCTCGCTGAGTACCGGACCGACCTCGACATCGACACACTGACGCACGCCAGCGCGGTACTCGTCGATGGCCAGCGTGAGTGGGTTCGGTGGGAGGATCTCGACGTCGACGACGGCGATTTCCCCGATTGCGGTGGGGCGTTCGAGCGCGAATATCCCCACGCGATCGAGACTGGGACAGTCGGCGTCGCCGACGCGAAGCTCTTCTCTCAGCCACGGCTTGTGGATTTCGCGGTCGAATGGTTCGAGGCAACCCGCGACTGATACGGATGCCTTCGTCGTTTCGTTCGTGGAACACTACCGATGTTGATGAATACACGCGCTCCATCCCTCGGTCGGCTTCGTAGATGGAGTTCACTCAAACGTATACGTTAACGAACTGTTGATATATTTCGATAGTGTAATCTCATCAAGAACGGGTGGTCGAGGGAAATTCGAGGACGTGATGAACAAGCAGGCCTTCCCACCTCCACGAAGCACTCGCGGGAGAGTTCAGGCGGCGCCTCGAAGAGCACTGACAGCCCTTCGTCGAGCCGCCTCGACAGCGCCGATGAAACGGACGAACACGGGGAGAGCAGTGGTTGAATGACGAACTCACGGCTGACCGAAAACCGTGAAGATCCGAAGAGGGACGGAGGGATCCCGTCTCGCACTCCCGGTTAGCCCGCCGCTAACCAAGATGACGGGGCCCCAGAGTCAGGTATGGCCCTCGCCATCGCTCACTTCGCGGTCGGAGTCGGCGCGACCGCGCTGCTGATCGCGCTGATCGCCCCGCGGTTCCGGTTCCAGCGCACCGCCCTCTTCCTGGGCGGCCTCTGGGCGCTGCTGCCGGATCTCCACTACGGGTTCCCCGGGGCGACGATCCCGGACGCCCTCGCGGCCGTCCACAACACGCCCCGCGCCGACCTGTTCTTCCTCCACCACCGCCTCGACGCTCTCAGCGCTGGGGACTCCCCGGAGTTCGCGGCGAGCGTGGTCGCGATCGCGTTCTGTGCGGTCCTCGCCAGCGAGGTCCTCGGGTACCTCCAGCCCATCGCCGTCCGCGCGGCCCGCGAGCGCCTCCGGGACGGCACCGACGGCGCGCTCGGGCAGCAGTAGGGCGCGAGCGCGTCCGCCGCGCGCTCGCCGCCCGGGTCGGCCCGGTTCCCGCGATCGGACCCCGGCGACCCGTGTTCAGAAGGAGTTCTTGATCTTCTCGAAGAAGCCCTCGTTGACCTCGATGTCCTCGCCGCCGGCCTCGGCGAACGCCTCGAGAGCCTCGCGTTGCTCCTCGTTGAGCGACTCGGGGGTGACGACCTGCACCTGCACGTAGAGGTCGCCGTGGCCCCGGCGCTGGAGGCGGGGCATCCCCTTGCCCTGGAGCCGGAACGTCTCGCCGCTCTGGGTGCCCGCGGGCACCTCCATCGAGACGTCGCCGTCGAAGGTCTCGACCTCGATCTCGTCGCCGAAGACGGCCTGCGGGAACGAGATCGGCCGCTGGTGGAGCAGGTCGTCGCCGTCCCGGTCGAAGCGCTCGTCGTCCTCGACGCGGATCTCGACCAGCAGGTCGCCGTTGCGCCCGCCGGGGTCGCCGGGCGCGCCCTCGCCGTTCATCCGGAGGGTCTGGCCGTCCCGGATGCCGGCGGGGATGTCGACGTCGAGCGTGGACTCCTCGCGGACGATGCCGTCGCCGCCGCAGGTCGAACACGTCTCGCTGTACAGCGTCCCGTCGCCGCCGCAGCGCTGGCAGGTCTGGGTCTGCTGGACGCGCCCGAGGGGGGTCTGCTGGACGGTAGTCTGCTGGCCCCGCCCGTCGCAGGTCGGACAGGTCTCCGCGTCGGCGTCCGGCGGGTGGCCCTCGCCGTCGCAGTCCGGGCAGTGCTCGGGCCGGGTGACGGTCATCTCCCGCTCGGTCCCGAAGTAGGCGTCCTCGAGGTCGACCGTCAGGCGGGTCTGGAGGTCCTGGCCCTGCCGGGGTCCCTGGCGGCCGCGGCCGCCGCCCGCGCCGCCGAAGAACTGCTCGAAGATGTCGTCGAACGGACTGCCGCCGCCCGCGCCCCCGAAGGGACCGCCAGCGGCGCCCGCCCCGGCGCCGCCCTGGCTGGCGTCGAAGCCGCGCTTCTCGGCCTGCTCGAAGCGCTCGTGGCCCATCCGGTCGTAGGCCTGGCGGGCCTCCTCGTCGGTGAGGACCTCCTTGGCCTTCTGGATCCGCTTGAACTTTTCCTCGGCGTCGGGGTCGTCGCTCACGTCGGGGTGGTACTCGGTGGCCTTCTCGCGGTAGGCCTGCTTGATCTCGTCCTCGCTCGCGTCGCGAGAGACGCCGAGTACCTCGTAGAAGTCCTCGCTCATTCGTTGGACAGGTGTTGTCCGTTGAGCCACTTGAACAGACCGGCTTCGGCACTTATCATCGATTCTACAAAAAGGCGGTTCAGCGAACGGTTTTGTCGCCCCGCGGCGTGTGCTACTACATGGCACCCGACGCTGATACCGACGCCGGCGCCGACCGCTTCGTTCGGGTCGCGGACCTCGAC
The DNA here is from genome assembly GCA_003021975.1 of Halobacteriales archaeon QS_5_70_17. GTDB lineage: Archaea > Halobacteriota > Halobacteria > Halobacteriales > Haloarculaceae > Halomarina. Next base: position 12,223 of record PXRR01000004.1, on the reverse strand, counting down.
GCGCTCGCCGATCGGGGGACCGCGGTCGTCAGCGAGGACGGGCAGGCCATCGCCCTCTTCCACCACGAGGGAGAGGTGTACGCCGTCGACAACCGCTGTCCGCACATGGGGTTCCCGCTGACCCGGGGCAGCGTCGAGGACGGCGTGCTGACCTGCCACTGGCACCACGCCCGCTTCGAACTCGAGGAGGGCGACACCTTCGACATCTGGGCCGACGACGTCCAGACGTTCCCCGTCGAAGTCCGGGACGGGGCGGTCTACCTCGACCCGGATCCCGAACCGGATGGCGAAGGCGGTGGTGGGACTGGACGAGGAAGGCCGCGAGTCCCACGGTGACTAGGACCGGGCGAGCGGGGAGGCGGGAAGCGACGACCCGCGGGCCGACGGCTTCCACACGCCCATCGAGACCGCCGTCAACTTCGGGACGAAGTACCGCGACACGGGGTGGGGCCGCGGGCTGACGACGCTCGGCTGTATGGCTAACCTCCACGGCGCCGTCGGCCCACGCGACAAGCGGCGGGCGATGTTCCTGGGCGTCCGGGAGGTGGCCGAGGAGTGCGCGGGCGAACCGCCCCGCTTCCAGCAGTACGCCTTTGACAACCGCTCGCTGTCGAAGTCCCGCCTGAAGGAGTGGTTCCGGGACAACTGCGAGGTGCGCGACGCCGACGGCGCCGAGCGGGTCCTGCTGACCGCGCTCGCGAACCTCCCGCGAGAGGACGTCGCGGACATCGTGTTCACCGCCGCGACCGACCACCTCTACATGAACGCGGGCCACACGCTGGATTTCATCAACGCGGCCTTCGAGACGCTGGAGCACGTCGGCTACGACGAACACGCCGACGCCGTTCTCGCGTCGACGGTCGAGCAGCTAACGGGCGCGACCCGCTCGGAGGAACTCTCCTCGTGGCGCCAGCCCGTGGACATCGCCGAACTCTGCCTCGACGCCGCCGACCGCCTGCCCGACCTCGTGGCGGCCGGCCGGGGCCGCGAGTGGGAGCGCCCCGAGGGATTCGTCGAGACCCTGCTGAGCGACGACCCCGAGGCCGTCGTCGACGCGCTGACCGGCGCGATCCGCGAGGGCGCGACGACGGCACAGCTGGCGGACGCGGTCGCGCGCGCCGCGACCCGTCGGGTAGCGTACTTCGCGACGAACAACGAGTTCAACGACTGGAACACCGTCCACCACACGTTCACCTACGCCGACGCAGTCCACCGCGCCACTCACAAGACCGACGCCGTCGAACTCTACCGTGGGTGCTTCGACGGCGCGATGTCGGTGTACCTCGATCGCTTCCTCAACCAGCCCCGCGCGCCGCTGCCCGACCCGGGGGAGTCAGACTCCGACCGCGACCCGGCGGCGATCCGGGAGGACCTGCTGGCCGCCTTCGACGAGCAGGGACAGGTCAACCGCGCGGCCCGCCTCGTGGGAGAGCACTTCGACGCCGGGGGCGATCCCGACGCGCTCGCGAAGGCCCTCGGCCGGGGCCTGCTGCGAGAGGACGCGGGCTTCCACACGCTCCAGAACCTCGAGGCCGGAGTCCGGCGGTTCGAGGCCGTCGGGGCCGACGAGCCCTTCGAGCGCCGTCTCGCGCTGATGGCGCCGGCCCGCTACATGGCCGCGCACTTCCCGACCCACCGGGAGGCCGAACAGACCTTCTCCATCGCGACGCGGCTCCACCGCGGCGAGCGCCTCCACGAGGTGGAGTAGCGCGGGCGGCCGCCGCGGCCGGTCACTCGGAGCCGGCTGCCGATCCGACCGGCTCCCCCAGCCGGATCCCCATCGGCGGCGGGTCGGGGAGGTCCCTCCCCTCTGCGTAGCCCAGGTAGAGCCCGCTGTTGACCAGTCCGAGGTGGCTGAACGCCTGCGGGTAGTTTCCGAGGTGGGCGCCAGTCGCCGGGTCGAGTTCCTCGGCGAGCAGCCCCAGCGGGCCGACGTACTCCGTCAGCGCCTCGAAACGCTCGCGGGCCTCCTCGACGCGCCCCGAGAGCGCGAGCGCGTCGACCAGCCAGCACGAGCAGAGAACGAACGCCCCCTCCTCGCCGTGAAGGCCGTCCTCGCCGTCGTAGCGCCGCAGGAGGACGTCGTCGACCAGTAGCCGCTTCTGGACGGCGTCGACGGTCCCCTGCACCCGGTCGTCGTCGAACGGCAGGAAGCCCACGATCGGGAGGAGCAGCCCCGTTGCGTCCATCGCTCCAGAGCCGTACGACTGGACGAACGCGCCCGCGCTCTCGTCGTACCCGTTCTCGAGGACGTCATCGCGGATCGCCTCGCGGGTCGCCCGCCACTCCTCGACCGGCGCCGGCAGGTCCCGCTCGGTCGCGACGGCGATCCCGCGGTCGAGGGCGACCCAGCACATCACCTTCGAGTAGACGAAGTGGCGGTCCCCGCCCCGGACCTCCCAGATGCCGGCGTCGGTGCGGTCCCAGTTGTCGCCGGCGTACCCGACGAGCCCCCGGACCGATTCCCACTCCGAGCGGTCGAGGTCGCGGCCGTGGGCGAGCATCTCGTCGACCGCGAGCAGCAACTCGCCGTAGACGTCGAGCTGGAGCTGGTCGGCCGCGCCGTTGCCGATCCGGACCGGGCGGGAGCCGCGGTAGCCCGTCAGGTGGTCGAGTTCCCGCTCGGTCAGGTCGCCGTCGCCGTGGAGGCTGTACAGCGGGCGGAGCTTCTCGGGCTCGTCGGCCTGGCACAGCCCCATGAACCACTCGAAGTAGTCGACCGCTTCGTCGACGTGCCCGAGGTTCGCGAGCGCCTGCACGGTGAACCCGGCGTCGCGGAGCCAGTTGTACCGGTAGTCCCAGTTCCGGATCCCGCCCGGGTCCTCCGGCAGCGAGGTGGTCGGCGCGGCCGCGACCGCCCCCGTCTCGGCGTGGGTCAGCAGTTTCAGCACGAGCCCCGACCGGACGGCGAGGTCCCTCCAGGGCCCCTCGAAGAGGCAGTCGGCGCCGGCCTCCGAGCAGCTGCCGAACCACACCCGCCAGTAGCTCACCGTCGCGTCGAGGGCGTCCTCGGGGTCGGTGGTAGCGTTCTCGGCGCCCGTACAGCGCAGGACGAACCAGGCCTCGTCGCCGGCCGACAGCGAGAGCGACCCGACCGCCCGGTCGCTCTCGACCGCGAGGTCGACGGCCGGCGCCTCCAGGAGCGTCCGCTCCTCGTCCCCTGCCGCCCGGACCCCGTCGCCGGTCGCCGCGATGCTCGTCACTGCGCGCCCGTAGTCGAAGCGCGGTTCGAAGGTGACGCCGAGGTCGATGTCCCCGTCGACCCCGTCGACCTTCCGGTACAGCACCCGCTTGGGGTGGTCGGTCCGGCCGGCCGGCGGGAGGAAGTCGGTGACCGTCGCCGTCCCGTCGGCCGTCCGGAAGGTCGTCTCGAGGACGTTCGTCCGGGGAACGTAGGACTGCTCGCTCTCGAACCCCTCCGCGGGTCCGATCCGGAACCGGCCGCCGCGGTCGGGGTCGAGGATCGCGGCGAAGACGCTCGGCGATTCCACGTGCGGGAAGGGGAACCAGTCGACCGACCCGTCGGGCCCGATCAGCGCGCAGGTCTCCAGGTTCCCCACGATCCCGTAGGACTCGATGGGCGCGAACCGCTCGTCGCTCCCGGTCATCGGTGCTTCCCGCTTCGGTGGGCGTTGCGTAGCATGCTCTCCCCGTGGCTGTCATCCGAGTCGGACCGTACGCGGATACGCTTTCCGCGAATCTGTGGCCGCCGCGGGCGACGACCACGCGGTCGCTGGCTACTGGCCGGACGATCGGGCACCCGCTGCGACTGCTCGCCAAACGATCAAGGGGGCGGTCGG
>PXRR01000004.1:5300-8393 GCA_003021975.1 Halobacteriales archaeon QS_5_70_17 | reverse complement strand
GGCCGCCGACGCGGGGATGGACGTCGGACTGGTGGAGCGCGACCACCTCGGGGGAACCTGTCTCAACCGGGGCTGTAACCCCTCGAAGAAGCTGATCGAGCGGGCCAGCGTCGTCGAGACGATCCGGGGCGCCGACGCGTACGGAATCGAGGCGTCGATCGAGGAGATCCCCTTCGCCGACATCGTCGCGGAGGTCGAGGAGGCGATCACCGAGGCCGCCGAGGCCAAAGGCGAGCGCGCCCGGCGCCGCGAGAACGTCACCTTCTACCAGACCGAGGGGCGGTTCGTCGACGAGCGGACGGTCGAGGTCGGCGCGGTCGACGGCCCCGGCGGCGAGCGGTTGACCGCCGACCGGGTCGTCGTCGCGGGCGGGTCCCGGCCTCTGGTCCCGCCGATCGACGGCGCCGATGACGTCGAGTTCCTCACCAGCGACGACGCCCTCTTCCTGCGGGAGCGCCCCGACCGCCTCGTGATCGTCGGCGGGGGGTACATCGCCGCCGAGATGGCCCACTTTTTCGGCCAGATGGGGACCGAGGTGGTGATCGTCGGCCACGCGGAGCGACTGGTCGACCGCGAGGACGCGGACGTCGCCGAGCGCCTGACCGAGGCCTACCGCGAGCGCCACGAAATCCACTTGGGGTTCCGGGCGACCGCGATCGCCGAGGAGGGCGGCGAGAAGCGCGTCACCGCCGAGTCCGACGGCGGCGAGACCGTCGAGGTCGCGGGCGACGAACTCCTGGTGGCGACGGGGCGCGTCCCGAACACCGACCGCTGGAACGTCGGGGCGGGGGGCGTCGAAACCGACGACGACGGGTTCGTCGAGACCGACGAGCACCTCCGGACCTCCGCCGACGGCGTGTGGGCCATCGGCGACATCGCCGGCAACTACATGTTCAAACACTCCGGGGACAAGGAGGCGGAGTACGTCGTCGAGAACGCCGTCCACGGGAACGACCGGTCCGTCGAGTACCCCGGCATGGCCCACGCGGTCTTCGGGTCGCCCCAGGTCGCCGCCCTCGGGGCGACCGAGGGGGACCTCGACGGCGACTACGAGGTCGGCACCTACGGCTACGACGACACCGCGCTGGGCGCCGCGATGCACGATCGGGGCGGGTTCGCGAAGGTCATCGCCGACGAGAGCGGCGAGATCCTCGGCGTCCACGTCGTCGGGCCCAACGCCTCGACGCTGATCCACGAGGTCAGCACCGCGGTCGCGGCGGGCGCGGACGTCGAGACCGTCGCCGAGACGATCCACGTCCACCCCGCCCTCTCGGAGGTCGTCCAGGGCGCGTTCCGGGAGGTCTGCGACGTGGCCCCCTCCGGGTTCTGAGACCGGGATCGATGTCGAGGCCGGGGCGACCGTCGCTTCCCGGGCACCAACCCTACGGCGCTGCCGATCGTTCGACCGATCGGCATGGCGCGAATCGCACTCACGGGCGCGGCGGGCAACGTCGGTCGGGAACTGCTCGGCGCCTTCGACGACCACGACCTGGTCGCGTTCACTCACTCGGAGCACGACGACGTCGACAGCGAACTCCTCGACGTCACCGACGCCGACGAGGTGAGCGAGAAACTCGACACGTTCGACGCCGTCGTCCACCTTGCGGGGGCGTCCTCGCCGGACGCCGACTGGGAGACCGTCGTCTCGACGAACGTCGAGGGGACGAAGAACGTCATGGACGCGGTCGTCGAGAACGGGATCGACCGGGTCGTCTTCGCGAGTTCCAACCACGCGGTGGGAATGTACAACGCCGCCGACCCCGACGACCCGGAGACGATGACCATCGGGAACGCGCGGACCGTCGACCCCGACGACCCCACGCGGCCGGACTCCTACTACGGCGTGAGCAAGGCCGCCTGCGAGGGGCTGACCGACCTCTACGCCGACCGCCACGGGATCGAGGTCGTCAACCTCCGGATCGGCTGGTACATGAGCGAGCCGGCCCTCCGCGAGCGGACGGGCGACGACGTCGACCCCGGGCGCGCCCGGTTCGCGCGCGCGACCTGGCTCAGCCCCCGGGACTGCCGGGACGTCCACCGGAAGGCCGCGCTCGCGGACCTGCCCGAGTCGCCGGTGACGGTCAACGCCGTTTCCCGGAACGACCAGCGGTTCCACTCCATCACCGAGACCGTGCGGACGATCGGCTACGAACCGCGGGACAACGCCGCGGAGGTCCTGGATCAGTAGTTCTTGAACAGCACCGCCCGCACCTCGTCTTTCGTCTGGACGACCTCGAGGTCGCCGTCGGGCAGTTGCACCTCGTAGCGACCGTTCTCGGAGGGGGTCTCGCCCCACTTCTCCTCGTGGGTCTCGAGCAGGCTCATCATCGCCGAGAGGCGGTCGTCGTCGGACGTTTCCTCCGATCCCGCCGTAGCCCCCTCCGCGTTCTCGCTCCCGGCGTCCTCGTCGTGGTAGGGACACGCGTTGGCGGCACGCTGACACGGGTCTCCGTCGGACTTGATCGCCCCGCAGATCTCCTCGTCGCTCGCCTCTGACTCGTCAGGTCGTTCGCCGCTTTCCTCGGGGCTGGGGTCGCCTCCGGTCCCGTCGGTCGTCTCGGCTCCCTCCGGTGTCTCGCCCACCGGCGCGTGGGTGTCGATGAGATACTGGACCGCGTCGCGCGGGCGGACGTGGCCGTACCGCCCGGCGTGCTCGGCCTGGAGCCGTTCGCGGAGCGCCTCGACGTACTCGTACTGCTCGTCGCTGACGGCGATCTCTTTCACGGATTCGAATACGTAACGATCGGTATAAGTCCGTGGGCAATGCACGTTTCCGGCCCGGTCGACCCCGCTTGTTTTATCGCAGCCGCGGTTGAACTGCGGGTCATGTCCGATCACGACTACGAGAACCTGCGGATCGAGCGGGAGGAGGGCGTCGCCCGGATCAGAATCGACAGCACGAGCCACTTCAACTCGGTGAACCTGACGATGGCCGAGGAGCTGCTCCACGCGGTGACGGAACTCGGCGAAGACGACTCGGTGCGCTGTCTGGCGCTCACGGGGACCGACGGCGTCTTCTGCTCGGGGGCGGACCTCTCCCTGCTCGAGGGCGACGGGAGCGGCGAGGACGCCGCCGTGATCCGCCGGCTTGCC
>PXRR01000004.1:0-5257 GCA_003021975.1 Halobacteriales archaeon QS_5_70_17 | reverse complement strand
TCTCCGGCGTGCGAAGGAGATCGTGCTGCTCGACGAGCCGATCGACGCCGACTACGCCGTCTCACTGGGGCTGGTCACCGAGAGCGTCCCCGCCGAGGAGTTCGAGAACCGCCTGGGCGCGATGACCGCACGGCTGGCCGACGGGCCGACCGCCGCCCTGGGCGAAACCAAGCGGCTGCTCACCGAGAGCTTCGAGCGCGGGTTCGCAGAACAGATGGCCACCGAGACGGACGTCATCGCCGAGGCGACCCGGACCGAGGACTTCCAGCGCGGCCACGCCGCCTTCTTCAGCGACGAGGAACCGGAGTTCGTGGGTCGGTAGCGCGACCGCCCGAACCGCGAGCGGACCGCGTCGAGCTACCGCGGCTGGAGTTCGATGACGCGCTCGCCGCGGGTGACCGACTCCCCGACGCCGGCGCCGACGGGCAGGCCCGTCTCGACGTCCTCGGGGTCGGCGTCGACGATACCGGTCAGCCGGACCGGGCCGAACTCGGCCACCGCGGTCACGTACGGGGCGTCGTCCTCGAACTGCGGGGTCGCGACCCGGATCACGGTGTGGGTCTCGATCCGCCCGGCGTCGGGCAGCGGTTCCTCGGTGAGGTCCCGGGAGTCGCAGTGCGGGCAGACCCGCCGCGGGGGCAGCGAGCCGTGGCCGTTCTCGCACTCCAGGTAGTAGCCCTCGCCGTCCTCGATGGCGTCTAGCAGGTCGTCGTAGCCGTCGTCGCGCACGTCGTCGCTCATTCTCTCACCTCCAGCAGGTGGACGGTCGCACTGGCGACCGTCCCGCCGGCGTTGTGTGCCAGGCCGCACCGCGCGTCGGGGACGGCGTCCGAGCGGGGGTGATCGCCGCGCAGGAGCCGCGTCAGCGAGACGATCTGGCCGGTACCGGTCGCGCCGACCGGGTGGCCCTTGGCCTTCAGTCCGCCCGAGAGGTTCACCGGGAGGTCGCCGTCCCGGGTCGTCTCGCCGCGGCGGGCCGCGCCGATGGCCTCGCCGGGCTCGTAGAAGCCGAGCGACTCCAGGGCGAGCACTTCGGCGATGGTGAAGCAGTCGTGGACCTCGGCGACGTCGACGTCCTCCGGGCCGATGCCGGCCTCCTCGTAGGCGGCCTCGGCGGCGGTCGCAGCCGCGGGGGTCCGCGCGAGGTACTCGCGGTCGTGGAGTGCGAGCTTGTCGCCGCCCTGTCCCGCGCCGGTGACGGCGACGGGCGCGTCGACGCCCTCGCGGTCGACGTACTCCTCGCTGGCGACGACGACGGCGCTGGCCCCGTCGCTGATCGGACAGGAGTCGTAGAGCCCCAGCGGATCGGCGACCCCGGGGGCGTCGAGCGCGTCCTCGACGGTGATCTCGTTCTGGAGCTGCGCGTGGTCGTTGACCACCGCGTTGTCGTGGTTCTTCACCGCGACGTGCGCGAGGTCCTCCGCGCTGCCGCCGTACTCGTCGAAGTACGCCCGTGCCATCAGCGCGTACGCCCCGGGGAAGGTCATCCCGGCGCGGATCTCGTAGAGGTCGTCGGCGGCGGTGGCCAGCCCCTCTGTCGCGTCGGCGGTGCCCATGTTGGTCATCCGCTCCATGCCGCCGGCGACGACGACGTCGGCGTCGCCCGCGCGGACGGTCCGGACGGCCTCGAGCACCGCCGCGCCCGAGGAGGCGCAGGCGGTCTCGTAGCGGGTCGCGGGTGCGTCGACGCCGATGGCCTCCGCCATCAGCGGCCCCTGGTGACCCTGGTGTTCGGCCAGTTCGCCCATGAAGTTCCCGAAGTACAGGTGCTCGACCTCGGAGGGGGCGATCCCCGCCTCGTCGATGGCCTCGAGCCCCGCCTCCGCGAAGAGATCGCGGCCGGTACGATCCGGCGTCCGGCCGAACTCGGTCAGGCCGGTGCCGGCGACGTGTGCCTCTCCCATGACCTCCGCTAGTCGACTGCCCCGTATATGTCTGCCGTCCGTGACACGCCAGTGTGACGCCGTCTGTCGCATTCGGTTACGACGATCGTCGGATCGCCGGTCGGTGCCCGGTCGTCCGTCCCGGCGTCCCGGCGCGGTCGAGTAGCGCGGCCCCGCGCGATCACATCCCCATGTCGGCCGCTGCGTCGGGAACCGGCAGGTCCCCGACGCGCGCGCCGAGCAGTTCCGCGCAGTGGTCCAGCGCCATCTCGAAGCCGTAGTACCGCTCGAGTTCGTCCCCGTCGGGGGTCGGCCGGACCTTCAGCATGGCGTATCCCTCCCGATTCTGTGCGACGGCGGCCGTCCGGTCGCCGCGCTCGAAGGCGAGCACGCGCTCCTCGTCGGTCTCGTAGTACCGGGCGGCGATCCCGTCGTCGCCGGCGCTCGCGTCCGTCATACCTCCCGGTACGACCCCGCTCCTGTCATGTCTGTCGGTCGACCCCGCCGACCGGAAGCTATACCAGTCGAGTGGCGTATCCCTGCGCCATGAGCGGGCACGCGAACGACGACGGCGCGAACCGGAGTCCGCACTCGGGCGGCACAGCGGCGACCGGCGATCCCGTGCTCGACCGGATGCTCCGGGGCGGTCTCCCCCGGGAGCGGACGGTCCTGCTGACGGGCGGTCCCGGGACCGGCAAGAGCACGCTCGCCATGCAGTTCCTCCAGACGGGCCTCGACGCCGGCGAGCGGTGTCTCTACGTCAGCACCGAACAGACCCCCGACGAACTCCGGGCGTCGTTCGCCGGCTTCGACTTCGACCTCGGCCACGACCGTCTCGCCGTCGGTACCCTCCACGCCGCCGGCGACGAGGGCCGCAGGCTCCGGATGCGGTCGCTCGGCGGCGACGCCTCCATCGACCGCGAGGAGATCCCCTTCACCAGCGAGAACGTCGCCGAGTACCTCTCGATGGCCAGCCCTCGCGACCGGGTCGTCGTCGACAGCGTCTCCGCGCTCCGGTTGATGATCGACGACCGGCGGCTGTTCCGGCGGGGGATCCTCGAGGTCGTCCGCACGCTCTCCGACGAGATGGGCGCGACGGCGCTGCTCACCGCCGGCGCGGCCGACCAGGGGGCAACCGGTCGCGAACTCCAGTACGCGACCCACGGTGTACTCAGACTCCGCCGCGAGTACGTCAACGACGACCCTCACCGGTATCTCGTCGTCGAGAAGATGCGCGGCGTGCCCCACGACCCCCGGCGCGTCGAGTTCGAGTTCACCGACGCGGGGATCCGGACGGGACCGGCCCCGGCGTCGGCCCCCTGCCAATCCCGGTCGGTCAGCCCGTCGAGATCCGTGGTCGTGATCATTGCCGGAGGGAGAACTCGCTGGCGAATAAACGCACTGGTCACAGGTACGAGCGTTCGATCGGTCCCACCGGGGGAAAACGAGCAGGGGAGAAGGAGGGCAACGAGGAGCAGCGAAGCGAGGACGACACGGCAGTTTATATCGATCGGGCGAAAGCGTCCGTCGATGGACACCGAAGCGCTCAGAGCGGCCCTCGCCGACGCCGGCCTCTCGCCGTACCGGATCGCGGCATACCTGGCCGTGCTCGAACGTGGGTCGGCGGCGGCCACGGAGATCGCCAGGGCGGCAGACGTCCCCAACCCCCGGATTTACGACGTGTTGCGCGACTTAGAACGGGAAGGGTACGTCGAGACCTACGAACGAGGCACCCTCCGTGCCCGCGCGCTCGACCCGGCCGAGGCGCTCGCGGACCTGCGCGACCGGGCGCAGCGCTTCGAAGCGGCCGCCGCGGAGATCGAGGAGCGCTGGCAGCGACCGCCGCCGACGACCGAAGCCCACGAGGCGAGCGTCGTCTCTCGGTTCGAGACGGTGCTCGAGGGGGCCCGCCGGGCGATCGGGGGCGCGACCGATCAGGTACAACTGTCGGTCACGCCCTCACAGTTCGAGAACCTCCGGGCGAGCCTCGAGCGCGCGCACGGACGCGACGTGAACGTGCGAGTATCGGTGAACACCGATCCCCGCGACCAGGACCTGTTGCCCGCACGCGACGCGCTCGACGCGACCTGTACCGAAGCGCGCCACCGGCCGCTGCCCGCACCCTTTCTCGCGATCGTCGACCGGACGACGGCGTGTTTCGCCCCCCACTCCGAGGCCGCCGACCGCTATGGAGTACTGATCGAGGACCGTGTCCACGCCTACGTCTTTCATTGGTATTTCCTCTCGTGTTGCTGGGAGGTCTTCGAACCGCAATATATAGACCGGGCAACCGAACCACCGATCGAGTACGTCGACGTCCGCCGGTGTATCCGGGACGTGGAGCCGCTTCTCGCCGGCGGAGCGACTGTCGCCGCCCGGATCGAGGGGCGCGAGACTGATTCGAGCGAACCGGTCTCGCTCCGAGGTCGGGTAACGGACGTCTCCTACGCGGGCGAACCCGTTGAGGAAAGCGCCGTTCCCCTAATGCGACTGGCCGGTCGGGCGTCGATGACGCTCGATACGGGGAACGAAACCCACGAGATCGGGGGGTGGGGGGCGATCCTCGAGCCGATCGAGGCGACGCGTGTCACGATCGAGCGGACCGAACGCACCGAGCGGTAAGCGAGCCCTCAGCGAATGGACCCTCGACGAATCTACGTTTTTACTACGGCCATTGTACAAGCATTAGTTATAAATAAGAGTCCCGTCTGCCATTATTAGTGATGGATGCCAACGGCTCACAGGACGGCAACCACCGCACCGTTTCCCGACGACGATTCGTCCAAGCAGCGGGTGCGTCGGGCATCGCAGTCGGCCTCTCCGGTTGTCTGTACGGCGGCGGAGGTGGTGGCGGTGGTGGCGGCAATGGCAGTGGTGGCGGTGGCGCGACGGTCCAGTGGGGGTTCGACCCTACGCAGGCTCAGGAGAACGGCGACGCGATCACACAGCTGTTTTACGACAACGGGCTCTCCGAAGACATCGACCTCCAGCTTACTCCCGGTGCCGAGGATACGGACCAACGTCAACAGAAGTATAACCAGTTGCTGAACGCCGGCCAATCCCAGCCGGACATGTTCATGATGGACAGTGGGTGGACGATCCCGTTCATCCAACGCCAACAACTGCTGAACCTCTCCGAGGCGCTTCCCCAGAGCGCGATTGAGATGATCAACAACAACTACTTCCAGTCCGCCGTCGAGACCGCGAAACAACCCGACGGCGACGCGCTGTATGGGGTGCCGCTGTTCCCTGACTTCCCGGCGATGCACTACCGCAAGGACTTGGCGAACCAGGCCGGCTACGACACGAGCAACTGGGCGACCGAACCGATGACCTGGCAGCGCTTCTCGGAGATCGCCGCCGACGTCAGCCAG
>PXRR01000003.1 GCA_003021975.1 Halobacteriales archaeon QS_5_70_17 | reverse complement strand
CCCGCGCCGGGACGCGGCCGACCGCTCGCCTTCCGGAACTGTTTCACCTCCAGATCTCACGAAAATAGTCCGTTATAACACATTCTTGTTGCCGAACATAACTGTCGTAACCGCCAGACAGCGGGGCCGTGAAACAGTCTGCAACGGAGCGAAACCGACCGAAACGCTCTGTAGGGGTTATGTTCCCCGGCCAGCCAGTGTAGAGTAGATGGCCTCCAGCGAACAGGTGTCGTCGACCGTGGATCGGAGAAGTGCCGCGTTCGAGGCACTGGCGAACAGCCAGCGCCGCCACGTCCTCGCGTACCTCAGGGAGCGGTCCGAGGACGACCCCGTCCACATCGACGGACTCATCGACCAAGTGATCGCCCGGGAGCTAGTCGACGGCAACAGCACGGTCGACCCCGACAGCGTCGCCGCGACCCTCCATCACGTCCACCTCCCGAAGCTCGGCGACCTCGGGCTGGTCGACTACGATCCCGAGACCAACGTCGTCTCGCCCGTCGAGGACGAGGCGGCGATCCCAGACTTCGACCGCGTCTCCCTCGAAGAGAGTTCGGCGTAACGCGGATCGCACCCGCTTCCCGGAGAGCGCCGCTCGCGGATCTGGGACGAGGAGCCCGCCTCAGGCCTCGTCCCCCTCGGCCTCGATCTCCTCCATGATCTCCTCGGCGTCGACGTCAGCGTCCTCGAGAGCCTCCTCGATGTCGCCGCCGCCCGCGCCGCCCATCATTCCCCCCATGCCGCCCATCATTCCCCCCATGCCGGAGCCGTCGATGGTCTCCTGGATGATGACGCGGTCGAGACCGACCAGGTCCATGATCTGCTGGGCGATCTGCTGTTTCTGGAACATCCACTGCTGATTCATAGTCAGCTGCGGGGTCGCCTCGATGTAGAGGGTCTCCTTCTCGACGGTGACGGTCTCGAACTCGGGCTCCTCGTCCTCGTCGAGTTCCTCTCCCTCCTCGGGTTCCACCATCTGCTCTTCCTCGACCTCGTCGGTCTCGATGTGCATCTCGAGGTCGATGTCGAGGAACATGCCCAGCAGGCCCTGGGCCCGCTCGAGTTTGTCGTCGACGGTGTCGATGACCTCGTAGCCGTACTCGATGTCCTCGCCGGCCAGCGGGTGGTTGAAGTCGACGCGCGCGCGGCCGCCGATGATGGTCTCGAGGTAGCCCTGCTCGCCGTCGACCTGGACCTGCGCGCCGGGGTAGCGGTCGTCCTCGGGAATCTTGTCCGCGCTGACGGTCCGGACCTCCCCCTCGTCGTACTCGCCGAAGGCCTCCTCCGCGGAGACGACGACGCTGCCCTCGTCGCCGACTTCCTTGCCGACGATGTCCTGCTCGACCGTCTCGAAGATGTGGCTCTCGCCGAGGGCGATCACGCGGGGTTCGAACTCGCCCTGGTCGGCGACGCCCTCCTCCTCGGCGACTTCCTCGTCGGTGGTGTCGACGAGCTGCTCGTCCTCGACCGTGCGGGCGGTGTAGGCCAGGCGGACGAAGTCCCCCTCCTGGAGCCCCGACTGTTCGTCATCGCCGCCCTCGGCCGCCTCGGCCTCGGCGTCCTGCTCGGTCTGCTCTGATTCCTCGCTCATACCGAACACCTCCACCCGACGCGCCCTTAACTACCACGCTTCGTCCGTCGCGGCGTGCCCCGCCCCGGCGCGGCCCGTCACGGGTCGCCGGGGCGCCCTCGCCGCCGATCCCGGCGTCCCTCGGCCGCGCCGCGACCGCGCATCGGCAAGCCCGGGATACGACCCGCGGAGGCGAACGGCGGGAGCGTCGGGGACGGTGCGGGCCCCGTTCCCGGGAGCCGTCGCTCGGCCGCGCGCTCGCAGGCGAGGGGCCGTCCCCGCTGTGAGCCCACCGTCGAACCGGATGGAGATACACACCTGTTCGCTGTGCGACTGGCAGTCCGGGACCGCGACCCCCGCCGAGGCTTACCGCCACCTCGCGCAGGCCCACGACCTCGGATCGTACCGGGGGCCGGACCGCGTCGAGACCGAGGAGTGACGACGCGCGGGCCGGCGTGGCCCCCATCGCTTTTGCTCGCGGCGCGATCCGTCGCAGTATGTACGAAGTCGAGGTGAAGTGCCGCGCCGACCACGACGCCGTCCGCGCTCGGCTGTCGGAACTCGGCGCGGACCGCCGAGAGACCGTCGAGCAGACCGACACCTACTACGACGCGCCCCACCGCGAGTTCGCCGAGACCGACGAGGCGCTGCGCGTCCGCCGCGAGGGCGACGCGACGACCCGGCTCGCCTACAAGGGACCGCTGGTCGAGGATGCCTCCAAGACCCGCGAGGAACACGAGACGGCCGTCGCCGACGCCCAGGCCGTCCGGGGAATCCTCGACGGCCTCGGGTTCGCGCCCGCGGCGGTCGTCGAGAAGCGCCGCGAGGTCTACGGGTACGCGGGGTACACCGTGGTCCTCGACGACGTCGCTGACCTGGGGGAGTTCGTCGAGGTGGAGACGGAGGCCGGCGAGGCGGCCATCGACGACGCTCGCGAGGGTGCGTTCGAACTCCTCCGGGAACTGGGACTCGACCCCGGCGACCAGATCCGGACGTCCTACCTCGGCATCCTACTCGAGGATTCCCAGTAGTTATCTTCCCCAGGTCGAAAGTTTCCGTAAGTTATACCCCGACCGGTGGAGAACTCCGAGCAATGAGCGAGAGAAACATCCGCGTCGAGCCGGTCCCGGGGCTCGCCGTCGAGGACCAGGAAGTCGAGATCGTGGAGCGAAAGGGGATCGGTCACCCCGACTCTATCTGCGACGGCATCGCCGAGCGCGTCTCGCGGGAGCTGGCCCGCGCGTACATCGACCGGGTCGGCAAGGTCCTCCACTACAACACCGACGAGACCCAGCTCGTCGCGGGCAGTTCCGCGCCCGCGTTCGGGGGCGGCGAGACGACCGAGCCGATCTACCTGCTGATCGTCGGCCGCGCCACGAAGGAGTACCAGGGGACGAAGATCCCCGCCGGGACCATCGCGCTGCGGGCCGCCCGGGAGTACTTCGCCGAGCGGTTCCCGGAGCTCGACTTCGGGACCGACATCGTCGTGGACGTGAAACTCGGGCAGGGAAGCGGCGACCTCCAGGAGGTGTTCGGCGAGTCCGGCGCGACCGTTCCGATGGCCAACGACACCTCGTTCGGCGTGGGCCACGCCCCGCTGACAGCGACCGAGCGGATCGTGCTCAACGTCGAGCGTCGGCTCAACGGGAGCTACGGCGACGATCACCCCGAACTCGGACAGGACATCAAGGTGATGGGCAAGCGGGAGGGCGACCGGATCGACGTCACCGTCGCCGCGGCGATGATCGACAGCTACGTCGAGGGGATCGAGGACTACCGGGCAGCCGTCGAGGACGTCAGGGGGTACGTCCGGGACCTCGCCGCCGAGTACACCGACCGCGAGGTCGCGGTCCACGTCAACACCGCCGACGACTACGACGAGGGCGCGATCTACCTCACCACGACCGGAACGAGCGCCGAGCAGGGCGACGACGGCTCGGTCGGCCGGGGGAACCGCGCCAACGGCCTGATCACGCCCAATCGATCGATGAGCATGGAGGCCACCAGCGGGAAGAACCCCGTCAACCACATCGGGAAGATCTACAACCTGCTGTCGACCGACATCGCCCGGACCGTCGTCAACGAGGTCGACGGCATCCGCGAACTCCGGGTGCGCCTGCTCAGCCAGATCGGCCAGCCGATCGACGATCCCCACGTCGCCGACGCGTCGCTGGTCACCGAGGACGGGGTCTCGGTCGCCGACATCGAGGAGGAGGTCGAGGCGATCGTCGACCGCGAACTCGAGAACGTGACCAGCGTCACCGAGCGGGTCATCGACGGCGAACTCTCCACGTTCTGAGGGCCTCCGGGGCGGCGCGTCCCGGCCTCACCGACCGTTCCAGTCGCGAGCCGTCGGCTCGTCGGCGCGACGAAAGCGGGTCGAATGGACCCGCTGCACATGAGATCGACACGCCTGCGGCACCGACGAGCGACGTCGGGTCAATGAGCGTCGGCGATCCGTCCGGCGGTTCCGGAACGGTCGTCGGCGCCAGCGAGGTGTGTCCACTTACCAAGTGGACCCCCTGGCGTAAAAATATATCGCGGACGAACTCGGGGAGGCGAAACCGCTTTAGGTCGGCTCGCGGAACTACGTCCGTGACCCGGGTCTGTCTCGTCGGGAGCGAGGACTGCGATCTCCGGTACGAACTGCTCTCCCGGGAGACCGCCCGCGACGCGCTGGCGACCTACGACCTCGATCGGCCCTTCGCCAACAGCGTCGCCGTCGAGACGGTCAGCCTCGGCGCGGCGGTCGCGCTGCTGAACGACCTCGACTGGTATCTCGCCCGGTTCGCCGAGACCGCGCTCGTCCGCGATCCGTCGATCAGCGACGGCGAGTGGCTCTCGCGGACGCTGGCGACGGCCGTGCGCGAGGGACGAGTCGATCCCGCGGGGACCGACCGCTACCTGAAGGTCTACGGCGTCGTCCGTGCCGCGCACGCGGGCGGCGGGAGCGGCGACTGCGAGGCCGAATCCGAGGACCCGCCCGCCACCGAGGACGCGCCGCGGCTGGTCGAACCGATGTACGTGGCGCGGACGGGGCGACAGCTCCCGGAGTACGACCTCCGGGACGTCGAGGAGACGCTCGTCGTCCGCGTCACGGAGTCGGAGTTCGGCGGCTGAGGCGGGCGGGGACCCGCCCGGACCCCTGGGCCCGGCTCGATCGGCGGGGAGAGTAAGTGTTTACTCGCCGGGAGCGGCACGCAGTGTATGGAACTGGGGTCCGCCGAGGCCTTCGACCGGATGGGGACGCTCGGCATCGAGGAGGAGTTCTTCGTCGTCGACGAGCGGGGTCGCCCCACCGCCGGAACCGACGAACTCGTCTACGGGAGCGACCCGCCGCCGATCCTCGAAGACCGGCTCGACCACGAACTGTTCAAGTGCGTCATCGAGACCCAGACGCCGATCATCGAGCGCCCGAGCGACGCCCGCGAGTCGCTGCTCGACGTTCGGGCAGCGCTGGTCGGGCACGCCGAGGCCCACGGCTACGGCATCGCCGCCGCCGGCCTTCACCCGGCGGCGAAGTGGCGGGAACTCGAACACGCCGAGAAGCCCCGGTACCGCGACCAGCTCGCCCGGATCCAGTACCCCCAGCACCGTAACACGACCGCGGGACTCCACGTCCACGTCGGCGTCAACGACGCCGAAAAGGCCACCTGGATCGCCAACCAGGTGCGCTGGCACCTGCCGATCCTGCTCGCGCTGTCGGCCAACTCCCCGTTCTGGAACGGCTTCGACACCGGGCTGGCCTCGGCACGCGCGAAGATCTTCGAGGGGCTGCCGAACACCGGGATGCCGACCGAGTTCGGCTCCTTCGAGTCGTACGCCGCGCTCGAACGGCGGATGGTCGAGACGGAGTCGATCAGCGACCGCGGGGAGCTCTGGTACGACGTCCGCCCGCACACCGGCCACGGGACCGTCGAGGTTCGCACGCCCGACGGCCAGCGCGACCCCGAGCGGGTGCTCGCGTTCGTCGAGTACGTCCACGCGCTGGTGACCGACTACGCCGAGCGCTACGAGGACGCGCCGACCCCCTGGTCGGAGGGCGACGCCCACCGCCGGGAGACCCTCGACGAGAACAAGTGGCGAGCGACCCGCTACGGGCGGGACGCGTCGTTCATCGATCGAGACGCGGAGTCGGTCGTCGACCTCCCGACGGCCGTCGACCGGGAGTGCGACCGGCTCGGGATTGACGGCATCCGGTCGGTCCTGGAGGCCGAGAGCGGGGCGGCGGCCCAGCGGCGGCTCCGCCGGGAGAGCGGCCTCGATCGGCTCTGTGACAGCCTTCGGCTCTGATCGACCCCGCCGGCCCGCCCGGGAGCACCACTCGACGGTCCACGACCGGTGGGCGTCCCGGCGGTGACGGGGCGCGGACCGGCGGAACACCGCGCTCTCCCCGGACGAGGGGGTAAGCAAGGGTTTATATCTGACAAATCCCTGGCTCCGATCACTGACAACTCATGTCGACGGATGACACGCCCGACGACTTCGGTGACGAGCCCGAATCCCCGGATGACGGGTCGGTCCGGGACCGGCTCGAGGAAGAAACCGATCATGCGGTCGAGGGCCTCGACGAGTCCCTCGTCGAGTTGCTCTCCTGGGTGCTCGACACCGAGACCCGCGCTCGGATCTACATCTACCTCCGGGAGAACCCGGCGTCGACGAGCGACGAGATCGCCGACGGCACCGGTCTCTACCCGAGCACCGTCCGAGAGGCGCTCGCGGAACTGAACGGCGAGAACAAGGTAACCCGCGGCAAGCGGGAGGCCAGCGGCGCCGGGAACAACCCCTACGAGTACGTCGCGATCCCGCCCGCCGAACTGGTCGCTGACATCGCGGGGCAGGTCCAGGAGGAACTCAATACCGTTTTCAACCTCGACGATCGGCTGGCCGACCGGACGAGCGACGCCCGCCCGGTCGACATCACCGTCGAACAGCCCCTCGAGGAGCGGGCCGACTCCGACGACTGATCGGGGCGATTCCCCCGACTGCGACCCGATCGACCCCCACGGTGTCAATAGCCAAAGGCATAAGCCACGGGCCTCCCTGCTCCGAGACATGGATGTCGCGCTGGGGGGGACGTTCGACCCCGTACACGACGGGCACCGGGCGCTCTTCGAACGGGCATTCGAACTCGGCGACGTCACTGTCGGACTCACCAGCGACGAGCTAGCCCCCCGGACTCGCAACGAGGAGCGGTACGTCCGGTCCTACGAGGAGCGCCGCCGCGACCTCGAGGCGGAACTCGCCCCGCTGGCCGAGGAGCACCATCGCTCGTTCGAGGTCCGGGAGCTGACCGAACCCACCGGGATCGCCACCGAACCCGACTTCGACTACCTCGTGGTCTCTCCGGAGACCGTCGAGGGCGCCGAACACGTCAACGAGATCCGCGAGGGGAGGGGGCTGGACCCGCTGGAGATCGTCGTCGTCGACCACGTCGAGGCGGAGGGCGGCCAGCGCATCTCCTCGACGCGCATCGTCCGCGGCGAGATCGACGAGCACGGGAATCGCACGCCCGAGGCGTCCGGCCGCCCGGCCAAGCGCGAACAGTAGTCCGACCGCTCCCCGCTCTCCGGCCCCCGGCGCGCCGCTCGATTTACCTACTGCTCACCAGCCCGGCCGCTCCAGGCCCGCCTCCTCGATCAGTTCCTTCCACCGCTGCTGGACGGAGAGCCGCGAGACGTCCGCGGCGTCTGCGACGCTCCCCTGCGAGCGCCGGTCGCCCTCGATCAGCGCGCCCACGTAGAGGCTCGCCGCCAGCGAGGCCCGCTTGGAGCGCTCCTCGTCGGGGAGCGTCGAGAGGAAGAGATCGGCGGCGCGTTCGCGCGCCGCTGCCGACAGGTCGAGGCGGTCGGCCGCCCGATCCAGGTCCGCCAGCCACTCCTCGTTTTCCACTCGGTCGCGGGCGCGGTACATGCGCGACCGTGGGCGGGCGGCGATCAAAGCGTTTGTGCCCCGACCGGGTCCGACACGACACCGCGTCGGGGCGCTCCACGGAGCGAGGCCGGACCGATCGGCCTATCCCCCCGGCGTCCCACGCTCGGACATGGGACGCGTCGATGACATCCGGATCGCCCCCGAGGGCGAGGCGCCGATGGAACCCATCGACCGGGTCGCCGCGGTCGCCGACCGCGGCCTCCGGGGCGACCGCTACTTCCGCGGGTCGGGGTACTACTCCGGGGTCGACGGCTGCCAGGTGACGTTCGTCGAGGCCGCGGCGCTAGTGACCGCCCGCGAGGAGTACGGCGTCGACCTCTCGGACGGCCGCCACCGGCGCAACGTCGTCCTCTCGGAGGTCGACGTCACCGCCCTGCTGGGCCACCGCTTCCGGGTCGGAGCGGCCGTCTTCGAGGGCACTCGGCCTCGACCGCCGTGTGCTCACCTCGAGGAACTGGCCGGCGAGGAGGGCGTCGCGCGAGCGCTGCGCGAGGAACGCGGCGGGATCTGCGCCGACGTGATCGAGTCGGGACCGGTCGCCGTCGGCGACGAGGCGAGCGACCTCGGACCGCTGTTCGACGGCGAGGGACTGGTCGACGCGATCCGGGAGCGCCGCGAGGGCTGAGAGCGAAAGCTTTGTTGCGCGGTTGCGGGTACTGGTAGGTGCGCACGGGCGTGGGTAGCCAAGCTAGGCCAACGGCGCAGCGCTTAGGACGCTGTCCCATAGGGGTCCGCCGGTTCGAATCCGGTCCCGCGCACTCAAATCGCGCCCTTCGGGCGCTCTTTCGTCCGTTTTCGCATCGGCTGATTATACATGGAATATGACCTGCCGCTGACACTCTCACGCTGTA
>PXRR01000002.1 GCA_003021975.1 Halobacteriales archaeon QS_5_70_17 | reverse complement strand
CGTGCCGGTTCCCGACGAGGACGCCCGGAAGGCCATCTTCGAGGTCCACACCCGCGACAAGCCGCTGGCCGACGGGGTCGACCTCGGGGAACTCGCGGAGCGCACCGAGGGCTACGTCGGCGCCGACATCGAGGCCGTCTGCCGCGAGGCCTCGATGGCCGCGACCCGGGAGTTCATCACCAGCGTCGCCCCCGAGGAGGTCGACGAGAGCGTCGGGAACGTCCGCATCACGATGGACCACTTCGAGCAGGCCCTCGACGAGGTGTCCGCGAGCGTCACCGAGGAGACCCGCGAGCGCTACGAGGAGATCGAAGAGGAGTTCGACGCGGCCGAACCCGAGGACCGCGAGCAGGTCAGCCGGACCTTCCAGTAGACGGGTCCGCGACTCGTTCTTCGAGCCGGTAGACCGCTCACGGACTCCGACGACCCGGGCACTTTCGGCGGACAGCGCCCGGCTGTCAACGATTCTGATGTATGATTTTACTCTTCCTAATAACGCAAATTTGATATCACAGCCTCGGGACAGTCCCGGCCGGAATGCCCGCAGAATCGTACGGACTCATCAGTCTCCTGCCGGCGCTGGTCGCCATCGGCCTGACGCTGGCGACGCGGCAGGTGCTGCTGTCGCTGTTCGCCGGCATCTGGCTCGGCGCGACCATTCTGGTCGGCTACAACCCCGTCTCGGGGGCGGCCCGCGCCCTGGAGTTCGTGGTGAGCAACGTGACCGCGACGTGGAACATGAAACTGCTCCTGTTCACATTCCTCGTCGGCGCCATGCTCGGGATGATCTTCCTCTCGGGCGGGATGTCGGCGCTGGCGACGCGCATCGCCGACCGCATCCGCACCCGGAGGCAGGCGGAACTCGGCACGGGCGTGCTCGGGATGCTGATCTTCGTCGACTCGTACGCCTCGACGATGATCACGGGATCGGTGATGCGACCCATCACTGACCAGTTCGACATCTCCCGGGAGAAGCTCGCCTACATCCTCGACTCGACGACCTCGCCGACGGCCTCCGTCGCGGTGGTCTCGACGTGGCTGGGCTTCGAGGTGGGGCTCATCCGCGACCAGTTCGAGTCGCTGGGCATCGAGGCCGACCCGTTCGTGATGTTCCTCCAGTCGATCCCGTTCCGGTTCTACAGCCTGCTCGCGATGGCGCTGGTCTTCGTCGTCATCCTGGCCGACTGGAACTTCGGCCCGATGCAGGCCGCCGAGCGCCGCGCCGAGCACACCGGCGAGGTCCTCCGGGACGACGCCGATCCGCTGATCGAAACCCGCGAGCAGGACATCGTCACCCCCGACCACGTCGACCCGCGGTGGTGGTACTTCGCGGCACCGATCGTCGCGCTGGTGGCCATGACCGGATTCAGCCTGCTGTACACCGGCGGGCTGACCTGGGGAGCGCTCGCCGGACCGCTGACCGACGGGAACCTCAGCGCGGCATCGACCGTCATCGTCGACGCCATCTCGAACGCCTCGACGGCCGACGCGATCCTCTGGGCGTCGTTCAGCGGCGCGGCGACGATCCTCGCGATCCTCGTGGGCCACGCCCGGACGGGCCTCGAACCCGTCTCCGACGCCATCTTCGAGGGGTTCAAGATGGTCATGTTCCCCGTCGCCGTCCTCTCGCTGGCGTGGTCGATCGGCGCCGTCTCCCAGGAGATGGGGGTCGGCCCGTTCGTCGTCGGCATCGCCGAGGGGATCATCACGCCCGCGGTCCTCCCGGCGATCGTCTTCGTCTCCGCGGCGGTCATCTCCTTCTCCATCGGCACGTCCTGGGGGACGATGGGCATCCTCTTCCCGGTGGCCGTCCCGCTGGCGCACTCGCTCGGGGCGCCGCTGCCCTCGGCCATCGGTGCGATCCTGACGGGGTCGCTGTTCGGCGACCACTGCTCGCCCATCTCCGACACGACGGTCCTCTCGTCGATGTTCGCCGCCAGCGACCACGTCGACCACGTCAACACCCAGATCCCCTACGCCCTCCTGGCGGGGGCGATCGCCACGCTGCTGTTCCTGGCGAGCGGCTTCGGCGTCCCCGCGCTCCCGGCGCTGCTCGTCGGGTTCGCCGGCCTCGTCGGCGGGGCGTACCTCCTCTCGGAGCACTTCGACGTCGGCCGGTTCACCGTCTACGACACCGACGCCGACCTCGGCGTCTCCGAGGACTGAGCCCCCGGCGTCGATCGTCTCTCTCCTCCGAACGTTCAAGGGCGATCGCGCGGCCAGCCGCCGGTGTGCTCGCGCGCTGAGAACTGCCCGCAGGCGGACCGCGGTCGCGCGACGCCGCCTGCGGACGGTCGGTGGCGTCGCCTGTCAGTCCAGTCGTTCGGCCGCGTCCTGTTCGAGGAGCGGTTCGGCGTTCGGCGTCGGGAGGGTGACCACGTCCTCCGAGGAGAGGTCGTAGGCGCGCTCGTCGACGCCGAGGATCTCGCCGACGTCGCGAGTGATCCGTACGGTCGTCCGCTCGAGGGAGCCGGCCCCGGCCGCCCCCGCGTCGGCGTCAGCGCCGGCGTCGCTGGGCGCCGAGCGCTCGACCGCCGGCGGTCGGTCGGCGCCGCGCGGATCGGGGGCCGGCTCGACGGGGTGGTGGTCCCGGTCCTCGTCCCCGTCCCTGTCCCCGCTGTCGTCGGCCTCGCGCTCCCCGCCCATCACGTCCGCGGCGCTGACATCCGGTTCCGTGTCGAGGTCTGGTCCGGCCCCCCCGGCGTCGTGGATCGGTTCCTCGACGGTGTCGGGGGGTTCGCCGACCTCGCGGGCGGTGTCGTCCTCGGCCGGATCGACCGGCGGATCGGGATCAGCGCCGACGCCAGTGGCGGCGCCGGTCCCGCTCTCGCTCCCGGCCTCGCCCGCCGCGCTCCCGGGATCGTCGCTGCTCGTCGGGTCGCCGGCGACGACGCCGTCGAGGACGCGCTCGCGGTTGGTCTCGATGGTGTCGACCAGCCGCTCGAACACCTCCTGCTCCTCGGCGGTGAGTCCCGAGGCGTCGGCGGCCATCCCGGCGGCCTCGAGGCTGGCCTGCTTGACCAGCTTGCCGATCCGGCGCTCGTAGATGGCCTCGACGGTCCGCTCGGCGGTCTCGATGTCGTCGGAGAGCCGCTGGACCTCCGGCGCGTCGAACGGGTCGTCGGCGCGCTCGGCGGCCCGCTCGCGCTCCTCGCGGAGCTGGGCGATGAACCGGCCGGCCTCCCGGTAGAACGACTCCCGGAGTTGCTGGAGGCTGTCGGTCTGGCGCTCCCGGCTCTGGACCGACTGGAGTTCGTCGAGGTTCATGTCCCTTCCCGTGCCTTCTCCGCGTGACCGCGTGCCATCAGGAACACGCCCACGCACTCACTCACGGAGTTGATACCCTCCGTGATATTATGCGTTTCCCCGTCTAGCTCGACCGTCCGGGCGGCGTCGCTCTCTACCGCGATCTCGTGGTCGCGGAACGTCTCCGGGACGGCGTCGACCAGCGGGTCGAACGCCGCGAGGTCCGCCCGGTCGATCCGACGGACGCAGAGACCGCTGCCGCCGTGGAGGCTCCCCGGCAGGCGGATCAGCCGGTTGATGTCGGTCGTCACCGGTTCGTCGATCGGTGCGCCGTCCCCGACGAGCGCCGCCTCGAGACACAGGTCCGCGAGCTTCCGGGTGTACCGTCCGGCGGCCTCGAGGTTGCCGGCCGCGATCTGTTCGTAGTTGTCGGTCATGGCGTCGTACAGCGTCGCGGCGCCCTTCTCGCCGATCCCGTCGAACTCCCGGAGCCGGTCGATCCCGCGCTCCCGGTCGGCGGCTCGCACCTCGTCGGCGAGCGCGACCAGCCGCTCGTGGACGCGCCGGCCCCACCCGCCGTCGGTCCGGAGAACCCGCTTCTCGACGGGGTCTTTCACGCCCATCCCGGAGACGGTCTCGACGCGCGCGAGCAGGTCGACGCTCTCGACGCCGATCCCGCGGACGTAGTCGACGATCTCGCGGCGCTCCTCGCGGCCGAGGGTCCGGACCGCCGGGTCCCGCACGTGGACGTGATACCCCCGACCGCCGGAGAAGGCGATCGTCAGGTCCTCGAAGCCGAAGTCGGCCTCGAGGAAGTCGAGCAGGGCCCACAGGGCGTCCTTGCACGACGCGAGCATCTCCCCGTAGCTGTCGGTCTCCGGATCGACCCCGGGGAGGTGGTCGGCGTCGAGGTCGAACACGAGGTCGGACTCGCGCCACCCCTTCGCGTCCATCGTCCGCGCGCCGGGGTCGTCGTATCGCCCCGCCGAGAAGTAGACGTGGCGAGGGCGCTCGCTCGCGAGGAAGGCCTCCAGCGCGCCGATGTCGAGGTGGGAGTTGTGCCGGACCATCGTCGTCCCGTCCCCGGCGGTGTAGGGGATGTACCCCCACTCGCGGTCCTCGGCGGCCGGCGGCGGGTCGATCGACACGCGGCGGTAGTGGTCGCCGAACCGACCCCGGAGATAGCTGCGCGTCCGCTCGTCCATCCGTTATCCGGTCCCGTCCCGGGGAGTATGAACCCCTCGGTGCGCCCCTCCCACACTACCAAGAAATTCATATATCTAGGAAATAAACCCATACCGATGAGAAGGATGGCGATCGTGGGGCTGCTGGTTCTCTCGCTCAGCGGCCGGCGATCCCGGGTCCGCGGCGAGCGCCGCCGCGGACCGGGAGACCGTCTCCGTGCGCTACGAGCTCTCCCGGATCGAGGGCCGGGACCGGGCGGTCCGCGTTCGGGCGGACGTCTCCGCGCCCAGTTCTGTCACTCGGCTCACCCTCACGCTCCCGCAGGGTACCCAGGGCGTCGAGGCGACGGAGGGGTTCGAACGCGTCGGCGACGGCACCTACCGCTCGTCGGGTGACTCCTCGGGGAGCGTCACCTACGTCGTCGACCTGGAGGCGGTCGACGCGGGGATCCGTCAGTCCGGCGGCGGCGACGGGTGGCTGTTCGTCGACCAGTACGAGGTCGACGCGGGCTTCCGCTGGCGGTACCGCGGCTCCCCGCCCGCCTTCGAGGAGCGGCCGGCGGTCGCGGGCAGGGAGCCCGGTTACGCCGGGAGTTCGATGGCGCTGCTGGGCGAGCAGTCCGAGACGACCGACGGCGGCACATTCTCCGTCTACACCGCCGACGCCACCGAGATGAGGCGGGCGCCAGCCGACCACCTGCGGGTGCTGCGTGCCGTCGACCGGCGCTTCGACGTCGGCGCCCGCGACGACCGGGTCAACGTCTTCGGCGTCCCGCGCCTGGAGACCTACGCCGGGTTCGCCAGCGGGACCGACCCCGGCGGCGAACACGACGTGGTGATCCAGGGTGGGGCCGGCCTGACCACCACCGTTCACGAGTACGTCCACACGCGCCAGGACTACCGGACCGACCAGTCGATGTCCTGGATCGACGAGGGATCGGCCGACTACTACGAGTCGCTGCTGGCGCTGCACGCCGGCGAGCGCAGCTACGAGCGGTTCCGCCGGGGCGTGACCGACGACCGGTACGCCGACGAGCGGCTGACGGCCCCCGACGACTGGACGTCGATGCGCGTCGAGTACGTGAAAGGTCGACGGGTCGTCGCCGCGCTCGACGCCGAGATCCGCCGCGCGACCGACGGGGAGCGGTCGTTCCAGGACGTCCTCTACCGGATGAACGCCCACGACGGGACGGTGACCCGCGAGGCGTTCACCCGGATCCTCGCCGACGTCGCGGGGCGGTCGTTCGAGGGGTGGTTCGATCGCTACGTCGCCGGCAGCGAGGCACCGCCGGTGCCGGAGGACCGCTCGCTGTTCACCTCCTCGGTCGCCGTCGACAGCGACGGCGACGGCCTCAGCGACCGCGCGGAGCGCGAGCAGGGGACCGACCCCCTCGACGCCGACTCCGACGGCGACGGCCTCAGCGACGGCACCGAGGTCACGGAGCACGGCAGCGATCCCCTGGCTCCCGACACGGACGGCGATGGCCTCGCCGACGGCACCGAACACGACCTCGGGACGGACCCGACGACCGCCGACTCCGACGGCGACGGCATCGACGACGGCACCGAGCGCGACCGCGGCACGGACCCCCTCGCTCCCGACACGGACGGCGACGGCATCGACGACGGCACCGAGGTCACGGAACACGGCAGCGATCCGACCGCCGTCGACACCGACGGCGACTCGCTGGCCGACGGGCGGGAGGTCGACCTCGGCACGGATCCGACCGCCGTCGACACCGACGGGGACGGCCTCGCCGACGCCCGGGAGACCTCCGGATCGGCCGATCCCCTCGATCCCGACACCGACGGCGATGGCCTCGCCGACGGCACCGAACACGACCTCGGGACGGACCCGACGACCGCCGACTCCGACGGCGACGGCATCGACGACGGCACTGAGACAGGCGGTGACACGGATCCCCTGTCTCCCGACACGGACGGCGACGGACTCGAGGACCGCGCGGAGCGCGACCTCGGGACGGACCCGACGACCGCCGACTCCGACGGCGACGGCCTCGGCGACGGCACCGAGCGCGACCGCGGCACGGATCTCCTCGAGGCCGACTCCGACGGCGACGGCCTCGGCGACCGCGCGGAGCGCGAGCGGGGGACCGACCCCCTCGATCCCGACACCGACCGCGACGGGTACGACGACGGCAGGGAGGTCGACCTCGGCACGGATCCGACGACCGAGACCGGGACCGTCGACCACGCGGTCGCGCGGGCCGGGGCGGCGCTGGCGGGACTGCTGGGCTGACTGGGCTGACTACGACCGGACGTGCGCGGCGAGCGCGTGGACCGTCGCACCGCCGCCCGCGTCGAGTTCCCGACCGCCGCGCTCGGCGGCGGCGTGGGCCGAAAAAGTCGTCTTGGGG
This sequence comes from Halobacteriales archaeon QS_5_70_17, assembly GCA_003021975.1. Classification (GTDB taxonomy): domain Archaea; phylum Halobacteriota; class Halobacteria; order Halobacteriales; family Haloarculaceae; genus Halomarina. The sequence continues at coordinate 6,302 of PXRR01000002.1, read as the reverse complement.
ATAGAGGACGACCGCCGCTGGCGTCGGGTCGTCGCCGCCGACAGACGGCGAAAAGCGGGCGGGCGCGTCGTATTTCTCGGGGCAGTTCGGGACGGGCACGGGTACGCTCGGACTCGTCTGCGGGAGGGGTACGCCTTTCGGCGGTCGCCCCTCCGCTCGCGTCACCGGTTCGCGTCAGAGTCAGAAGCCCATGAACCGAGTGAGCTTCTCCTTGAGGCCGTCCTCGCCCAGCCGGAGGTAGTAGGCGTCGCCGCCGTCCTCGTAGTAGCCGTTGACGCGGCGCTTCACCTCGAATCCGAGGTGCTCGTAGAACTCCAGGGCGTCCTGGTTGGTCGAGCGCGCGTGGCAGGTGACCGTGGAGTGGTTGTCCGCGACCGTGGCGACGAGGCGCTTGCCGAACCCGTCGCCGCGGAACTCCGGGGCGACCGCGAGAAAGAGGATGTAGCCGTCCCGGCGCGTGGCGGCGAAGCCGATCACGTCGTCGTCGGAGAGATAGCAGTAGACCGTCGAGCGCTTGTAGGCGTCCTCGAAGAAGCCGCGGCGCTGTTTGAGGACGCCGTCGCGTTTGCGGATCCGCTCTTTGAACTCCCAGGCGTCGTTGACGTACTGGTCGTCGCCGGGTTCGACGACCTGAGACTCAACGTTGACGCTCACCGTACCCGCGTAAGTCCGCGCTGGAATATAATTCCACCGGGCGGTCGCGCTTGCAGGCCGGCCGGTTTTACTCTGAGAGCCTGACCTTCCGGTATGTCCACCCGAGACCCCCGCTGCGGGGGGTTCCGCCGCACCCTCCGCCGGTGGCTGATCACGGGCGCCGCGCTGGTGATCCCGACGGTGGTGACGCTGATCGTCCTCGGTACCGTCCTCAACTTCTTCTCGCAGCTCCTGAACCCCCTGGTCCGGGCGGCCGCGATGTGGCTCGGCTTCGTCGATCCGCAGGCGGAGGTCGACCGACTGGTGGTGAAGGTCAGCGCCGTCGTCGCCGCCGTCGCCACGATGCTGATCATCGGGATAGTCGCGGACGCCAACCCGACCGACGGCCGGATCGCCGAGTCGTTCCACCACACGATGGAGGGGATCCCCGCTATCGGGTCCATCTACACCGGATTCCGACAGATGAGCGAGGTGGTCGTCGAGAGCGACGTCGACAACTTCCAGGACGTGAAGCTCGTCGAGTACCCCACCGAGGGATCGTACACGTTCGCGTTCGTCACCGCCGACACGCCCGACCACATCGAGCGGTCGACCGGCCGTGGAGACATGGTGACGGTGTTCATGCCGATGGCGCCCAACCCCGTCATGGGCGGGTACGTCCTCCACGTCGACCGGGACCGGGTCGTCGACGTCGACATGACCGTCGAGGAGGGCGTCCGAGCGATCGTCACCAGCGGCGTCGCCGTCACCAGCGACCCCGGGGAGCGGGAAGTCTCCCCCGAGCGACTCCGGCGGATCGGCGTCGAAGTGCCGACCGATCACCCCGAACTGGATAACGGCCGCGGGGCGGCCGAGCGCCCGGCCGCGGGGTCGGAGCCGGGGCCCGACGCCGGCGTCAGGGATCACGATCGGGAACCGGGACCCGGCGGGACCGAGAGCCAGTCCGCGCGCGACCCGGACCGGAATCGGGATGCGACCCGCGACCGCGACCGGGAGTAGCCGATCACTGGCGGAAGTCGAAGTTCGGGCCCTCCTCCGGATCGAGCGGGACCGCGGGGTCGACTGCCTCGCCGCCCTCGTAGCGCACGAAGCTCAGGTAGAAGGGCCGCCCGCAGCCCTCGCCGTCGGTCTCGCTAGCGCCGCAGACGATCTCGACGCCGTCGCGCTCCTCGAAGGGGCCGTGGGGCGGCGCGTACTCCCAGCCGTCCAGGGGTTCCTCGGTGACACACCGGTCGTCGAGATATCCCTCCCGGCGGAGAGTGACGACCGCGCCGCAGCGCGGACAGGTGTAGCGAACGGGAACGGCCATACCGGCCGTAGGCCCTCCGACGGTTTAACCGGTCCGACGGGGATCTCGCCACCGCCGGGCGCCGCGGCCGGGGAGGGACCATCGCCAGAAGCTCTTTGCCCGCCAGCGGTCACGTCCCCTCTATGATAGACGAGACGGTCGAGGAGATCGAGGATATGCAGACCCACAGTTCGTCGATCGTGGCGATCAAGGCCGCGCGGGCGCTCGGTTCGCTGACCGAGCGGGAGGTCGCCACCGTCGAGGAGTACCTCCGCGACCTCGAACGCAACTCCAGTGCGCTCCGGCGGGCCAACCCCTCTCACGCCTCGCTGCACACGACCCAGCAGGAGGTCGTCGCCGCGGTCACCGACGCCGATCCCGACAGCGTCGAGGCGGCCAAGCGCCGGACCAGGGAGGCCGTCGAGGCGGTCGTCGAGCGCGTCGAGACCGCCAAACACCTGGCGGCCGGCAACGCGGCGGCGACCGTCGAGGACGGCGCGACGCTGCTGACCCACGACTACTCCTCGACCGTCATCGAGGCGCTGGAACTGGCCGCCGAGGACGGCAAGGAGATCACGGTCTACGTGACGGAGGCCCGCCCCCGCTACCTGGGCCGGAAGGCGGCGCGGACGCTCGCGGCCCTCGACGGCATCGAACCGCACCTGCTGGTCGACAGCGCCAACGGCTGCGTCCTCCCGGAGTGCGACCGGGTGCTCCTCGGGATGGACTGCATCGTCGGCGACACCCTCTACAACCGGGTCGGCACGTTCCCCCTCGCGGCGACCGCCGAGGAGGTCGGCGTCCCGGTCACGGTCGTCGGCTCCGGCGCGAAGGTGATCGAGGAGGGGTTCGTCTTCGAGAACGAGTACCGCTCGCCCAGCGAGGTGATGCTCGAACCGGCGGAGGGGTTCCGGATCGAGAACCCCGCCTACGACGCGACGCCGATGCGGCTGATCGAGGAGGTCGTCACTGACGAACAGTGATCCGCCGGGAGACCGACCGAAACGGACGGACGGGCGGTTACTGCGAGAGCAGCGGTTGGACGGTCAGCGTCTCGCCGCAGTCGGGGCAGACGTAGGCGACCTCGTGCTCGCCATCCCGGTCGTGCTCGGTGACGAGCCAGTCGCCCTCGTCCGTCGCTGAACTCTCGTGGCCGCAGGTCGGACAGAACAGTGTCGTCTTCTCGCGGCGCTCGTCTCGCCGGCCGGGCCGGGTAAACTCGACGGAACTCATCAGCATCGAGTACGGTCCACGGCCGTATAGACCTGGCGTCTAGAGACGAAAGAAACCCTCAAAACGACCGTTACAGAACACGAACAAGCCACACAGTTCCGTTCAGCGCGGTAATCGTCAACCTGATTCACGATCGCACGAACGCTCTCGGCGGTCCTGTCGTCGGGGGAACCGTCCTCGGCGAGGAAGCCCGAGCGACCGTCGTTGGGGGCGTTGCCCCGTCGCCAGACCTCCTCCTCGCAGGCCCGCTTCAGGTCGCTCCGGGCGGTGCGGTCCCCGTTCTGGTGGAGGTTCACGTGCAGGACGGTGAGTTCCGCGTCGCGCTCGTCGGCGATCCGGGCGCCCTCGCGCAGCGTGGTCTCGGAGTGCTCCGACAGGGGGTTACCGGACCGGGACGACCACCAGCGTCATCGCTCACCCGTTTCACCGGGGGGCAACTCGACCTTTCCGTGGAACTCGATCCGCCCCTCGCGGGACGGACCGATCCCCTCGCTGCGAGCGTAGGCCGCGAGCACCTCGTACTGGACGTCGAGGGTCTCGCGGCGGTGGCGCTCGGTGAGCGTCGGGAACTCGCGGCTCGTCGTGAGGAGGTAGTCGTTGGTCGCCAGCGCGTAGGTCCGGTCGTCGGCGACCGGCGCGCCGTCGACCCGCAGTTCCCGGACCTCCCGGGCGTCGGTGTCGTAGACGACCTCGGCGCCGCTGACGTGGGCCTCCCAGCGGGCCTCGCCGTGGGGAGCGCGGTAGGCCTCGCCGAACAGCGACTGGAGTTCGCCCCCCGTCACCTCGGCGACCGCGACCGGTTCGTCGAACGGGACGACCCCGACCAGGTCGGCGACGGTGACGGCCCCCGAGAGCGCCGGCCCGTCGCGGATCCCGCCGCTGTTGTGGACGGCGAGGTCCGCGTCGGCCGCCCAGCGGTAGGCGTCGGCGACGAAGTTCCCGATCCGGCACTCCCCGGACGTCCGCAGGTCCCGGCGGCGCTCGACCGGGTCGGCGGCCCGCGCGACGGTCTCCCCGAGTCCCGTCGCCTCGCGCATGGCGGCGAAGCGCTCGCGCACGCCCTCGTCGACCGGGGCGCCGTCGACGTCGAGCAGGCGCGCCGTGCCCGCCTCGAGGTCGACGGCGGCGACCCGGTGGCCGTTAGCGCCCGGGCGCGTACAGGGGGTACCGGCGACGACCTCGGCGCGCGGGGCGTGGACGTGGCCCCCGAGCACCGCGTCGAGGTCGAACGTCCGGGCGAGTTCATCGTCCGACGCGCCCAGGTGCGAGAGGACGACGAGGTAGTCGACGCCCCGCTCGCGCAGGCGGCCGATCTCACGGCCGACAGCCTCGACCGGGTCCTCGATCCGGAGGTCGGCGGCCGCGGTGCTCATCTCCGGCGTTGCGGGGGCGGCGACGCCCACGACGCCGACCCGCGCACCGCTCGCCTCCAGGACCGTCGAGGGGACGACGCCGGCCGCGCGCCCGAACGGTTCGCGTTCGGAGCCGACCCGGGCGTTCGCACAGACCCACGGCTGGGGCGAGTCGGCGGCGATGTCCCGGGCGGCCGCCAGCCCGTAGTCGAAGTCGTGGTTGCCGAAGGTCTCCGCGTCCGGGCGGATCCGCTCGAAGAAGGGGATCGACTGTCGGCCTCCCTCGACCAGCGGCAGCGCTCCCGGGCCCGTGTTGTCGCCGGTGCCGACCACGAGCGTCCGGTCGTCGCGGCGGGCGGCGAGCAGTCCGGCCCCCCGCGCCAGCCGGTCGGGCTCGTCGTAGGCCCCCTCGAGGTCGGAGTACTGCAGGATCCGGAGCGGCGGTGACATGGCCGACGCGACGGTCCCGACCGCCAAATGGCCGACGACCGGGGAGCATTTACCCGCAGGTTGCGAGAACGAACCATGGAGGACCCGACGCTGGAAGCGCGCACCCACGAGGGCCGGACGCTCTACCTCGCCCGCGACGAACCCGAGCGCGGGTCGAAGGGGGCCTTCTTCGTCGCCTACGTCACGGAGGACCGCGAGCGGCGCTGGGGCTTCTTCTGTTCGAACTGCGAGGCGTTCGACACCGCCGTCGATTCGATGGGCCGGATCGTCTGCAACGTCTGCAGCAACCTCCACAAGGCAGAGGAGTGGGACGCCGCCCACGAGTAGCGGGCCGACGCCGAGCGGAACGAGAACCGACGCACGTCCGTTTCTTGCAACCGGTGGCAACTATTATATCCCGCGGTGTGTTACCCCCTCGTGAATGGGAGTCGTTAGCACACCGCTCCTGGACGAAGCGCGCTCGATATTCGCCGACCTCGGGTACACCGTCACCGACCTCGGCACCGAACTGCGGGCCGAGCGCAAGTGGCGGATCGTGTATATCACGGCCGCCGACCCGGAGGAGGTCTCCGAGGACGTCGACCTCCGTTGTTTCGTCGCAAGCGAGGACCGCGCCCCGCCGCTCCGCGAGAGGCTCCTCGAGCGTGCCCCGGACTACGACTGGGCCGTCATGACCGTCGCCGACGACGGCGACTACGAGGTGTTACACCCGGAGACGAGCCAGGCGCTCCCCACGTAGCCGAGCGCCGAGCGCCCCGCGCCGGGCAGTACAGTCACAGTTTTTGCGCCCGCGTCCGACGACCGACTGATGAGCGCTCTCGGTCGGCCGCCCGACGACCAGTACCGCGTGCTCGACGAGGACGGCCGCGTCCGCGAGGGCGCGTCGATGCCGGACCTCGACGACGCGACGCTCGTCGAGATGTACCGCCAGATGCGCACGGCCCGCCGGTTCGACGAGCGGATGGTGAGCCTCCAGCGACAGGGGCGACTGGGGACCTACGCCCCGATGGCGGGCCAGGAGGCCGCTCAGATCGGCTCGACGCACGCGCTGGCCGACGCCGACTGGATCCTCTACCAGTACCGGGAACACGGCGCCGTGATCGTCCGCGGGCTGACCCCGGAGTACGTCCGCTACTGGATGGGCCACGAGTCGGGCAACGCCGCGCTCGCCGACGTGAACGTCATGCCGCTGAACATCTCGATCGGCGCGCACGTCCCCCACGCGACGGGGATGGCGTGGGCGGCGAAACTGCGCGGCGACGACCGGGCCGTCCTCTGTTATTTCGGCGACGGGGCGACCAGCGAGGGGGACTTCCACGAGGGGC
>PXRR01000001.1:14211-16935 GCA_003021975.1 Halobacteriales archaeon QS_5_70_17 | reverse complement strand
AGAGCGGGCGGACGATCGACGCGCTCCGGATGGACGGCTGGCGTATCGACGTCGGCTACCCCGAGGACCGCGAGGAGGCCGAACGCCGCCTCCGGGAGGAGCGCGGCGCGGCTGAGGCCGAGGACGACGAGGGCGATGCCGACGAAGAGAGCGACGGGGAGGTGTCGACGGTCGAGACGGCCGGGAGTGCCGGTGCGGAGACAGAGACGGAGTCGGACGCGAACCCGGACGCGAGCGAGTAACGGACCGGACGCTTCCGCCTACTCGTCGGTCAGTCCGTCCTCGAGGAGTTGCGGCGTCCCGAACGGTAACGCCCCGAACAGGGCGTAGTGCAGCGCGATCGAGAGCGCGAACAGTGCGGCGGCCGTCGCGAGGGTGCGGCGCTTCGAGACCACGTTTCCCGTGAGGGGGCGACCGAAAAGAGCCTACCGGTCGGACTGGGACAGGGTTTTGCCTCGACGGGCGCTACCGTCGACGATGGCGGATCCGACGCGCGACGTCGCCGACGCCCGACGCCGGCTAGCGGCGATCGTCTGGGCGGTGTTGCTCGCCCAGGTGTTGCTCTACCCGAACGTGCCGGAACTGGTGGTGCTGTACGGGGCCGCCGACCGGCTCGACGGCGGGACGCGGTTTCTGGTGGCCGAGTTCGCCGCGTTCGTGGCGTTCGCCGGCGTCTGGGGGTACGCCAGCGACCGGCTGGGGCGGCGCGTCCCGCTGATCGCCGCCAGCGCGCTCGGCGGTGCGGTCGGCTACGCCGCCCTCGCGCTCGCGCCGGTCCTCGGGCTGTCGTTCGGCGCGGTGCTTCTCGTGCGCGCGGTCCAGGGCGCGGCGACCATCGGCGCCTTCTCGCTCGGGATGACGATGCTGACGGACCTCCCGGGCGGTCACGGCCGGAACATGGGGGCGGCCGGGATCGCCATCGGGCTGGGGACCGCCCTGGGTGCACCGCTCGGCGGCCAACTCGCGGAGGTCCACCCGCTCGCACCGCTGGTCGCGGCGGCGGTCCTGCTGGCGGGGGTCGCGGCGCTGGCGGCGACGGTCCCCGACCGCGCGCCGGCGAGCGACGGGGGGACCGTCCGGGAGGCGGTCACCCGGCTCCGCCGCCAGCCCGAACTCGCCGTCCCCTACGCCTTCGGCTTCATCGACCGGCTGACGGCCGGCTTCTTCGCGCTCGTCGGGACGCTGTACTTCCAGTCCGAGTTCGGCCTCTCGGCCGGCGGAACCGGGCTCCTGCTGGCCTGCTTCTTCGCGCCGTTCGCGCTCCTGCAGTATCCGATGGGACTGCTCTCGGACCGGATCGGCCGCTTCGTCCCCGTGATCGTGGGATCGACGCTCTACGGCGGCACCATCGCCGCGGTGGGACTGGCGCCGACGGTGCCGCTGGTCGCCCTCGCAATGGTCGCCGTCGGGGTCTGCGGCGCGCTGGTGTCGCCGGCGACGATGGCGCTCGTGACCGACATCGCCGCCGAACACGACCGCGGGAGCGCCATGGGGGGGTTCAACGTCTTCGGGAGCCTCGGCTTCCTGGCGGGGTTCCTGATCGGGTCGGGGCTGACCGACGCCTTCGGGTTCACGGTCGCGTTCCTCGCGACGGGGGCTCTCGAGGTCGGCATCGCGCTGGTCGCCTTCCGGACGGTCTACCGCCTGGGAGCCAGGATCGACCCCGGCGCCGGCGGAGCCGAACCGGCCGAGTGACTCGGATCTACGGGGACTGGTCTGGTCCCTCGCTACCGGACGACGCGCTCCGCGCCGTCGTCCGCGCTACTTATTTACGTTCGCGGATATGCTCCCGTAGCACGGTCGAGCGGCGACGGACGGGAGAGTTCGGGGGTGGGGGCGGGGGCGGATCCCCCGGCCCCGGTCCCGGTCCGGACGCCGTCCCGCCGTCCGACGCGCCATGAGATACGCACCGACGATCGAGGCGACCGAGCACTCCCCGGGGATCGTCATCACCGACGACATCCAGGGTAGCACCACCCACATCGAGACGCCGTCGCCGGTCGATCCCGTCCCCTGTGACACTGACGGCTTCGTTTTCCCCGTGGACGCCGCCGTGTCGCTGCCGGTCTCCGCGGTCCGGATCCCGAAGTTCGTCAACGTCACCGTCCGCAACCGCTCGGGGGAGGTCGTCGCGACCGCGGCCAACCGGACGGCCCACCGGATCGAGGAGGGGCGATACGTGGTCGAGGTCGAGAGCCTCGGCGTGAAGGTTTACCTCGCCGTCGACGGCCGCCTCGAGACGAGCACCGACGGAACCGGACGGATCGTTCGCACGAGCGCCGACACCGTCGGTCTCGCCGCGCGCTCTCGTCACGAGTACCCGGGTGCGACGCTGACGACGACGGAGGCGCCGGAGGACGTGATGGCGGCAGTGTCGGCGCTGGGGTCGGCGCTGAAGACGACCTCGCCCGAGCGGTCCTGGCCGACGCTGCGGGGGCACCCGCCGCTGATCGAACAGGGCGACCGCCTCGAGATCCCCGACGCCGTCACGGCCGCCCGCGAGGACCCCCAGGTCACCATCGAAGTGCCCCCCCGCTTCGAGTTCATCTACCCCGTCGCCTCCCTGGCGTTCTATCTCAACGCCGACCTCGTCCCCGCCGAAACACCCCGCATCGTCGCCGGTCGGACCCACGACCTCGCGACGCCGGACGTCGAGACCGCGGCGCGGACCGCGCTGGAGCGGATCTTCCTGCTGGACTGCGTGGTCCGGACCGAGGGGTTCTA
>PXRR01000001.1:4166-14048 GCA_003021975.1 Halobacteriales archaeon QS_5_70_17 | reverse complement strand
ACTCCCGACCGCCCGGACGCGGTCGCCTCGCCGACCGAACCGGTCGAGGCGGACACCCGCACCGACGGAGGGGGCGGGCGGGCGTCGACCGACGGCGGATCGTCCGTGGTACGGCGGTCGACCAGCGGCGAGGACCCCGACGGCTGGCCGGTCGCTTCCCCCCGGCCGACCGACAGCATCGAACACGTCTGGATCGGCGAGGGGTACCCCATGGGGGCGGCCAAGCCGACCGTCGAGGCCCAGCGGCGCCGACTGGACGCCAAGCCCAGCGGGGACATCGGCGTGGCGGTCGTCGTCAACGACCCCGAGATGCGCGCCGAGACGGCAGTCCGGGATCGCTACGGGCTGCGGGAGCTGGTGCAGTTCGACGTGGGCACGCACGAGGCGCTAAGCCAGGAAGAGCTGGCGTCGCTGTTGGCGGAAGACCGGGATTTCGTCCACTTCGTTGGTCACGTCGACGACCGGGGGCTGCAGTGTGCCGACGGCTATCTCGACGCCGCCGCCCTCGACGACGTCGGCACCCGCGCGTTCGTCCTCAACGCCTGCGAGTCCTACACCCAGGGCGTGCGTCTCGTCGAGGCCGGCGCCATCGCCGGCGTCGTCACGCTCGCCGAAGTGGCCAACCTGCCGGCGACGAAGGTGGGGCGGATGCTGGCGCGGCTGTTGAACGCGGGGTTCTCGCTGGGCGCCGCGCTCGACGTACTCAGCACGCAGACCATCACCGGCCGGCAGTACTCCGTGGTCGGGGCGCCGGGACTGACGCTGACGGAGTCGCGGGGGTCCACGCCCATCCTCGCCGACGTGACCCGAACGGACGACAACCGGTTTCGACTCTCGCTGCATGGGTACGCGACGACCCCGATGGGGATGGGCGCCGTCTACACGCCCAACATCGCGGCCAACGAGCGCCAGTATCTCAACTCGGGGCACGTGGCGGAGTTCGCCGTGACCGCGGGGCAGTTACGGGAGTTCCTCGACCTCGGCTGGTTCCCCATCCGGGTCGATGGCGACCTCAGGTGGAGCGACGAACTCGCGGTCGAGGACGTGGACTGAGTTACGGTCCGCCGCACGTCGAACCGTGGGAGGCGGCCGCCGCCTGCGCCTGGGAGAGCGCGAGGAGCGTGGTGAACAGGACGCCGGTCATCTTGGGGTGCTCTGCGAGGTACGCCGCGATTTCGGAATCGGACATCGTATCCACTCATAGTCGCCGCTCTGAATTATAATTTTCTAAACATAAGATATATGTTTAATACTAGACGAACGTATCTTGTGTGACTACGATCAGAGATGAAAAATATTACCCCATATATTTTGGGGTTCGGGACAGTCCGATCTGTTCTCTGTCGCCAGGGGGTCCGCTCCCGGCCCGCCGTTCTGCTAATCGCTCTCCGGGCGTCCTCCGTCCCCTCCGACAGCTTCCGGCAGGGTGCTCCTCGGACCGACCGACCGGTTACTCCCGCAGGAGCGTTCGGATCGAGTCCTCGACGGACTCCCGGGGCTCCCAGTCGAGGCGCTCGCGCGCGGCGGCCGTGTCGACCGGGAACTGATCGACGAGCGTCTCCCCGCCCCGCGGGTTCTCGACGAGTTTCACCTCCGGGTCGAGGCCGCGCTCCTCGCGGGCGATCTCCCGGACGGTCTCGGCGACCGATCGCACGCCCGGGTCCTCGTCAGTGGCGATCTCGTATTTCTCGACGCCCGTCTCGCCGGCGTCGCGCTGTTCGACCAGTCGCTCGGTGCTCCGGAGGAACGCCCGCGCGACGTCTTTCACGTGGACGTAGTTGCGCGCCTGCGTCCCGGGTTCGTAGACCGTCAGCGGTTCCTCCGACAGCGCGCGATCGACGAAGAAGTTGATCACCGTCCCCTTCGAGACCGTCCGGTCGCCGACCTCGTGGCGACCGTAGAGGTTGGCGATCATGAACTGGTGGGCGGGGAAGGCGCCGTCGGCGTACCACCCGATGGCCCCCTCGTTGAGGACCTTCGTCCGCCCGTACCAGTTCAGCGGATCGCGCTCCAGGTCGACGGTGATCGGGAACTCCTCGGGGTCGCCGACGACCGCCATCGAGAACGGGAACGCCAGCGCGGCGCCGCTCTTCCGGCAGAACCAGGCCACGTTCTCGGTCCCCTGGACGTTCACCTCGTAGGCGCGGTCGGGGTTCTCCTCGCAGTCGTCGACGCCGCTGATCGCCGCCAGGTGGAGGACGACGTCCGCGCCCGCGAGGTGCTCCTCGAGGTCCTCCCGGTGGCGGATGTCGACGTGCTCGATCGGAACGTCCCCGACCGAGCGGACGTCCCCGAGGTAGAAGTTATCGAGTGCGGTGACCGTCCAGTCGGAGTGTTCCCGCTGGAGTTCGTGGACGACCCGGCTCCCGATGTAGCCCGCCGCCCCGGTGATTGCGACGTGTGGCGCCTCGCTCATGGTACTGGAGGTTCCGTCCCGGCTATTTGGACTTTCGGTGTCCCGGCGGCCGAATCATTTATGGAGTTGTGAGTTGACATACTGTAGACACCCGGGGTCGAGGCTCGTCCCGGCCGGTGGCAGAGCCATGCACGCGAACGACACTCCGTCGGGTTTCCCCGACTTCGGCGCGATGCGCAAAGCCCTCAGGGAGTCCGAGCGCAGTTCCGCCTCGGACGACGAACTGGACTGTCCCAACCCCTCCTGCGAGGGGACCATCCGCGCTCACGACGGCCTCCTCGCCTGCGGGGAGTGCCTCCTCGGGCGCGCGAAGGGGCGCTGATGCTGATCGGCGGTTATTCTCTCTCTAATCAGTGTTTCGAGGACACGAATTGCTCCCCGTGCGATCGGACGCTATAGGGCTAGCCCTTCGATTCCGACGGGGCAACGCGCGTAGCTACAACCGGCAATCTGGCGGCGCCCGACGGTAGTCACGTATGCGAGAGCACCAGTCCGCGGCCCGATCCGCGATCGACCGCACCGAGTCCGACCTCGCGACTCTCGTCGCCGACCTCCGGTCCGAGGGCGCCATCACCGACGACGACGCCGCCGAGTTCCGTCACCGAATCGCGACGCTCGCGGCCGATCTCGACGGCTGTACGGCCGCCCGTCGGGGAGGCGAGCGGTAGTCGCGCTCGCGGCGCGGCCACCGCCCCGGAGCGGCCGCGAGCGCCCCCGGCGACCGCTCGCCGACCTGTCGCCCTAGAGTCCCTCGACGAGCGGATCGATGCGGACCGTCCCGTCGTGGTGGACGGTGACGCTGCAGTCGGCGTAGTCGAAGACGACCTCGCCGCTCAGCGTCGGCGCGGCGTCCTCGGCGGACGCGAACATCTCGTCCATCGCGTCGATGGTCGTCGCCTCCCGGATGGGAGGGAGCTGGCGGGAGTCGAGTCCGAGCGCGACGGCGACCCCTTCCAGGATCGTGTCGCGCAGCGTCAGCTCCCCGTCCCAGTCGTGACTGATGACGGTCGCCCCGATCAGGTCGTCGCCGTAGTCGTGGTGGGTGTCGGCCATCGTTGTCGTCTCCTCCGCCGCAGCGACGGTCGCCCGCCCCGCGGCACTCTCGAACGAACAGTCGTCCGGACCCGCCGTTAGTATACGCGGCCTACTCGTTCGCGGTTACCGGTCGGAGGTGCGCTCGCCCGCCGTCGCAGTCGGCGTGCGATCTGCTCTCTCTGACCACGCTTCCGGCCGGCGATTTCCGGCCCTCGCGGCCGCGGGCCGAGTGACTACCGGATCTCTCTAGCCAGGACGGACCGCGCGGCGTCGCTGAAGGCGGCGCTTACTCCCTCCGAGGGCCCGGTTCGGGCGCCGGCTCCAGTCGGCCATCAGCTATTAGCCCGGTGGACTGGTCACCGGACGTATGGTCGTGCTCTCGGACCTGCTGGTCGACGCCGCCGACGCCGGGATCGAACTCCTCGACGCGGCCGACCGTGACCACATGCCGGCCGGTCACAACGGTCCCTGGAACGACGCCCAGACCCCGCTTCGCAACACCGGCCACTGGGCAGTGCTGTTCTTCGAGGCCTACGGGCGCACGGGCGAGCGGCGGTTCTACGACGCCGCGACCGACTGTCTGGACCTCCTCCTGCGGGACGCGGCCCGCCCCCAGGGCTACGGTTTCTGTCACCGGACCGAACCGGGGAAGGACCGCTGCAACGGGCTAGTCGGGCAGGGCTGGTCGATCGAGGCGCTCACGGTCGCCGACCGGCACGTCCCCTCCGATCGCCCCCGGTCGATCGCCGAGGAGGCGTTCCTGCTTCACCCGTTCGACGAGGCGGCCGGGCTCTGGCGCTCGGTCGGCGTCGACGGCACCGTCCGGGAGCCGTTCGGCACGATCAACCAGCAGCTCTGGTTCGCCGCCGCGGGCTCGCTGCTCTGTCGGGACGGGGCGGCCCCCGCCGTGGCCGACCGGATCGCCGGGTTCCTGGACAACCTCGGCGACACCGTCGAGACCTACCGCGGCGGGATCGTCTACCACTCCGGGTATCCCTACAGCGACCTCTCGTTTCTCGGCCAGCGGGTCGGCGCGCGACTGTGGGGGGCCGGCGACCGGATCGACGTCCTCTCGACCGGGTATCACTCGTTTAACCTCTACGCGCTGGCCGTGCTGAAGCGGTCGCTCCCCGACCACCCCGTCTGGTCGTCGGGGCTCGTCGACCGCCTGCTCGCCCCCCTCGACGATCCCGCCTACAGGAACAGGGTGGCGAACAACGTCTACGCGTTCTCGTACAACCCCACTGGGATCGAACTCGCGACCGCGCTGGAGACCTTCCGGGACGGCGCCGGCGTCGAGTTCTGGCTGAACGAGCAGTTCCGGCGGTGTTACGACCCCGATCGGCGGCTCCTCAGTGACGGCTGGGACGGGGAGACGCTGGCGGCGCGCCTCTACGAGGCGGTCCGCCTTCAGGACCGCGAGGTCGCGCTCGCCGATCCGCCGACGGTCCGCGAGCGGTCCCCGCTGGCCCGGCAGTGACCGCCGTAGCGCGGCCAGCGAGCGCCCTCAGGGGTGACCGGCGGCACGGCCGCTTCCCTCAGTTCCGGAACGCCGCCGCCAGGTCCCGGATCCCCTCGCGGAGCGTCCACTCCGTCCCGTAGCCCGTCTCCCCGATCCGGTCGAAGTCGACGTGATACGAGGGGCCGGGGTGTTCGTCCTCGAGGTAGGTGACGTCCACGGGGGCGACCTCCTCGCTGACGGCCTCCGCGACCTCCGCGATGCGGTAGTTGGCGTCGTTCGCGCCGACGTTGTAGACCAGGTGGTCCCACGCGTCGGGGTCGAGGGCGGCGCGGGCGTACGCGCGGGCGGCGTCCCGGACGTGGATAAACGGCCGCCAGTTCGACCCGTCGCCGTAGACGGTCAGCGGGCGGCCGGTCAGCGCCCGGAAGACGAAGGTGTTGACCACGAGGTTGAACCGCACGCCCGGCGCGTCGCCGTAGTTGGTGGCCATCCGGAGCGCGGTGCCGTCGAAGCCGAACTCCCCGGTGGCCTCCCGGAGCAGTCGCTCGCCCGCGAGTTTCGTCTCGGCGTAGGGGTTGATCGGGTCCGGTTCGACGGTCTCGTCTAAGTCCCGCGAGGCCGCCCGACCGTAGAGGTTACACGAGGAGGCGAAGACGACGTTGTCGACATCGAGTTTCCCGGCCGCGGTGAGGACGTTCTCGGTCCCGTCGCGGTTGATGACGAACGTCTCCTCGCGGCGGTCGTGAGTGCTCGCGGCGCCGGTGATCGCCGCGAGGTGGATGACGGTCCCGCAGTCCCGCATCGCGTTCTCGACGTCGCCGTACTCCCGGACGTCCCCCCGCCGGAAGTCGACAGCGCCGTCGAGGGCGCCTTTCAGCGCCCGCGGCGACCCCGTGGACTCGTCGTCCATGACGACTACGCGGTCGACGCGGCCGTCGCCGGCCAGCAGCGGAACGAGGACGCTCCCGATGTACCCCAGACCGCCGGTGACGAGGACCTCCACGTTACTCCTCCAGGACGTCCGGCAGGAAGCGGTCCTCGTGGGCGACGATGGTCTCGCGGTAGCGCGTCAGCGTCTCGAGGACGTCCCGGACTCCCTCCTCGAAGGTCAGCGCCTGCTCGCCGATCAGGTCCATGTAGCGGGCGTTCTCGATCTCCATCTGGTGGGTCTCGTCCTCGTCGCGGGGGTTCTCGACGTGGGTCACGTCCACGTCGAGGTCGAACTCGTCGCCGACCTCGGCGATGGTTTCGGCCATGTCGACGATGGAGATGGGCCGGGTGACCTGGTTGTAGACGACGTGGTCGTTCGGCCGGTCGCCGGCGTCCCCGGTCGCGAGGCGGGCCAGTCCCTCGACGGCGTCCTCCAGCGAGACGAACGGCTTGCGCTGCTGGCCCTTCCCGTAGACCGTCAGCGGGTAGCCGGCGACCGCCTGCGCGCAGAACCGGTGGGCGACGACGCCGAAGTAGTAATCGAAGTCGAAGCGGGTCTTCAGTCGGTCGTCGGCGCGGGTCTCCTCGGTCTCGGTGCCGTAGGTGATCGCCGTCCGCACGTCGCTGACGGGGATCCCGAACTGCGTGTTGGCGAGCCGGAGGTTCGCCGCGTCGTGGCTCTTGGTCATGTGGTACCACGAGCCGGCCATCGCGGGGAAGGGTACCTCGTCTTGCTGTCCCTCGTGGTACATCGTCGACCCGCCCTCGGGGATGGGGAACGCGGGCGCGCCGTAGATGCCCGTCGTGGTCGTCTCGACGAGGTGCGCGTCCGTGCGGTCGTTCTCCGCGAGGCCGAACGCGAGGTTGCGCGTGGCCTGCATGTTGTTGTGCTGGGTGAAGTTCGCGCGCTCGCCGTTGACCTGCGAGTACGGCGCGGAGGGCTGGGCGGCGGTGTGGACGACCGCCCGCGGCTCGTGGACCTGCAGCAGTTCGTCGACGACCGACCGGTCGGTGAGGTCCCCTTCGACGAACGAGAGGTTCCGGAGGCCGTGGACGTCCTCGGCGGCCTCGAGGCGCTCTTCCATCGAGGCGACGGGGGTAGCGCTTCTCGCCCCGACGGAGGCGACCCACTCGCGGCGCCCGAAGTTGTCCACGAGGACGACGCGCTCGTCCGTCCGGTTCGCGGTTCGCAGGGCCGTCGGCCAGCCGATGTAGCCGTCGGCGCCGGTGACGAGGATGGACATGGTTACTCGATTCGTGAGTAACTACGCCGCGGTAAATAGTTTGTCCTCCCCGACGCGGGCGAACAGTTTTGTCACTGGAGTTGCAGGCCGGTACGTGTGTGATGCGGTATCACTATTCGTTGTGACGGAGACACAGCAGACGACCGACGACATCAGAGACACACTCCATGATCGACCTCGAACGGACGTTTATCTTCGACGCGGTGGTTCACGCGTACAACCTGGCGCCGTCGAACTACCGGAACGAACAGCACGCGAAGGGCATTACCGAGATGATCTTCGGGACGGTCGACGCGGCCTCCCCGCCGGGCTACCGGGTTACCCGGGAGGGGTACGTCCGCAACTGGACCGTCGAGGAGACCGCGAACATGCTCTTCCTCGAGAGCGACACCGACATGGCGACCTTCCAGGCGCTGCCGCTGTACGCCTACCACGACGGGCTGACGGCCAACGACAACGCCGTCGAGGCCGTCGAGGAGTACCCCGACCGGTTCCTCGGGTTCGCCAACATCGACCCGCTGCGCGACGGCTGGGAGGAGTCCCTCGAGGAGCAGGTCGAGGCCGTCGACCCCGTCGGCCTGAAGCTCTACCCCTCCCACTGGGGGGAGGACTATCACGAGGGCTGGCGGATGGACGACGAGTCCGTCGCGTACCCGGTCTTCGAGAAGGCGAAGGACCTGGGGATCGATCTGATCGAGGTCCACAAGGCCATCCCCTTCGGGCCGGTCCCCCGGGATCCCTACCACCCGGGCGACGTCGACGAGGCCTGCGCGAACTTCCCGGAGATCGACTTCGGCCTCGTCCACGGGGGGCTGGCATTCACCGAGGAGACCGCCTGGCAGATGGTCCGGTTCCCCAACCTCCACATCAACATGGAGACGCTGGGCGTCCAGCTGGCGGCCAACGAGCGGGCGTTCGCGGAGACGCTGGCGAAGATCATCTCGATCGGCGGGGAGGCCGTCCTCGACCGGATGTACTGGGGGTCGGCGGCGATGGCGTACCACCCCCAGCCCGAACTTGAGGCGCTCCGGGACTTCGAGTGGCCCGAGGACATCGCCAAGCGGGGCATCGAGTTCAGCGACATGCCCGAGATTACCGACGAGCACAAGAAGGACATCCTCGGGCGCAACTACGCCGACCTCGTCGGCCTGGACGTCCAGGAGGCGCGCAGCCGAATCGCCGACGACGAGTTCAGCAAACGGAAAGACGAGCAGGGACTGGCCGACCCGTTCTCGACGACCGAGGCCGCCGCGGAGGTGTACTGATGGGGGTCCCCGGGATCGACTCCGACGCCGAGGCCGGCGCGGTCGATCCGCTCGCGGTCCGCGAGAAGCTCGCCGAGATCGTCGACCCCTGCAGCGAGGCCCGCGGCACCGACATCAGCATCGTCGAGATGGGGCTGCTCAAGCGCGTCGAGGTCGACGGCGGGTCGGTCCACGTCGAACTCCGGATCACCTCGCCGTCGTGTATGATGGTCGGCTACTTCATCGAGCAGGCCCAGGAGCGCGTCGGCGCCCTGCCGGGCGTCGAGGAGGTGACGCTCTCGACGGACGCCGGCCTCACGTGGCGCGAGGAGATGATGGCCGAGAGCGCCAAGGAGCGCCGCCGGGAGCACCAGGCCGCGCTCGCCGAGCGGTACCGACGGGAGCACGACGGCGGCGCGTCGGGGACGCGCGACGACGCGGACCGGGAGGCGACCCCGAGCGGGGAGTCCGGCGCGCCCTCCGCCCACGCCGGCAAGTAGGGGGGCGGCCGGACCCGAAGCCCGAAGATCCCTCGGCCCGCGCCCCGACTCGAGCCCCATGACCGATCGCCGCGGCGAGGCTCTGGCGGTGCTCCGCGATACCCGGCGGGACGGCTACACCGTCCCGTCGGCGACGCTGTACCCCCGAGCGTGAGACGCGGCGGCCGGGTCTACCGCGGCGCGGCGGATCGAGGGCGGTCCGACCCCCGGTGAGGTACTCCGACTCCCGCTCGCCGTCCTCGTCGGTCGACTGCGCGCCCGCTCGCTGCGCTCGACCTCGAGGTACGACTCGAGGAGCGGATTGCCCGTCGCCGCCCGGAGTGCGTCGTCGGTCGGTTCGTCGAGCGCTGCCTCGAGGGAGGTGACCGCTCTCCGAAGCGGACCGGGCCGTCCTCCAGTAGACGTACGCCGCCGACCGCGTATCCGGCGGTCGCGCGGAGCGACACCGTTTTTCGGCGCGCAGCCGTTGCGCTCGGGTATGTACGTCGAGACGCTGGGGGAGGGGGAGCCGTCGGTCGCGGTCGTCGGCGCGATCCACGGCGACGAGCCCTGCGGCGCGCGGGCCGTCGAGCGGCTCGTCGGGGAGTCGCCGCCCGTCGAGCGGCCCGCGAAGCTGATCGTCGCCAACGAGCGGGCGCTCGCGGCCGGCGAGCGCTACCTCGACGCCGACCTGAACCGGTCGTTCCCGGGCGATCCCGACGGCGACGCTCACGAGCGGCGACTGGCCCACGACCTCCGCCGGGCGGTCGAGGGGTGTCTCACGCTCGGCATCCACTCGACGGTCTCCTTCGACGAGCCGTTCGGGACGCTCGCCGACCTCACGCCCCGGACGGCCGAGGTCATGCGCGCGCTGCCGATCGAACACGCCGCCGACTTCACCGGCCTCGTTGAGGGGCGCAGCGTCAACCTGCCGGGATTCGTCAACGTGGAGGCGGGCTACCAGGGATCGGATCGCGCGGCCGACAACGCCTACGACTGCGCCGCCGCCTTCCTCCGGGCGACGGGGGTGCTCTCGGGGACCGTCGACCGCACCGAGACGGGGCTCTACAAG
>PXRR01000001.1:0-4138 GCA_003021975.1 Halobacteriales archaeon QS_5_70_17 | reverse complement strand
GTCTTGCTCTCCGCGGACGGCCACCGCCGGCTCCTCGGGTACAAAGCGACATACGTAGGGGAGATCGGCGCCGTCGCGGACCGGCGGGACTGAGCGGTCGGCAGTCGGGCGTCGGTTCGGGTCAGTCGGCGCTCGCGCCCGCGGGTTCGGGATCGGGTTCGACGTCCGCGTCGGTGACCCCGCGGGCGTCGGTGCCCTCGGTGGTGGGGGTCCCGTCGGCGTCTTCGGTAGCTGACGACTGCATCTCTCGGAGTTCGCTCTCGACCTGCTCGCGGCCTCTCCTGAACTCGCCCATCGCCTGCCCGCTCGACCGGGCGAGCTTCGGGAGCTTGTTCGCCCCGAACAGGAGCACGACGATGAGCAGGACGACGAAGATCTCGATCCCCCCGGGCACGCCGGGGAACAGCGGTGCGGGTTCGTACATCGACGATCGGTCGAACGCCCCCGGCGGAGATGTAGTTCGCGGGTACGCTCGTTGTGGATCGCCGCTCGGGTGCTACGTGTATTGGGGTCGCTCGGTCGCCGGGTCGAGGTCGGGGACCGGGCGACGGGGCTACGCGGGGCTCGCGCCCGCGACGGTGACAGTCGTCCGGACGTAGGCCTCGTCGTCGAGGGCGTCGAGGACGAACGCTGCGAGGTCCGCCCGCGAGAGGGGGGCGCCGTCGCGGTCGACCGCCGGTCCGGCCCGGTAGTCCCCCGTCGCCGCCCCGTCGGTCACCCGCGTCGGGACGACGATGGTCCAGGCGGCCTCGCTGGCCTCGATGAGCGTCGCCTGGGCCTCGCGGCCGTCGTCGCCCTCCGAGCGATCGAACAGCCGGCTGATCCGCTCGCGGAGCCGCGACTGGTCGCCGTCGGTGACGGCGATCAGCCGCGAGACTTGGAACCGCGAGAGCGCGGCGAGGACGTTCTCCATCGCGTCGCGGCGGTCGGTCCCCGGGATCCGATCGAGGGACTCGTCGAAGGCCGTCACGACGGCGTCGGCGCCCCGCATCGCCGTCTCCACCGAGGGCACGTCGAAGACGTCGCCCTCGACGACGCGGAGGCGCTCGTGCGCGTAGGGGAAGGTCCCTTGCTCCGACTCGAGGATCGTCACGGTGTGGCCGTCTTCGAGCGCTGCGTCCACGAGCGCCTGCCCGGTCGCCGTCGTCGACCCGAAGATCGCGACGTTCATTGGTACCCGTAGCCGCTGGGCCCGTTTATCGCCACCGTCTCCGTCCCGACGAACCGGCGGACGGTCCGGCCCGCCGGAGAGCGAGCACCGCAGTCCGACGGCGCCGGACGTCACGGCCGTCGCCGGACGAGCGCTCCGAGCGCTGCAAGCAGTGCGGCGCCGAACCCGAGACCGGCAGTGAACCCGGGGCCGTCCGCGTCGGTCGTTCGCGCCCGGCCGACCGTCCGGCTCTCGTCCGGTCCGTCGGTCGGAGTCGCGTCCTCGGTCGTCGGTCCGTCGTCCGCGCCGCCCGCCGTCGCGGTCGCCGTCTGCCCGTCGGCTCCGGCGGCCGTCTCGTCGTCGATCGTCGTCTGCTCGTCCTCCACAGCTTCGGGCGATTCAGTCGGCGTCGGGGCCACGTCGCCGCTTCCGCCGTCGTCCGGCGGCGGGGTCGCCGTCGCTGCCGTCGCGGCAGTCGTCCCCGCGGCAGTGGTGGTCGGCCCGGCCGTGGAGCCGCCGGCACTGCCGTCGTTCGCGGTCGTAGTCGGAGCGGCGTCGGTGCGGTCGCTTTCTGTTGGCGTCGCCGGCGCCCGGACCTCCGTCCGGAGCCCGTAGGGGACGTACCCCGACAGACCGGCGCTCGCTACCCGGACGTAGTAGGTGCCCCCGCGCTCGACGGTGACGAGCAGTTCCGGCGGGTCGCAGGGGCCCTGTCCGGGCGCGCAGGCGGTCTCGGTCTCGGCCAGCGGTCGGCCGTCGCTGTCGACGACCGAGACCGCGACGTCGTTGCCGATGAGCGCGCTCTCCCGGTCGACCGCGGCGACGATGGTCGCCCCCGCGTCGGCGTCGAGAGCGTACCAGTCGACGTCGCCCTCACCCAGGACCGCATTCCGCTCGGCCGCGCCGCCGAGTCGCGTCGCCGTCGATCGCTGGTCGTTCGGTTCGTCGTCCCCGGGGGCGGTCGTTTCGACGGTGAACGAGTACTCCCCGCTTCCGCTGGCGTTCCCGTCGGCCGGTTCGAACACGAGGCGGTACTCCCCGCTCTCGGGTGCGGGCGCGCCGAGGGCGAGGTCGTCGACGTACAGTTCGAGCGACGAGAGCGCCTCCCCGGAGGGGGCGTACAGCGTCGCCTCGACGGCTTCGGGACCGCTCCGGGTCGCGACCCGGAGGTACTCGCCTTCCTCCGCGGTGAACTCGTAGACGTCGCGGCTGTCGTTCAGGGTCCCGGAGTACTCGGTTCCCTCTTCGATCTCCTGGCCGTCGTCCTGAGACGGGAGCGCGCCCGCGCCGACCGGGGCGAGGAACGCGGCGGCGACGAGACAGACCAACGCGACGGCGACGACCGGCGAGCGGCGGAACTCCCCCCGCCGACCATCGAACGCTGAGGACGGACTGTTCATACCCCCTCGGTAGGCGGGGGTGCCAAGGGAGTTACGGCCGACGTCACGAATAATACCTATATTCGCTCGTTCATAATAGAAGATATCCGAGTAGCGGAACGATCGCTGTGGGCGGAGAGTCCAGATCGGGGAAAACCCCGGTACTGCGCGGAGAATTTTCGGCTTCGATACGGGTTGTTTACAGTTTTTTACTGTACGATATATTTAGAAAATTATAATTTCATGCGCGCCAACTGGTAAACTGTGATGTCCGATTCCGAAATCGCGGCGTACCTCGCAGAGCACCCCAAGATGACCGGCGTCCTGTTCACCACGCTCCTCGTGCTCTCTCAGGCACAGGCGGCGATGGCGGCCGCAACATCCGGTAACGCCGGACCGTAGAGGACTCTGTTCCTGACGGCCCTCATTCGAGGTCCGACGGCCGGATCTCGTCGCTCCAGCGGAGCGCGCTTCCGACGGTGACGGGGAAGTGTTCGAGCCGGAGATACTCCGAGAGCTGATCGCCGGTGACGGTGTACGTCGCCATGTGGCCGGCGTGGAGATAGCGCCGATCGTTCGACGCTATGTGGGGCGTCGCGATCGTTCCGAGGCCCCACTGGCCGGTCGGATACCCGTGGACGGAGACCTCGAATCTGGCCGTATCAGTGCGATCGATCTCCGCCCGGATCGGGAGGCCGCGGCTGCTCGCCAGCGCCAGGTTCGGGTCGCCGACGATCATGTACCGTCGGCCGGTGACTGTCTCGCTCGCGAGCACGTCGAGCGCGCCGCCCAGCGAGAACCCCGCGTTCAACAGCCGCGCCAGCATCCGCCCCACCTTCGTCGCCGGTTCGTTTCCGACGTCGGCGAGCGTGACCACCCCCGGTGCCGACGTCGTCGAGGGCGGCGGCGTCGAGATAGCCGTCGGCACACTGCAGCCCCCGGTCGTCGACGTGACCAACGAAGTGGACGAAATCCCGGTCCTCCGCCAACAGCGACGCCAGCTCTTCCTGGCTTAGCGCCTCGTGCGTGCCCACGTCGAACTGCACCAGCTCCCGCAGCCCGTAGAGGTCCGACACCGCGGTCTCGGCGCGCATCTCGGGGTCGTTGACGACGACGGTCACGTCGATGTCCCCGCTGGGCCGAGCGTCGAAGCGTCGCTTGCAGGCCTCGACGGTCGGCTTGGCCGCCCCCATGGGGTACCCCTCGCCGATCCAGACGTGCTCCATGCTGTCGGTCTCCTGGAGGTCCACGATCGGGTCGTCGTCCGTCCTCGCGGGGCCCTCCGAGCGCGTGTCCGCGGCCGTTCCGCCGTCGCCGGCGAAGCGGCCGTCCCGTCCCCGCATGAACGAACTGATCGGATCGGCCGTGGCGACGCTGAACCGCGACCCCTCTCCGGTCGGACACCGGACGTGGGCGAGGTCTGCGACGACGAACGGGAGGTGTTCGACGCTGTCGGGGGAGGGGGTGACGTCGGCGGTGGTCTTCCAGCGTGGCAGGGCGTCGGCCAGCGCGTCCCGCGGAACCTCGAGATACCGGTCGACGCGCTCGGCCATCGGCGCCTCGTAGAGGACCGCCAGATCAAGGTCGACGTACCGTTCGATCGCGTGTC